>NZ_JBEYXR010000009.1:0-287196 GCF_040645135.1 Streptomyces sp. NPDC046859
GCTCTGAAGGAGTTGACAGGATGACGCGCCCGCTCGTCGTCGGGCTGGGAGGTTCCCTGCGCACCCCGTCGACCAGCCTCACCGCACTGTGTGTGAACGGTCACGGGGGCCTCGGTGTGCCGGGTGGGGATCAGCCCTTGCGGGCCTTGACCTCCTCGGTCAGGGCCGGGACGACGTCGAAGAGGTCGCCGACGACGCCGTAGTCCACCAGCTCGAAGATCGGGGCCTCGGCGTCCTTGTTGATCGCCACGATCGTCTTCGAGGTCTGCATGCCCGCGCGGTGCTGGATCGCACCGGAGATGCCGGAGGCGATGTACAGCTGCGGCGAGACCGACTTGCCGGTCTGGCCGACCTGGTTGGTGTGCGGGTACCAGCCGGCGTCCACCGCGGCGCGCGAGGCACCGACGGCCGCGCCGAGGGAGTCGGCGAGCGCCTCGATGATCGAGAAGTTCTCGGCGCCGTTGACGCCACGGCCGCCGGAGACCACGATCGCGGCCTCGGTCAGCTCCGGGCGGCCGGTCGACTCACGCGGCGTGCGCGCGGTGACCTTGGTGCCGGTGGCCTTGTCGGAGAAGGTCACCGAGAGGGCCTCGACCGCGCCTGCGGCAGGGGCGGCCTCCACGGCGGCCGAGTTCGGCTTGACCGTGATGACCGGGACGCCCTTGGAGACACGGGACTTGGTGGTGAAGGAGGCGGCGAACACCGACTGGGTGGCCACCGGGCCCTCGTCGCCGGCCTCGAGGTCGACGGCGTCGGTGATGATGCCGGAGCCGATGCGCAGCGCCAGACGGGCGGCGATCTCCTTGCCCTCGGCGGAGGACGGGATCAGCACGGCGGCCGGCGAGACGGCCTCGACGGCGGCCTGCAGGGCCTCGACCTTCGGCACGACGAGGTAGTCGGCGTACTCGGCGGCCTCGTGGGTGAGGACCTTGACGGCACCGTGCTCGGCGAGGGTGGCGGCGGTGTCACCGGCGCCGTTGCCCAGCGCGACGGCGACCGGCTCGCCGACACGGCGGGCCAGGGTCAGCAGCTCCAGGGTGGGCTTGCGGACGGCACCGTCCACGTGGTCGACGTAGACGAGAACTTCAGCCATGGGATTGCTCTCCTGCGAAACGAAGTTGAGGGGCGGTCGGCGTGTCGAGCCTTAGATGAACTTCTGGCTCGCGAGGTACTCGGCGAGCTGCTTGCCGCCCTCGCCCTCGTCCTTGACGATCGTGCCGGCGGTGCGGGCCGGACGCTGGGCCGCGCCGTCGACCACGGTGTAGGCGCCCTCGAGACCGACCTCCTCGGCCTCGATGTCGAGGTCCGACAGGTCCCAGGACTCCACCGGCTTCTTCTTGGCGGCCATGATGCCCTTGAAGGAGGGGTAGCGCGCCTCGCCCGACTGGTCCGTGACGGACACGACGGCCGGCAGGGAGGCCTCCAGCTGCTCGGAGGCGGCGTCGCCGTCGCGGCGGCCCTTGACGGTGCCGTCCTCGACGGAGACCTCGGACAGCAGGGTGACCTGCGGGACGCCCAGGCGCTCGGCCAGCAGGGCCGGAACGACGCCCATGGTGCCGTCGGTGGAGGCCATGCCGGAGACGACCAGGTCGAAGCCGGCCTTCTCGATCGCCTTGGCCAGCACCAGGGAGGTGCCGATGGCGTCGGTGCCGTGCAGGTCGTCGTCCTCGACGTGGATGGCCTTGTCGGCACCCATGGACAGCGCCTTGCGCAGGGCGTCCTTGGCGTCCTCCGGACCCACGGTCAGGACGGTGACCTCGACGTCGTCGTCGGAGTTCTCGGAGATCTGCAGCGCCTGTTCGACCGCGTACTCGTCGAGCTCGGAGAGCAGACCGTCCACGTCGTCCCGGTCGACGGTCAGGTCATCGGCGAAGTGCCGGTCGCCAGTGGCGTCGGGCACGTACTTCACAGTGACAACGATCCTCAAGCTCACGCCGGCTCTCCTACTGCGTCGACATTTCTCTGCTGCCTCTTGCAGGCAGCATAGGCGCCCCAAGCGGCCGATCCCGATCGGGGCGACCCGCGCTCCGAGCGAAATATTACTCGTCAGTACATCCAGTTCGTTCCCGCTAAGCAAGCGCTTTGAACTGTGACCTTTGCAACGCAGCGTAATCGGAATCCGACGGCTCCGCAGAACGCGCCGAGCGCTTCTTCGGTCACACCGCCGCGGTGACCTCAGTCACGCAGCCCGTTGAACCGGCCCTGGTGGTACAGCAGGGGGCGGCCCTGCCCGGAGGGGTCACCGAGGACGACCTCGGCCACCACGATGCGGTGGTCTCCCGCCGGGACGCGCGCCACCACCCGGCACACCATCCACGCCAGCACCCCGTCGAGCACCGGGACCCCCTCGGGGCCCTCGCTCCAGACGGTGGGCGGCCCGAAGCGGTCGGCGCCGCTGCGGGCGAAGGTCGCGGCCAGGTCCTGCTGGTGCTCGCCGAGTATGTGGACGCCGACGTGGTCCGTCGCGGCGATGGCCGGCCAGCTCGAGGCGCCGGCACCCACGCCGAAGGAGAGCATCGGCGGTTCCGCGGAGACGGAGCTGAGGGAGGTCGCAGTGAAGCCGACGGGTCCGCTCTCACCGCGGGCGGTGATCACCGCCACACCGGCGGCGTGGCGCCGGAAGACGGAGCGGAGCAGATCGGGGGAGGCGAGCTGAGCGGATGCCAGGCCGGGAGAGGCCGTCATGGAGTTGTCCTTCTGCGAGGGGAGTCGGGGCGGTCCGTGGCGCTTCAACAGCCCGGACAGCGCGCGCCCACCGTGCGGGCCGGGTCGGCGGGGGCCCGTCCGAAGAGAAGGAGTTCCTCACACATACGGTCAGGCTGACGATAGGTGGTCCGCGCAGTCAAGTGCGTTCCGGCATGTGGGAGATGACTCACCCTCGGTATCACGGCCCCTCAGACCGCCTCGCCCAGAGCCGCGATCACGTCGGCCTTGCGGGGTTGCCCGGTGGCCCGCCGCACCACGGCGCCGCCGGCGTCGAGGACCAGCACGGTCGGCGTCTTGATGATGTCGAGCCGCCGCACGAGGTCGAGGTGCTCCTCGGCGTCGATCTCGATGTGGCGCACGCCCGGCACCATGCCGGCGACCTCGCCCAGCACTCGCCGGGTGGCCCGGCAGGGGGCGCAGAAGGCGCTGGAGAACTGCACGAGCGTCGCGCGCTCGCCGAGCTCGCCGCCCAGCTCGCTCGCGCCGAGCCGCTTCCCGTCGTCGCGCCCGCGCACCCGTACCCTCCCGCTCCGCCGCCGATGCAGCACCCCGTAGGCACTCGCCACCGCGAGCACCGCCACGCACACCATGAGTCCGGTCATCACCCTGCTCAAGCATTCACATGACTGCAAAGATTCCCGCCTCCCGAGAGCCTTTCCTATGCGGAATGCTTGATTCATGGACATCGACATGAGAGGGCCGCGCTTCGGGGCGGCCGTGACGACCGTGGTGCTCGCGGTCGTCCTGATCACCGGGAGCGCCTGGCTGCTGGCCTGGCAGACGCTGGCGTTCGCGCTCGGCGCCGCGGGCGGGGTGGGGCGTTCGCCCTACGGGGTGCTGTTCCGCCGGGTGGTGCGGCCCCGGCTCGGGCCGCCGACCGCCTTCGAGGCGCCGGAGCCGCCACGCTTCGCCCAGGCGGTCGGGCTCGCCTTCGCGGGCCTCGGACTCGTCGGCTACGCGCTGGGACCGCAGTGGCTGGGCCTGGCGGCCACCGGCGCCGCGCTGGCGGCCGCGTTCCTGAACGCCGTCTTCGGGTACTGCCTGGGGTGCGAGATGTACCTGCTCGTACGGCGGCTGACGGTGCGCGCCGGGTAAAGGACGATCAAAAGCACGAGGTGGATCAAGGGGTGACGTGACGAGGATCTCGCGGCTTCCGGGCGCTTGGGCTTGGCCGTCGGCCGTTCTTCGGGCACGATCAGCGACAAGCCGCAAACCTACGGCTGCGTAACTTTCCTCTGGGAGCTTCCTTCCCAGGCACTGAAGGAAGGGTCCATCTCGTCCATGGCAGAGCTTGTCTACCGTCCTGTCGTCGGTTTCGCCCAGACACTGTTCAAGGTGTGGGACCTCAAGATCGACTGCAAGGGATCGGAGAACATTCCGCGCTCGGGCGGCGCCGTGCTGGTGAGCAACCACATCAGCTACCTGGACTTCGTCTTCAACGGCCTGGCGGCGCTCCCCCAGAAGCGGCTCGTGCGCTTCATGGCCAAGGAGTCGGTGTTCCGGCACCGGATCTCCGGCCCGCTGATGCGGGGCATGAAGCACATCCCCGTGGACCGCAAGCAGGGTGAGGCGGCGTTCGCGCACGCGCTGGACTCGCTGCGGTCCGGCGAGGTCGTCGGGGTCTTCCCGGAGGCCACCATCTCGCCGTCCTTCACGCTGAAGAGCTTCAAGTCGGGCGCCGCCCGGCTGGCCCAGGAGGCCGGTGTGCCCCTGATCCCGATGGCCGTCTGGGGCACCCAGCGGCTGTGGACCAAGGGCCACCCGCGCAACTTCAAGCGCAGCCACATCCCGGTCACCATCCGGGTCGGCGAGGCCATCGAGGCGTCCCGCGAGAAGTACGCCGGGGCCATCACCCGCCAGCTGCGCGAGCGCGTACAGGAGCTGCTGGAGGCCGCCCAGCGCGCCTACCCGGTGCGCCCGAAGGACGCGAACGACACCTGGTGGATGCCGGCGCACCTCGGCGGCACCGCTCCGACTCCGGAGCAGGTCCGCGCGGCGGAGAGCGCCGCCGGCTAGAACGCGGCAGGCCGCTACGGGCGGACGGTGACGCCGCTGCCGGGTCTGGACCTCCGCAGCGGCTCGGCCGGTTCGGCCGCCGCCCGCCCGGCCTCGGCGCCATGCCCTCCAGCGGGAGCATGCCCGAGGTCGTCTCCTCGATGAGCCGCGCGCGCGGGCCCTGGCGCCGGTTCCAGCGGGGGCAGGTGACGCCCGCCTCGTCGCGCCACACGACCTCGTCCGCGTCCGGGTGCCCGACCGTCTCCTCGCCGCCGGCCACGGTCACGAAGTCCCCCTCCCCCGTCGCCCGTGCGGGTCCGCGCCGAACCGGGCTCCGTGCTCGGGCCGTTGACCAGCCCCTGGGCCTCGACCACGACGGGCGTGGAGCCGGGCGCGAGGGCGCGGACCGCGTCGGACACGGTCAGGGAGAGGGCCATCGCCGCCTCGGGGTGCGCCGGAGCCGCCCACGGAACACGAACAGGCCGGCTGGGTAGCCGGCCTGTCCTTCGACGGTAGAGCCCTAGCGGGCCATCTCCTCCTTGAGCGCCGCCACGAAGGCGTCGACGTCGTCCTCCCGTGTGTCGAAGGAGCACATCCAGCGCACGACGCCGGCCGCCTCGTCCCAGAAGTAGAAGCGGAACTTCTTCTGCAGCCGCTCGGCCACCTCGTGCGGAAGCCGGGCGAAGACGGCGTTCGCCTGCACCGGGTGCAGGATCTCCACCCCGTGGACGGCGCGTACGCCCTCGGCCAGCCGCTGGGCCATCTCATTGGAGTGGCGGGCGTTGCGCAGCCACAGGTCCTTGGCGAGCAGCGCCTCCAACTGCACCGACACGAACCGCATCTTGGAGGCCAGCTGCATCGACAGCTTGCGCAGATGCTTCATGTGCCGGACGGCGTCGGGGTTGATGACGACGACGGCCTCGCCGAAGACGGCACCGTTCTTGGTGCCGCCGAGGGAGAGGAGGTCGACGCCGACCGCGTTGGTGAACGTCCGCATGGGCACGTCCAGGGAGGCGGCGGCGTTGGCTATCCGCGAGCCGTCCAGGTGCACGGTCATGCCGTGCGCGTGGGCGTGCTCGCAGATCGCCCGGATCTCCGCCGGGGTGTACAGGGTGCCGAGCTCGGTGCTCTGGGTGATGGAGACGACCTGAGGCATCGCCCGGTGCTCGTCGTCCCAGCCGTACGCCTGCCGGTCGATCAGCTCGGGGGTGAGCTTGCCGTCCGGGGTGGGCACCGTGAGCAGCTTCAGTCCGCCGACCCGCTCCGGCGCCCCGCACTCGTCGACGTTGATGTGGGCGCTCTCCGCGCAGATCACCGCGCCCCAGCGGTCGGTGACCGCCTGCAGCGCGACGACGTTGGCACCGGTGCCGTTGAACACCGGGAACGCCTCCGCCGTGGCACCGAAGTGCCCGCGGACGATCTGCTGCAGGTTCTCCGTGTAGGCGTCCTCGCCGTAGGCGACCTGGTGCCCGCCGTTGGCCAGGGCCAGGGCGGCGAGCACCTCCGGGTGGGCGCCGGCGTAGTTGTCGCTGGCGAAGCCGCGGACGTCCGGGTCGTGGTGACGACGGGCGTCGGTCTTCGGAGGGTTCACGGCTTCTCGGTCAGCCACAGGCGCTTTCCGTTCACTTCGGCGGCGGACCGGTCCCAGACGCCCACGACCGCGTCGGCCAGGTCGTGGACGTCCGTGAAGCCCGCGAACTTCGCGTTGGGGCGGTCGGCGCGCATCGCGTCGTGCACCAGCGCCTTCACCACCAGGATGGCAGCCGCCGACGTCGGGCCGTCGGCGCCCCCCGCCTTGCGGAAGGCGTCGGCCAGCGCGAGCGTCCACGCCTCGGCGGCGGCCTTGGCGGCGGCGTACGACGCGTTGCCCGCGGTCGGCTTGGTGGCGCCGGCCGCGCTGATCAGCACGTAGCGCCCCCGGTCGCTGCGCTGGAGAGCCTCGAAGAAGGCGAGCGAGGTGTGCTGCACGGTGCGGATCAGCAGCAGCTCCAGGAAGTCCCAGTCGTCGAGACTGGTCTTGATGAAGGTCTCGCTGCCGCGCCAGCCGCCGACGAGGTGGACCACGCCGTCGACGTGCCCGAACTCCTTCTCGGTGCGCAGCGCCCAGTCACGGGTGGACTCCAGGTCGAGCAGGTCGACCGTCTCGCCCGTCACGCTCGCCCCGCCGCAGGCGTAGCGCGCGGCGTCCACGGCCTCGGCGAGGCGCTCCGGGTCGTTGTCCGCGCCGACGACGGTGGCGCCCGCCTCGGCGAGCCGTCGCAGTGACGCCCGGCCGGCGGGTCCGCCCGCTCCGGCCACCGCGATCACCGCACCGCTGAGTGCACCGTTCCCCACCATGCGCCTCGCCTCCTGAGCAGCCTGAGCCGTGTTGCCCGTGTCGCGGTCGCTCACGCGGCGATCCGCTGGGCGTCGCCCGCGGTGATACCCCGGGTCGAGGCGATCACGTTCTTGAGCTTCTTGGACAGGGCCTCATAGAACATGCTCAGCGGAAACTCGTCCGGAAGCACGTCATCGACGAGTTTCCGCGGCGGCTGGCTCAGATCGAGGGCGTCGGGGCCCTTGGCCCACTTGGATCCCGGGTGCGGGGCCAGGTAGGTCGAGACCAGCTCGTAGCCGGCGAACCAGTGGACGAGCTTCGGGCGGTCGATGCCGTCGCGGTACAGCTTCTCGATGTCGGCGCACAGCTGGTTGGTGACCTGCGGGGCGCGGTCCCAGTCGATGTACAGCTTGTTGTCGGTCCAGCGGACCACGTCGTGCTTGTGCAGGTAGGCGAAGAGCAGCTGGCCGCCGAGGCCGTCGTAGTTGCGCACGCGCTCACCGGTGACCGGGAAGCGGAACATGCGGTCGAACAGCACGGCGTACTGCACGTCACGGGCCTGCGGGACGCCGTCCGCCTGGAGCTTGACGGCCTCCTTGAAGGCGGTCAGGTCGCAGCGCAGCTCCTCCAGGCCGTACATCCAGAACGGCTGGCGCTGCTTGATCATGAACGGGTCGAACGGCAGATCGCCGTGGCTGTGGGTGCGGTCGTGGACCATGTCCCACAGGACGAAGGCCTCTTCGCAGCGCTTCTGGTCGTGGACCATCGCGGCGATGTCCTCGGGCAGCTCCAGGCCCAGGATGCCGACGGCGGCGTCGGTGACGCGGCGGAAGCGGGCGGCCTCGCGGTCGCAGAAGATGCCGCCCCACGTGAAGCGCTCGGGCGCCTCGCGCACGGCGATCGTCTCCGGGAAGAGGACCGCGGAGTTGGTGTTGTAGCCCGCGGTGAAGTCCTCGAACGTGATGCCGCAGAACAGCGGGTTGTCGTAGCGGGAGCGCTCCAGCTCGGCCAGCCAGTCGGGCCAGACCATGCGCAGGACGACCGCCTCGAGGTTGCGGTCGGGGTTGCCGTTCTGTGTGTACATCGGGAAGACGACCAGGTGCTGGAGGCCGTCCGCGCGGTTCGCGGCGGGCTGGAAGGCCAGCAGCGAGTCCAGGAAGTCGGGTACCGCGAAGCCGCCCTCGGCCCAGCGGGTCAGGTCCTTCGCCAGGGCCTGGTGGTAGGCGGCGTCGTGCGGCAGGAGCGGGGAGAGCTCCTCGACGGCCTCGACGACACGCCGTACGGCGGTCTCGGCGTCACCGCGCCCGGGCGCGCCCTCGGCCGAGAAGTCGATCGACCCGTCCTTGCTCTGCCATGGCCGGATCCGCTCCACGGCATCCTTGAGCACGGGCCATGCCGGGTGCTCCACCACCCTGGTCACGGGAGGAACCTGCTCCTCCGAAGCCGCCTGCACAAGAATTTCCGTCATGTCCCATCCTCCACCGGAGAACCTCGCGTAAAGAGACCGTATACATACGAGGTTCCTCCCAGCAAGAGGAGGCTCGGGAAATTATCCTGCGCACTCCCAAGGTCACCGCACTTTTTCCTGCCGGGCGCGCGGAACGCGATTCAGACGCCTCCGGGTGGGCATAAGCACCCCCTACCCAGGGAGCCCCGGTCAATCCCCACGAGACTCGCCCACCCCAGGGTGACCGCCCGGAGCCGTGTGTGCCAGCCGTGCCACGTCGCGCAGCGCGAACCCCGCGCACATGTGGGGCTCATCACGCGCACCGGCCATTAGGCTGCGGGCTGCCACGCGAACAGTGCCCTCCGGTTCGCCTGCGTGCCGAGCCGCCGTCGACGGAAGCGAGTTGAGTCTTGAACTTCCTTACCATCGGTCACCGCGGAGTCATGGGTCTCGAACCCGAGAACACCCTCCGTTCCTTCGTCGCCGCCCAGCAGGCCGGCCTCGACGTCATCGAACTCGACCTCCACCTGAGCAAGGACGGCGCCCTCGTCGTCATGCACGACACCGACGTGGACCGCACGACCGACGGCACCGGCGCCATCGCCGACAAGACCCTCGCCGAGCTGCGCACCCTGGACGCGGGCCGCGGGGAGCGCGTACCGGTGTTCGAAGAGGTGCTGGACGCGGTACGGACGCCGCTCCAGGCCGAGATCAAGGACGTCGCCGCCGCCCGAGCGCTCGCCGAGGTGATCAACCAGCGGGACCTCGTCTCCCGCGTCGAGGTGTCCTCGTTCCACGACGACGCCGTCGCCGAGATCGCCCGCCTGGTGCCCGGGGTGCGCACCGCGCTGATCGCCAGCCGCTACGGCACCGACGTCGTGGACCGTGCCGTGGCCGCGGGCGCGGCGACGGTCTGCCTGAACATCCGCCGCCTCACCCTCGAGGTGGTCGAGCACGCCCGCAAGGCCGACCTCCGGATCATCGGCTGGGTGGTCAACACCCAGGACCACCTGCGGCTCGTCCGGGCCCTGGAGCTGGACGGCGCGACCACCGACTACCCGGAGATCAAGCGCACCGGCCGCTTCACCGCGTAGCCGGTTCCGCCGCGGTGCCCTCCGCCCGGTCGAGCTCCTTGACCAGCAGCTCGAACCGGAGGTCGTCGCGCCGCGGGATGCCGAAGCGCTCGTCGCCGTACGGGAACGGCGTCATCCGGCCCGTACGGCGGTAGCCGCGCCGCTCGTACCAGGCGATCAGCTCGCTGCGCACCGAGATCACCGTCATGTGCATCTCGGTCACGCCCCAGGTGAGCCGGGCCTGCCGCTCCGCCTCCGCGATGATCACCTTGCCGAGACCGGCGCCCTGGAGCTCCGGGCTCACCGCGAACATCCCGAAGTAGGCGTACGCCCCGCGGTGCTCCAGGTGGCAGCAGGCCACCATCCGGCCGTCGCGCTCGACGGTGAGCAGCCGGGCGTGGGGCGACTTGACGACCTCCAGCACGCCCTCGGGGTCGGTGCGCTGCCCTTCGAGGATGTCGGCCTCGGTCGTCCAGCCGGCACGGCTGGAGTCCCCCCGGTAGGCCGACTCGATCAGCGCGACCAGCGTGTCCACGTCGGCGTCGGTGGCGTCACGGAAGACGAGCCCGGCACGGGCGTCGGGCGCGGTGGTGTCCATGGTGCGTTCTTCCCCGTCTCGGGTGCGGCTAGGGCACCGCAGAGCGTAACCCGCCGCTAGGGTGCGGCTGCATGGTGCATGTACTGAGCGGCCGGACACTCATCCGTCCCACCGACCCCGAGCGGTCCCGGGTCTTCTACGGCGAGCAGTTGGGCCTCGCCGTGTACCGCGAGTTCGGGACGGGCGCCGAGCGCGGCACCGTCTACTTCCTGGGCGGGGGCTTCCTGGAGGTCTCCGGCCGCTCCGAGGCACCGCCTTCACCGGCCGTGCGGTTGTGGATGCAGGTCGACGACGTGGCGGCCGCGCACGAGGAGCTGGTGGCGAAGGGCGTCGAGATCGTCCGGCCGCCCCGGCAGGAGCCCTGGGGCCTGATCGAGATGTGGCTCGCCGACCCGGACGGCACGCCGATCGTGCTGGTCGAGGTACCGGCGGAGCATCCACTGCGGTACCGCCCCGGCATCTAGGGCCTCCGGTCAGGCCCGCAGGCTGCCGAGGCGGCCCTCCAGGCGGGTGAGCAGGTCGCCCAGCAGGGAGGCCAGTTCCTCCTGGCCGTCGGCGTCGAGGTCGGCCAGGACGGCCGTCTCGTATGCGAGCTGTTCGGGCAGGATGCCGTCGACGAGGTCCCGGCCGGCGTCGGTGAGGCGGACGTGCGCGACGCGGCGGTCGCGGGTGTCGCCGCGCCGCTCGACGAGTCCGCGTTCGCTGAGCGCCTTGAGGCGCTTGGTGACGGCGGCCCCGGAGGAGAAGGTCTCGCGGGCGAGCTCGCTGGGGGTGAGCTCGTGGCCGGTGCGCCGCAGCGCGCCCAGCAGGTCGAACTCGGCCCGGCTCAGGCCGGCCCGGCGCAGCGGCGCGTCCTCCGCCTGCTGGAGCAGGGCGGAACAGCGGTTGATCCGGCCGATGATCTCCATGGGGGCGGTGTCGAGGCCGGGGTGCACGGTCCGCCACTGGCGGACCACGGCGGCCACCGTGTCCTGTCGCGTCCCGGTCGGCCCGCCGTTCGTCGCCGTCATGGCCGTTCGCCCTCCGTCGTGTCGCTGTGTGTGCGCTGGTCGTGGTGCGCGTCCTCGCGGTGCCCCGCCCCGGCGAGCGTACGGGGTGTCCCGCGCGCGTTCCGCACGACCCGCTCGCTGGCGCGGTCCGGGACGGCCACGGCGGCGAGGAGTCCGACGAGCGCGCCGACGAGGGTGTCGAGCACCCGCTCGCCGATCAGGCGGGCCGGGTCCTGGAGGCCGGCGAACTCGGTGATGAGCAGGGCCATCGGCGTCACGCAGACGCTGCCGAGCCAGTAGTTGCGGCCGATGAGGGCCTCGGCGCCGAGGTTGAGGGCGACGCAGCACAGGACGAGGGCGAGGCCGCCGGTGTGCGCGAGGGGGACGAGGGCGGCGAAGAGGAGGACCCCGAGGAGGTTGCCGACGACGCGCTGCACCCCCCGGCCCCAGGTGAGCGTGAGGCTGGCCTGGTAGAGCGAGGCGGCGGTGACCAGCGCCCAGTACGGGCGGCCGACCCCCAGGGCGAGGGAGGCGTACCCGGCGAACGCGCAGCCCAGGGCGGTGCGTGCGGCGATCCGGCCGAGCGGGCGGACACGGGCCCACAACCGGTCCCGCACGACGGGTTCGCTCCGGAGGAGCGTCCGGTCGTCGACCAGCGGCACGGGCCGGGTGCCGCGCACCTGGCGGGCCCAGTCGCGCAGCAGGTCCGGGTCGGCGTCCCCGGGCGCCGCGAGGGCGATCCCGGCGCGGTCCACGAGCCGGCTCAGGGCGCGCCGGGCGTCGGTGGCGCGGCCCGCGCCGGCCAGGGCGCGCCGGGCGTCGGTCAGGGCGGTGCCGGCATGCGCCCGGTGGTGGTCGTCACGGGACTCCGCGTACGTGGCGGCCGCGCGGAGCGCCGCCGCGGTGGCCCGGCGTTCCGGACCGTGCGGGCGCAGGAGTCCGGGTGCCATGCCGACCAGCCATGACCAGGCGCCGGCCGCGGCCCCCAGGGCGAGGTGCCCGGGGATCTCGCCGAGGGTCTGCGGTACGAACAGGGCGGCGGAGCTGACGAAGGTGAGGATGACGTGGCCGGGCGGGCCGATCCTGGTCGCGTCGCACAGCACCTTCTGGACGGCGGCCAGTGCCGCGCCGACGGTGACGAGCATGACGGCGCTGCCGGTCAGCGAGGACGCGACCAGGGCGGCGGCGAGGCCGGCGAGCATGCCGAGCAGCACCCACGCCAGGGCACGGGCCCGGGCGGCGTAGGGGCGGTTGTGGGCGTAGAGCGCGCACAGGGATCCGGCCATCGTGTACATCGCCAGGTCGAGCCGGTCCAGCGCCACCAGGGTGAGGTTGGGCGGGGCGACGGCGGCCACCACGCTCAGGGCGGGCTTGAACCAGATCTCGGGGGGCCGGCCGAGGCGCAGCACTCCGGCGACCGAAAGCGGAATTCGACTACTCACTTCGTCACTTTAGCGAGTATTTTATCTGTAAATCAAATACGGGTGCTCCGCCGAACGCTCCCCGTGTACACCTCTGCGCCCGCGTGGCCCCCGTCCCGCCCGGGCATCGACGCACTGTCCGGACCGTCGAGCGGGGAGGTGCGCGTGCACGGACCGGCTTCGCCCGGCTGGCTGCTGGTCGCGCTGTGTGCGACGACCGGCGCCTACTGCCTGCTGCGGATGCGCAGCCATGTCGAGGAACAGCGCCGGGCCGCGGGAGGCGAGGCGCTGATGGGGTTCGGGATGGCCGCGATGGCGGTGCCCGCCGCGGTCTTCACGCCGCCCGGCTGGGCCTGGCCCGTCTACGCGGCCGTGTTCGGTGCCGCGGCCCTGCACGCCCTGTGGTCGGCGCGGGCCGGCGGACACCATCTGCACCACCTGGTGGGTGCCGTGGCCATGGTCTACATGTCCCTGGTGATGGCCGCCGCGCCGGGAGGGCCGGGTGGGCACGGCGGGCACGGCGACGCGGGCGTCCCGCTGCTGACGGGAGTGCTGATCGCCTACTTCACGGGCTATGTGCTGCTGTCCGGTGTCCGGCTGGTGCCGGTCACCGCGGGCGGGCCGGGCGTCGGCTGGGGCGACCGCCCCGAACTCGCGCGGGCCTGCCGGCTGACCATGGGGATCGCCATGCTGGCGATGCTGCTGACCCTCTGACCGCCCACCCGACGCCCGGCCGGGACGCAGGGATACGCCGTGCCCGCCTGGGTATGCGGTGGACCACGGTGTTCATCCTGGGGGCGGCCGGGATCGCCCGCGGCGCGTGCCGTGGACGCCACCCCGGATGCTGGAGTCCGCCCCGCGAGTCGGCGAGGATTCCCGCATGCCCATCCCGTCCGTCGAATCACCGCCCGGCCCGAGGGCCGAGCGTGCGGTGCCCGGCTGGGCGGGCTCGCTCGCCCTCGCCTCGGCGCTGCTGCTCGCCCTGGTCGCGCTCCGTTGGCACCCGCTCATGGCAGTCGACGGGTCCGTCGCGGACACCACGCACCGCTGGGCGGTCGACGAGCCCGGACTGACGCATGTCTTCCGCATCCTCACGGACTGGGTGTGGGACCCGTGGACCATGCGGTTCGTGACCTTCGTGGCCGCGATCTGGCTGGTGTGGCGCCGGGCTGCCCGTTGGACGGCCATGTGGCTGGTGGTCACCTGTGCGCTGGCCACACTGGTCCAGCAGGCACTCAAGGCCGCCGTCGACCGGCCCCGCCCCACCTGGCCCGACCCCGTGGACTCCGCCCACTACGCCGCCTACCCGTCCGGGCACGCGATGACCGCGACGGTCGTGTGCGGTCTCCTGCTGTGGCTGCTGCACCGGCACGGCACCGACGGCCCGCTGTGGCGCACGGCGGTCGCCGGGGCGGTCGTGTCCGTGACCGGCGTCGGCCTGACCCGGATATGGCTGGGCGTCCACTGGGCGTCGGACGTGGTGGGGGGCTGGCTGCTGGGCGCCCTGGTGGTGGCACTGGCGGTGGGGGTGGACCTGCGCCGGCCACGAGACCGGGCGGACGCGGCCGACGGGGCGCTTTCCTGACCCAGGGGCACGTGGACGCCGTACGCGGCCCTGCCGGGCCCGCCCTGGACGATCCCCCGCGTCGCCCAGGGCGGACGACAAGCCCCAGCCGGGCACAGCGGTGCCGGGCGGGAGTGCCGAGTATAGTTGGCTGGCAGCCAGTCAACGCAGGAGTTACAGGATGTCCCCGCGCAGCGCCTCGGTCAATGAAGAGTTGCGGCGGCGTTCCCGGGAGCGGCTGCTGCAGGCGGCGGTGGAGCTCGTCGGTGAGCACGGGTTCGACGCGACCACCCTGGGCGACATCGCGGACCGGGCCGGATCGGCGCGCGGACTGGTGTCGTACTACTTCCCGGGCAAACGCCAGTTGGTGCAGTCGGCCGTGCACCGGCTGATGCACCGGACGCTGGAGGAGGCGCTGGAGCGCGAGCCCCGCACCGAGGACGGCCGGGAGCGGCTGGCCCGCGCCATCGACGCCGTCCTGGGCCTGGCCCGGGACCGGCCGGTGCTGATGCGCCAGCACATGGCGGGCATCCTGCAGGCGGAGGGCTTCGTGCAGTGCCCGGAGCAGCGGCGGCTGGCCGAGCTGCTGCGGGAGACCTGTGAGCGGTACGGCTCGCGGGACGTCGACGCGGACTATCCGATGCTGCGCGCCCTGCTGATGGGCGCGGTGTTCGCGGCCCTGGTGCCCGGGGTCCCGATGCAGGTGCCGGTGCTGCGGGCGGAGTTGTTCAAGCGCTACCGGCTGGACTGGGAGATGGGTGTCCCGCCGGACGCGGGAGCCGCTTCCGGCGGGACGTGCGACCAGGATCTGTCGCGGTTCTTCGCGACCGGGCGCGAGCCCGGCCGTCCGGAGGGTCAGTCGAAGTAGTCGGGCTGGGTCTGGACGTTGAGCTCACGCAGGTGGATCCGGCGGGCCGGGTCCGTGCGGCGGTCGTCGATCTTCAGGACGTCGAGGCCGCGCGCGATCTCGTTGGAGTAGATGTAGCCGTTGTAGTAGTACGCCGACCACGAGCCCGCGATCTGCAGGGTGTCCGTGGTCAGGGGGCCACGGTCGAAGTAGGCGATCTCCTTCGGGCTCCTGGAGTCGGTGAAGTCCCAGACCGAGACGCCGCCCTGGTACCAGGCCTGGACCATGAGGTCCTTGCCCTTCACGGGGATCAGGGACCCGTTGTGCGCCACGCAGTTCTCGGTGCCGGCCTGGTGCCGGGGGATCTTGAAGTAGCTGCGGAAGACCAGCTTGCGCTTGTCACCCTTGCCAACGATGTCGTAGATGCCGTCGGCCCCGCGGTTCGGGCCGATCTCCGCGTTGCAGGTGGCCGCTCCGCCACCGCCGAGCTCGTCGGTGAAGACGACCTTGTTCGCCTTCTGGTTGAAGGTCGCCGAGTGCCAGAACGCGAAGTTCACGTCGTCCCGGACCTGGTCGATGACCTTGGGGCGCTCCGGGTCCTTGATCGACAGCAGGATGCCGTCGCCCATGCAGGCGCCCGCGGCCAGGTCCTCGGACGGCAGGACCGTGAGGTCGTGGCAGCCCGTGGTCTTGCTGACGCGGCCGGGCGTGCCGGGGTTGCCGCCGCCGTCCGGGCCCTCACCGGGGAAGAGCACCGGGAAGTCGATGACGGCCGCCTTCTGGGGTGCGTAGCGCGGCACCTTGATCACGGAGATGCCGTCGTGCGGCGGCCGGCAGTCCGGGTAGGAGGCGTCGGGCGAGTACGAGGAGACGTAGATGTAGACGTTCTTGCGCTCGGGCACCAGGGTGTGGGTGTGCGAGCCGCAGGCGGTCTCGACGGCGGCGACGTACTTCGGGTTGCGCTTGTCGCTGATGTCGAAGACCTTCATGCCCTCCCACGAGGACTTCTCGGTGGCGGGCTGGGTGGTGCTGTTGCAACTGCTGTCGCTGCGCGAGGAGTCGGTGGACAGGAAGAGCAGGTCGCCGGAGACGGAGATGTCGTTCTGCGAGCCGGGGCACAGGACCTGCGCGACGGTCTTCGGGGCCCTCGGGTCGCTGATGTCGAAGATACGGAAGCCGTCGTAGTTGCCCGCGAAGGCGTACTTGCCCTGGAAGGCGAGATCGGAGTTGAGGCCCTGGAGCGTCTCCTTCGGGACGGACGCCAGGTGCCGGATGTTCGCGGAGTGGACGATCTCGTTCTGGCCGGGTATCGCGCCGTCCTTCAGCGCCTCGCGCACCTCGGCCCGGGTGCTCTCCGAGACCTTCTGCTCCTGGGCGGGGCCGTCCCCGGGGTCGGGGATCGCGGTCGCCGGCTGCGCGGTGAGCAGCGCGCCCAGGAGTCCGGCGGCGACGGCCACGACTCCCAGGTGTCTGCGGCGGGTTCGGGGATTTCCGAACAGGATCACTGTTTCCTCCCTTGTGCCGTTCGCACTGGAACGGTTCACGCACGCCCGAGTATCGTCTCAGGCATGCCCATATCAAAAGGGGACCAGGCACATGTGACGCCGAGTTCACGGCGCCGGGCGGGCGTCGCCCTGGCCGCGGCCGCCCTCGTGCTCACGCTCGGCGGCTGCGACTCCGGCACCGACGCCAAGTCGCCCGCGCGGAGCGGGCCTTCGGTGATCGTGCCTGGAGGGCCGGGTGAACCCAACAAGGTGCTGTCCGCCGAGGAGGCCGCTCGGCAGCGCTCCGAGGACGACTCCCCCAACTCCGCCGACGTCGACTACGCCCGCATGATGATCCAGCACCATGAGCAGGCACTGGTGATGACCGAACTCGTGCCCGAGCGCGGCGAGTCGGCGAAGGTGAAGAAGCTCGCCGCGCGGATCGCCGCCGCGCAGGGCCCCGAGATCGACGCGATGAAGGGCTGGCTGAAGACCCACGGCAAGAGCACGCGGGGCGAGGGCCACGGGCACGCGCACACGCCGATGCCCGGCATGGCGACCGAGGCCCAGCTCGCCACGTTGCGTGCCGCGCGCGGGAAGACGTTCGACGAGCTGTTCCTCACGCTGATGATCACCCATCACGACGGGGCGATCACCATGGCCACCGACGTGAAGGCGCAGGGCAACAACATCCAGGTCGAGGAGATGGCGGACGACGTCGTCGCCCAGCAGACGACCGAGATCTCCCGGATGCGGGACCTGCTCTGACGCAGCCGGACGCGGGTCCGCCGACGGACGTCAGCGGCGCGCCCGGCGCGGCGGCAGGAACCCGGCGTCGCGCGCCTGCCCGATGAGCCGCAGCGACCGGCGCCGGCTGTGCCCGGTCGCACCCATCACCGCGAGAACGGGGTCGGCGCCCCGTTCCCGGGCGCTGCGGTACTCCCGGGCGACCAGCCACTGCCCCTCGACGCCGAGCGGCCAGGCCGGGCGCGCCCTGCTCGCCGCGGAGCCGTCGGCGCCCCGGCCGGTGACGCCGCACGCCTCGGACAGCGGATCCTCGATCCAGTCGGCGAGGGCCGCGAGGTCGTCCAGCGAGAGCGCCGGTACGGCCCGGACGTCCTCCAGGTAGACGCCGCCGTCGCCGACCACGGCGACCGCGTCCACGTGTGCGCCGTCACCGAACTCCAACCGGACACCCAGCCACGACGTGGCTGCCGAGCCGTCCCGCACTTCCCACGCGGGCCACACGGACACGGTGCCGTCTGTCGCACAACGATCGGAAAGATTAAGAAAGGATGCTTCCAGCACACACGCAACGTAACCTCATGATCACATTCCATAACGAACGAACACGCTTCCCGTGCGCGGGACAGCACCCTGTCAGCGGAGTGGCGGCGGTGCGATGCTGGAGTCGAGAGCGACTCCCGACCTTCCATGACCGAGGAGTTCCGCCGTGCTCAGGATCGCCGTCGTCGGTTCCGGCCCCAGCGGGTGCTACACCGCTCAGGGCCTCGTCCAGCAGCACCCCGGCGCGCTCGTCGACGTCCTGGACCGGTTGCCGTGCCCGTACGGTCTGGTGCGGTACGGGGTGGCCCCGGACCACGAGAAGATCAAGTCCCTGCAGAACACCCTGCGTACGGTGCTGGAGCACGAGCGGGTGCGGTTCCTCGGCGGGGTCCCGGTCGGCCCGGACGGTGTGCCGGTCGCACGGCTGCGCGAGCTGTACCACGCGGTGGTGTACTGCGTGGGCGCCGCCACCGACCGCCGCCTCGGGATCGCGGGCGAGGATCTCCCGGGCAGCTGGTCGGCGACCGAGTTCGTGTCCTGGTACAGCGCGCATCCCGACGCCGCCGTCGACGGGTTCCTGACCGGGGCGCGCTCGGCGGTGGTCATCGGCGTCGGCAATGTCGCGGTCGACGTGACCCGCATGCTGGCGCGCGGCGCGGCCGAGCTGAGCCCTACCGACATCCCTCACGCCGCGCTCACCGCGCTCGCCGCGAGCCGCGTGTCCGAGATCAGCATGGTGGGCCGGCGCGGCCCGTCGCAGGCCCGCTTCACCACCAAGGAGCTGCGCGAACTGGGCACGCTGCCGGACACCGCGGTCACCGTGGACCCGCGGGAGCTGGCGATGGACCCGGCGTGCGCCGACCCCGGTGCCCTGCCCGCGTCGCAGCGCCGCAATGTGGAGGTGCTGCGCGACTGGGCCGGGGCCCCGGCACGGGCCGCCCGCCACCGCGTCCGGCTGCGCTTCTTCCTGCGCCCGGTCGAACTCCTCGCCCGTGAGGGCCGGGTGGGCGCGGTGCGCTTCGAGCGGACGGCGCCCGACGGCGAGGGCGGTGTGCGGGACACCGGCCGGTTCGAGGACGTGGCGGCCCAGTTGGTGCTGCGGTCGGTGGGCTATCGCGGAGTGCCACTGGAGGGGCTGCCGTTCGACCCGGCGACCGGCACGGTGCCGCATCGCGCCGGCCGGGTGCTGCGCGACGGGGCGGTGGTGCCGGGCGAGTACGTGGCCGGGTGGATCAAGCGCGGGCCGACGGGTGTCATCGGCACCAACCGGCCGTGCGCGAAGGAGACGGTCGCCTCGCTGCTGGCGGACGCCGCCGCACTGGAAGGCGGGCCGGTGCCGGACGAGCCGGTCACGGCCCTGCGGGCGGCCGGGATCGACCCGGTGCGATGGGAGGGCTGGCGCGCGATCGAGCGGGCGGAGGCGGAGCTGGGCGCGTCGCTCGGCCGGGACACGGTCAAGCTGCCCGACTGGCAGTCGCTCATGGACGCGGCACAGCGCGGCACCCCCTAGGGGATGTCGCCCTCCCCGAATCGCGTGGCCTGGCGGCCTGCCACGTCCAGGAGGGCGCCGAGCAGACCGGGGAAGAGGCCGTCCAGGTCGTCCGCGCGCAGGCCGTTCATCTTGGCCGTACCCCGGTGGGCGGCACGGTGCGCGTGCCCGACCAGTACCACCTGTCGGTCCGACCCACGCCGGGCGGGGCGGGCCGTCGGCCGCTTCACGGCGCCCGGCCTACTCCGCGCCGCTGTCCGCGTCCTGCCCGGTACGCGCGCGTGCCGCCTCGCGCAGGTGCCCGTCGCCACGCGCGCGTACCTCGCCGGCCAGTTCCCGGCGGTACCGCGCGTACGCGGCGCGCAGGTCCGCCCCCGGCCAGCCGTCCGGGAGGAGGCCGGGGGGCAGCACCGGGTCGGCCAGCAGATGCCGTACGACCGCCGCGAAGGCGGTGAAGCGCGCGGACGGGTCGCCGGCGCGGGCGACGTGGCCGAGCAGGGCGTGGCCGGTCGCGGCCCAGGCGTCCAGGTCCCAGAGGCGGGCGGCCAGGTCGCGGGCGGCGGCCTCGGGCCGGGACCGGTAGCGCTGGGCGACGTCGTCGAGGGCGTCGGGCAGGGGCCGGCGCAGATTGGCCGGGCGCAGCCAGACGCCCTCCCGCAGTTCGGCGAGGCGGAGCCGGGTCAGCTCGGCGCGCAGCTCCGCGCGGTCGGCCGGGTCGCGGCCGGTGGCCGTGACCACGACCATCTCCCAGTCGCCGGCCCAGGTCCGGGTCTCCGGGTGGACGGCGTCGTCCTGCCGGCGCTGCCGTTCGAGGAGCCGGTCGCTGAGGGCGTAGACGGCGTCCGCCCGGCGCAGGTCGCCCGCGGCCACCATGCGGCTGAGCGCCGCCCGCAGCGTGGTGCCCGCGATCCCGAACGGCTCCACGGCGCGCACCAGTTCCCGCACGGGCAGCTCCGGGGGGTGCAGGCCCAGCAGGAGGCTCAGGACGACCGACCGGGCGGACAGCGGGCGCAGTGCCACGTCCTCACCCCGCCGCGCCGCGTTCTTGCCCATGGCCAGGTACCTTACGTGCCGAGCGACGTATTACAGTATTGCTGCGGTCGTAGGAATGCTGCAACACTGGCGGCATGGTCTCGACACCCGCGCAGGAGCAGCCCGTGGATCCGCAGGACCGGTCCGGGCCGTACGCCACCCACGACGTCGCCAACCAGCCCCCTCCCCTGGCCCCGTACGACGCGTCGCTGGACACCGCCCTGCTGGAGGGGCTGCGGCGCGAGGGCGCCGGCTGGGCCGAGGAGGACGTCCGGCGGCTCGGCCTGCGGGCCGGGAGCGTCGAGGCCCAGGAGTGGGGCGAGCTGGCCAACCGCCATGAGCCCGAGCTGCGCACCCACGACCGGTACGGCCACCGGATCGACGAGGTGGAGTTCCATCCGAGCTGGCACCACCTGATGCGGGTCGCCGTCGGTGAGGGACTGGCCGCGGCCCCCTGGGCGGACGACCGGCCCGGCGCGCACGTCGCCCGGACCGCGGGCGGTCTCGTGTGGGGGCAGACCGAGGCCGGGCACGGCTGCCCGACGTCGATGACGTACGCGGCCGTCCCCGTGCTGCGCCGCCAGCCGGAGCTGGCCAAGGTCTACGAGCCGCTGCTGACCAGCCGGGAGTACGACCCCGGACTGCGGGTGCCGACGGAGAAGCGGGGACTGCTCGCCGGCATGGGGATGACGGAGAAGCAGGGCGGCTCCGACGTCCGGACCAACACGACGACGGCGTGGCCGTCCGCCGAGCCCGGCGTGTACACGCTGCGCGGCCACAAGTGGTTCACGTCGGCCCCGATGTGCGACGTCTTCCTGGTGCTCGCGCAGGCCCCCGGCGGTCTGTCCTGCTTCCTGGTGCCGCGGGTCCTGCCGGACGGCACCCGCAACACCTTCCGTATCCAGCGGCTGAAGGACAAGCTCGGCAACCGATCCAACGCCTCCTCCGAGCCGGAGTTCGACGGGACGGTGGCCTGGCTCGTCGGACCCGAGGGGCGGGGCGTCAAGACCATCATCGAGATGGTCAACTGCACCCGGCTGGACTGTGTGATGTCCTCGGCGACGCTGATGCGCAGGACGCTCGTCGAGGCGGGCCACCACGTGCGCCACCGCAGCGCGTTCGGGGCCCGGCTGATCGACCAGCCGTTGATGCGCAACGTCCTGGCCGACCTCGCGCTGGAGTCGGAGGCCGCGACGACGCTGACCCTGCGGCTCGCGGGGGCCGCCGACCGGTCGGTGCGCGGCGACGACCGCGACGGCACCGAGTCGGCGTTCCGCCGGATCGCCACCGCCGCCGGCAAGTACTGGGTGACCAAAAGGGGACCGGCGTTCACCGCGGAGGCCCTGGAGTGCCTGGGCGGCAACGGTTACGTCGAGGAGTCGGGCATGCCCCGCCACTACCGCGAGGCGCCGCTGCTGTCGATCTGGGAGGGGTCCGGGAACGTCAACGCCCTCGACGTGCTGCGGGCGTTGAGCCGTGAGCCGGCGACCGTCGACGCGCTCTTCGGTGAACTGGCCCTGGCGCGCGGTGCGGACGCCCGGCTGGACGCCGCCGTCACCCGTCTCAAGGCCCAGCTGGCCGAGGGGTCCGAGGCCGGGGCGCGGCGCCTGGTCGAGCGGATGGCCCTGACCCTCCAGGCCGCCCTGCTGGTCCGGCACGCCCCGGCGGCGGTCGCCGACGCGTTCTGCGCGACCCGGCTCGGCGGCGACTGGGGGCACGCGTTCGGGACGCTTCCCGACGGCGCGGACGTCGACGCGATCCTGGCGCGGGCCCTGCCCGACGGCGTCTGAGGGCCGCGCTCCGCCCCAGGTGGTGGGCCCGCCCTCACCAGGTGGCGCGCCCGCCCCAGGACGGGCCGCAGCGGGCCCACTCCTGACCCCACCACTCGATACGGCGGCTCTCCAGGCGGGCGCGCAGGGCGCGGCCCGCGACGAACGGGACGGCGGCGGCGCACAGACCGGCGACGCCGCCCACCAGCGTGGCCCGCGTATGGGCCTCGGCAGGGGTGGCCGGGCGGCCGACCAGACGGCCCTCCGGGTCCGTCCACACGGTGACCGGGGTGCCGGCCGGGCTGCCGGGGCGGACGCGGACCTGACCGGTCCGCGGGGAGCCGTCCCGCGCGCTCCAGCGGACCTCGGCCCAGACCCGCTCCCCGCCGGCCGTGCCGGAGTGCGGACGGGCCCTGCCCGGCGCGTCCGCACCGAGCAGGGCCACGACCGGTCGCCACTCGGCCTGTTCACGGGCCAGGCCCCGTTCCACACCGCCCGTGGTCGTCAGTGCCGTGACGACGCCCGCGAGGACCATGCCCGCCCACACGGCGAGCAGGACCCAGGACTCGACGGCGTCGGCCCGGCGCTTGAGCGGATTGCGCCGCCACCGCCACAGCCACACCCTGCGACCACGGAACGCCATCGGCGGCTTCCTCCTCACGAGCGCACGGACGCGCGGCACGGACGTGCCGGGCCGCTCACACCCATACGGGTCCCGGCGCGCGGATGCTCACGCCCCGCGCCGGACGCGGCGTGGGACGCGTCACGCATGCCCGTCATCGCCGCCCCGACCTGCGGTGTCGCCCTCCACGGGAGTGACTGTCAGTGGTGGGGTGCACACTGGCGGGTGTCTGGGACAAAGGCGTCGCGGAGGTGATCGGCATGACCGAGGTACTGCTCGCAGTGGGCACACGCAAGGGCCTGTTCATCGGCCGGAGGAGAGGAGGGACCTGGGAGTTCGACGAGAGTCCGTACTTCAACGCGCAGGCCGTGTACTCGGTCGCCGTCGACACCCGGGGCGAGCGCACCCGGCTGCTCGTGGGCGGTGACAGCTCGCACTGGGGTCCGTCCGTGTTCCACTCGGACGACCTGGGCCGCACCTGGACCGAGCCGGCCCGGCCGGCGGTGAAGTTCCCCAAGGACACGGGGGCCTCGCTGGAGCGGGTGTGGCAGCTGCATCCGGCCGCGGCGGAGCCGGACGTGGTGTACGCGGGCACCGAGCCGGCCGCGCTGTACCGCTCGGAGGACCGGGGCGAGACCTTCGACCTCGTCCGGCCGCTGTGGGAGCACCCGACCCGCTCGAAGTGGGTGCCCGGCGGCGGGGGCGAGGGCCTGCACACGGTGGTCACGGACCGGCGCGACCCGAAGACCGTGACGGTCGCCGTCTCCACGGCGGGCGTCTTCCGCACCACCGACGGCGGCGCGAGCTGGACCCCGTCCAACTCCGGTGTCTCCGCGGTGTTCCTGCCCGACCCGAACCCGGAGTTCGGCCAGTGCGTCCACAAGGTCGCGCAGGACGCCGAGGACGCCGACTGCCTGTACCTGCAGAACCACTGGGGCCTGTACCGCAGCGACGACGCGGGCGGGCACTGGACGGACATCGGCGAGGGCCTGCCCTCCACGTTCGGCTTCGCGGCCGCGGCCCACCCCCGGCGCGGCGGGACGGCGTACGTGTACCCGATCCAGGCCGACTCCGACCGGGTCCCGGCGGACCGCCGCTGCCGCGTCTTCCGTACGGCGGACTCCGGCGGCACGTGGGAGGCGCTGACGGCCGGGCTGCCGCAGGAGGACCACTACGGCACGGTGCTGCGGGACGCGCTGTGCACCGACGACGCGGACCCGGCGGGCGTGTACTTCGGCAACCGCAACGGCGAGGTGTTCGCCTCGGCCGACGACGGCGACACCTGGCGCCAGCTGGCGTCGCACCTGCCGGACGTGCTCTGTGTCAGGGCGGCGGTGATCGGATGAGCCCGCGAGGCCTACCGGTCACCTCGGGCCACCGGTTGATCGGCGCCGCCCGTACGGCAGTAGGGTGACGCCCGTGGCTCCACGACCCTTGCATGAAATCGTCGAACCGGGCTGGGCGAAGGCCCTCGAACCAGTCGCCGACCGGATCGCCGCGATGGGGGACTTCCTGCGCGCGGAGATCGCGGCGGGACGGACCTATCTGCCGGCCGGGCCGAACGTCCTGCGGGCCTTCCAGCAGCCGTTCGACGAGGTGCGCGTCCTGATCGTCGGACAGGACCCCTATCCGACCCCGGGGCACGCGGTCGGTCTGTCCTTCTCCGTGGCCCCCGAGGTGCGCCCGCTGCCCGGCAGCCTCATCAACATCTACCGCGAGCTGAGTTCCGACCTGGGGCTGCCGCAGCCGGCCAACGGTGATCTGACGCCGTGGACCGAACAGGGCGTGCTGCTGCTCAACAGGGCGCTCACCACGGCCCCCCGCAAGCCGGGGGCCCACCGCGGCAAGGGCTGGGAGGAGGTCACCGAGCAGGCGATCCGCGCGCTCGCCGCGCGCGGCAAGCCTCTGGTGTCCATCCTGTGGGGCCGCGACGCCCGTAACTGCCGTCCGTTGCTGGGGACTTTGCCGTCGGTGGAGTCGGCCCACCCGTCGCCGATGTCGGCCGACCGCGGCTTCTTCGGCTCGCGCCCCTTCAGCCGGGCCAACGACCTGCTGATCCGGCAGGGCGGCCAGCCGGTGGACTGGCGCCTGCCGTGACCGGCGCCGGGGGCGGTCCGGCCGGGTTCCTGGCGGTCGACTCCGGCGGTTCCGGGCTGCGGGTCGTCGTCGGCGAGGCCGGACGCGGTGTGCTCGCCCGGCGGGAGTCGCGCGAGCCCCTGCGGACCGGGGACCGCGGGCTCGACCCGGACCATCTCATGGGTCAGCTGGTGCCCATGGTGCGGGCGTCGACCGCCGAGGCCGGTGTCGGCCGGCTCGGCGCCGCCGCCGTCGGGGCGGCCGGGCTCGCATCCCTGGGGGACGCCCTGCGTGCCGATCTGCCCGCCGCGCTGGAGCGGGAGTTCGGCATCCGGCGGGTCGCCCTGGCCGCCGACGCGGTCACCGCCTATGTGGGCGCCCTCGGCTCCCGGCCCGGAGCCGTCGTCGCCGCCGGAACGGGTCTGATCGCCGTCGGCACCGATCTGACGGCCTGGCACCGCGCCGACGGCTGGGGGCATCTGCTCGGCGACTGCGGGAGCGGCGCCTGGATCGGGCGGGCCGGGCTGGAGGCGGCGCTGCGTGCGCACGACGGGCGCTCCGGCGGTTCCGCCGCGCTGCTGGCGTCCGCCGAGGAGGAGTTCGGACCGGTGCGGGAGTTGCCGGGCGCCCTGTATCCGCGTCCGGACCGGGCGGCCGTCCTGGCCTCCTTCGCCCCCCTGGTGGCGGCCTGCGCGGCCGACGGCGACCCGGCGGCCGTGGAGGTGCTGAAGGCCGCCGCCCGCCATGCCGCGGACGCTGCGGCGGCCGTCTGCCCGGCGTCCGGCGCCCCCCGGCTCACGCTCACCGGTGGCCTGTTGAACCTGGGAGCCCCGCTGCTCACGCCGCTGGACGAGGAGTTGGCGCGGCGGCTGCCGCACGCGCGGCGCGTACCGGCCGCCGGGGACCCGTTGCACGGGTCCGTGTGTCTCGCGACCGACCTGGTGGAAGGCCGGCTCACGCTGCCCGGTGACGGGGCGATGCTCACCGTGACCCAGGGGGCGGCCGTGACAGAGCGCGACGAAGAGTGATCTTCCGGCGTCGCCCGGTGCCCCTCTCCACGTCACTCAATCCGACAAAAGCGGACGGATACCGCTCACCTGCACCCTCCCCGAACAGGGGAGCCCAGGAAACCAGTAACATGCGGCGCCATGAGCTCCCCCACTGGACCCGCGTCCGGCCTGCCAGTACGAATGCCGCGACCCCGCCAGCCCGGGCGGCACCGCCGACCCGAGCCCCTGGCGGCTCCCGAAGGCGCGCCCGCGCTCGTCCTCGCGGTGCCCGGCACACCGAGTGCCGCCACCCGCGGCCTCGCCGAGGAGGTCGTGAGCATCGCCCGCTCCGAGCTTCCCGGCCTCGACGCCCGCATCGGGTACGTCGACGGTGACGACGGGGAGTTCCCCACGCTCCAGTCCGTGCTCACCCAGGCCGCCGAGGAGCGCACCGCCCGCTACGAGCAGGCCCTCGCCGCGGGCGTGGAGGCCAAGGCGCCCGAGGGCCCCGTCGCCGTGGTCGTGCCGCTGCTCGCCGGCCCGGACAGCGCGCTGCTGCGGGTGATCCGCCAGGCCGTGATGGACAGCCGTGTCGCGGCCGACCTGACCGATGTGCTCGGCCCGCACCCGCTGCTCGCGGAGGCCCTGCACGTGCGCCTGTCGGAGGCCGGTCTGGCCCGTGCCGACCGGGCGCGCCTGTTCACCGTGGCCACGGCCGCGGACGGCATCATCCTGGCCTCGGTCGGCGGTGAGGAGGCCGTGCAGGCGGCCGGTATCACCGGCATGCTGCTCGCCGCGCGCCTCGCCGTGCCGGTGATGGCGGCGGCCCTGGACCAGGAGGGCTCGATCGCGGCGGTCTCCGAGCAGCTGCGGTCCTCCGGTTCGCAGCAGCTGGCCCTGGCCCCGTACCTGATCGGCCCGGAGATCGACGCGGCCCTGATCGAGGAGGCCGCGCGGGAAGTGGGCTGCTCCGCCGCCGAGGCGCTCGGCCCCTACCCGGCGATCGGCAAGCTGGCCCTGTCGCAGTACACGACGGCGCTGGGCATCGCCCCGCAGCAGGCGCAGGGCACCCCGGTGCGCTGACCGCCCACCGAGGCCGTGACGCCGAAGGGCCCGGCCCCCGCATCGGGGGCGGGCCCTTCGGCGTTCGCTCACACCCGGCCGGGAGCCTCGCCGACGACCACGCAGGAGGCGGCGGGCACCGCGACGGACCCCGCGTGGCGCGGGAGCCCGGAGTCCGGGTCCACGGAGAACCAGGCCACGTCCCCGGACCGCTCGTTCGCGACGTACAGGACGCCGTCGGCCTCGGTGAGCGCACGCGGCCAGTGCCCGGCGCACGGGACGGTGCCGACCAGCCGCAGCTCCTCGCCTTCCACGGCGAAGGCCGACAGCACGTCCTCGCCCCGGGTGGCGACCCAGACGTAGCGGCCGTCGGGCGAGACGGCGATCCCCGACGGATACGCGTCGCCGGACGGGGCGTCCACCAGCACCGGGTGCTCCGTCAGCGGCTTCAGGGTGCCGTCGTCGCCGTCCCAGTGGCAGACCGTGACGGTCGGCCGCAGCTCGTTGACGACGTACGCGTACGGACGCAGCGGGTGGAAGGCCAGGTGGCGGGGGCCGGAGCCGGGCCGCAGGGCGATCTCGCGGTGCAGGGCGAGATCGCCGTCGGAGAGGGTGCACACCCGCACCGAGTCGGTGCCGAGGTCGACGCTGACGATCCAGCGGCCGCTCGGGTCCGGCTGGATCTGGTGCGCGTGCGGGCCCTGCTGGCGGGGCGTGTAGGGGCCGGAGCCGGTGTGCCGCAGCACGGCGAGCGGGCCCTCCGCCAGGGAGCCGTCGGAGCGGACGGGGACGGCGGTGACACTGCCGGAGCCGTAGTTGGCGGTCAGGACGTGCCCGTCGTGCAGTGCCAGGTAGGTGGGGCCGCTGGCGTCCAGGCCCACCGGGGTGCCGATCCGTTCGGGAGCGTCGCCGGTCACCCGGTAGGCGGCCACGGCGCCCTCGGCCGTCTCGCTGACCGCGTAGAGGGTGTCCCCGCCGGGTGCGAGCGCCAGGTACGAGGGGTCGGGCACGTCCCGTACGCCGTTCAGCACGGTCAGCGCACCGCTGTCGGCGGCCACGGCCGCCATGCTGATACCCGCGCCCCCGGCGGCCGTGAACGACCCGATGTAGGCCCGTCTCCCCCGCTTGCCGGCGTCTGCCACCGCTGTCCCCTTCCGGTCGGGTGCCGTCCGGCCGACGGTAGCAGTGGATCACTCCGCACCGGCCGACGCGCGGGTGCGGCGGTGAGGGGAGCCGCTACTCCGCCGTCACGAGCCGCCGCACGGAGGCGGTCCGCAGGGGGTGCGCGAGTTCCGCCAGGGCGCGCTCCAGGCCGTGCAGGTGCGCCAGGGCGGGGTCGGCCGCCGCCGGCCGGTCGGCCGGGGCGGTGACGTCCGTGCCGCCGGTCAGGGCCTCCACGGCGGCCTCGACGCGCCAGCAGGCGGCGGCGAGGCGTGCGTCGTGCGAGGCCTCGGGGTCGGCGGCGACCGCGGCCAGGCCGCGCACCTCGCGGGCGCAGTCGTCCAGCAGGTCCAGGACGTGGCGGGCGCGCCGCTTGCGGGCCGGCAGGGGGTTCAGCGGGTGCACGAGCGGGGCGACCGAGAGCCGTACGCGGGCGAGGAGCTGTTCCAGCTCGGCGACCCGCTGGGCCGGGTCGGCGCTGTCGTCCCCGGCGAGGCGGGCCGCGGCCTCGGCGGTGGCCGTGTGCACACAGCGCAGGGCCCGCTGGATCCAGGCGTCCGTGATGGCGTGGGTGGTGACGGGCAGGACGAGGAGCACCGCGAGGACCGCGCCGACGGCGCCGACGGCCGTCTCGGCGAGCCGCACCGCCAGCAGGGCGGGCTCGAGGACGCCGAGGAGGCCGTAGAGGAGTTCGGCGAGCACGGTGACGCAGAGCATCATCCACGTGTAGGAGACGGCGGCCGAGTAGAAGATGCCGAAGACGCAGACGGCGAGGAGGGCGGCCGTGGGCAGGTGCGCGCCCTCCAGCGGGACGGCGACGACGAGCCCGAGGCCGATGCCGAGGAAGGTGCCGAGGACCCGGCGGAAGCCCCGGACCAGTGTCTCGCCGCGCGAGGTGGTGTTGACGAAGACCCACCAGGTGGCGCCGACGGCCCAGTACCAGCGCTCTCCGGACACCAGCTGCCCCACGACCAGGGCGAAGCCGGCCCCGGCGGTGGCCTGGACGGCCTGGCGGGTGGTCACCCGGGCGAGTCCGCGGCCGCCCGGCGGTGCCGGGACGGCGGCCGGGGGCATCCGGCGTTCGTAGCACCACATCCCGAAGCGCACGGCGGCCGCGCTCAGCACGGACAGCAGGACGGCGGCGTACAGCTCGGGCAGCCGTCCCGGGGTCGCGTGCAGGAACTGCGCCACGAAGTAGGTCATGAAGGCGAACACGCCCAGGCTGTGGCCGCGCGGCCCCCAGCGGCGGGCGTAGACGCCGGCGCCGACGACCGCGAGGAAGGTGAGGTCGCGGGCGAGAGGCTGGTCGTGCAGCTCGGCCGCCGCCGCGAGGACGGGCAGACCGGCCAGTGGCAGCAGCGCGGTGGTGACGGCCTGCCCGCGCACGGTCGCGTCGGCGACCGTGAACAGGGCGAGCAGCGCGGCGATGCCGCCGGTGGCCATGCCGACGAGGGTGTGCCCGGCGAGCCCGCAGACGAGGACCGCGAGCCCGATGCCCAGGACGCCCCGGGCGGCGAAGCGCAGCCGCACCCGCCCCGGGTCCGGCGCGACGAACACCCTCTTCAGCAATGTGTACCCCCTTGTGGGCCGTGGTGGCCCCTGTGGCCCTGGCATGCAAAAGGCGCCGCGGGAACCCGCAGCGCCATCGACCGTCCCATTGCAGCATCACCGGGCTGGCTGGCTCAAGTGAGCTCCTTTACGCTGGGCCATTGGTACAGATGTTTCGGTCCTGGCACGTCCGCCGGCGGACCAATGGACCAGACGGCGAGAAAGGCCGGCGCCCATGCCCGTGGACGAGCTCGACACCCGCATCCTGCGGCTGCTGCTGGAGCAGCCGCGCACCAGCGTGCGGGAGTACGCCCGCATCCTCGGGGTCGCGCGGGGCACGCTCCAGGCCCGCCTCGACCGGCTGGAGCGGGACGGGGTGATCACCGGCACGGGCCCGACGCTGTCGCCCGCCGCGCTGGGTCACCCGGTGCTGGCGTTCGTGCACGTCGAGGTCACCCAGGGGCACCTCGACGACGTGGGCGCCGAGCTGGCCGCCGTACCGGAGATCGTGGAGGCGTTCTCGATCACGGGCGGCGGCGATCTGCTGACCCGGGTCGTGGCCCGTGACAACGCGCATCTGGAGGACGTGATCCAGAAGCTGATCAGTCTGCCCGGTGTGGTCCGCACCCGGACGGAGGTGGCGCTGCGCGAACGCGTCCCGCACCGGCTGCTGCCGCTGCTGGAGTCGGTCGGGCGGGCGTCGGCACGCGGATGACCTTTGACATCCTGGGGCCATGAGCGACCTCGGCGGCACTTCGGTCATCTTCGATCTCGACGGAACACTCGTGGACAGCGAGCCCCTCTACTTCGAGGCGGGCCGGCGGCTCCTCGCCGAGCACGGCGTGACCGGCTTCACCTGGGCGGATCACGAGAAGTACGTCGGCATCAGCACCCTGGAGACCGTGACGCTCTGGAAGGACGCCTACGGCCTGCGGGCCGGCGCCCGCGACCTGCTCGCCGCCAAGAACCGCCACTACCTGGACCTGGCCGCCACCGGCGTCCGCGTCTACCCCGAGATGCGCGCGCTCGTGGAACTGCTGGCGGCCGACGGCGTCCCGATGGCGGTCGCCTCGGGGTCGTCCCGCGAGGCCATCACCGCGATCCTGTCCGGCACCGGTCTGGACGCCCGGCTGCGCACCGTCGTCTCGGCCGACGAGGTGGCCCGGGGCAAACCCGCCCCGGACGTCTTCCTGGAGGCGGCCCGTCGCCTGGGCGCTGATCCGGCCGCCTGCGTGGTCCTGGAGGACGCGGCACCGGGTGTGGCGGCCGCCCATGCCGCCGGGATGCGGTGTATTGCCGTGCCCTATGTGGCCGCCGAGGCCGACACGCCGCAGTTCGCGACGGCGGCGCTGCTCGTGCGCGGCGGTCAGGAGGAGTTCACGGCCCGCTCGGCCTACGCGTGGCTGCGCGGGGCGGCCTGATTCAGGACCGGCGCCGCGGCTTGCCGCCTCGGTGGGCGCCGCCGCCCTTGGCGCCCTTGGCCCCGCCCTGGGTGCCGCGACGGCCGCCGCCGCTGCCGGACCGGCCGCGTGCGGCGCCGCCACCGGACTCGGGGCGCTTGCGCCGGGGCTGCTCCTCGGCCGCCGGGGCCTGCGAGGTCGTACGCCCCCGGGTGCTGTTGACCGTGCGGCCGCGCACCACGCCGATGAAGTCCTCGACCAGGTCGGTGGTCGCCTCCTGCGGCCAGGACAGGGCGACGCTCGACTGCGGGGCGTCGGCCAGGGTGCGGTAGGTGAGGTCCTTGCGGTGGTGCAGACGGGCGAGCGACTGGGGGACGACGAGGAGACCGACGTTGGCCGCCACCAGTTCCACGGCGTCGGCGGTGGTCGCGGGCCGTTCGAAGCCAGGCCGGCCGGGCGGCCGCTCCCAGCCGAGGACGTCGTCCAGGGGGTGGAAGACCACCTCGTCGGCCAGGTCCTCCATGGTCACCTCGTCGACGGCGGAGATGACGTGGTCCTTGGGGACGACGACCACGGTGGCCTCGGTGTAGAGCGGGATCGCGCTGAAGAACTCCCGGTCGACCGGGAGCCGTACGAAACCGGCGTCGGCGCCGCCGTCCCGCAGCAGCTCGGGCGCCTCGGCGGCGGTCGCCGCGTGCAGGGTGAGGGGGACGTCGGGGAAGCGTTCGTTCCAGATCCGCACCCATTTCGCGGGTGTCACTCCCGGGACGTACGCGAGCCGGAACGAGGAGGGTGCCGCCGAGCCTGTCACCTGGCCAGGTTACCGGCCGTGGTCGGGGGAGGTTCACCCGGTGGCTACCCTGGACCCCATGACGTCGCACCACACCACTCAGTCCATGAAGCCCGCGACCGCGGCGAAGAAGCTGGGTGTGTACCTCGAAGCCACCCCCGCCGAGTTCCGGGAGGGCGTGGTCACGCGCGCGGAGCTGAACGCGCTCCAGGCCGACCCGCCGCAGTGGCTGCGTGACCTGCGGCGCGACGGCCCGCATCCGCGCCCGGTCGTCGCGCAGAAGCTCGGCGTGTCCATCGCGGGGCTCGCCCGCGGGGGCGTCACCGAAGCCCTGACCACCGAGCAGATCGAGGCCCTGAAGCAGGAGCAGCCCGAGTGGCTGGTCAAGGAGCGGGCGACCCAGGCCGAGGTCCGCAAGGAGGCGGCCCGGCTGCGCCAGCGGGACGCCGAGCGGGCGGCGAAGGACGCCTGATCCCCGCGTGAGCGCGCTCCGGTGACCGCGCGGGAGCGGTCACCGGAGCGCGTCGGCGGATGTCAGCTGTCGTAGTCCACGGTCAGCGACTCGGAGACCGGGTACGACTGGCAGGTCAGCACGTACCCGGCGTCGACCTCGGCCGTCTCCAGCGCGAAGTTGCGCCGCATGTCCGCCTTGCCGTCGGTGACCAGCGCCCGGCAGGTGCCGCAGACGCCGCCCTTGCAGGCGAACGGCAGGTCGGGGCGGGTGAGCTGGGCGCCGTCGAGCAGAGTCCGGTCCCGCGGCAGCGCCGCCGTGGTGGAGCGCCCGTCGAGGGTGATGGTGACCTGGCTGACGGGCCCTTCCGGCCCGCTCTCCACGTGCCGCGTCTCGCGTACCGGCTCGTCGTCGGCGTAGAAGAGCTCCTGGTGGACCCGCTCGTCCGGGACGCCGAGTCCGGCCAGTACGCGCTGCGCGTCGCGCACCATGCCGTGCGGCCCGCACAGCCACCAGTGGTCGGCGCTCTTCGCCTCGACCAGCGCCTCGACGAGCGTGGCGAGCCGTTCGGCGTCGATGCGGCCGGACAGGACCTCGGCCTCGCGGGGCTCGCGGGAGAGCACATGGGCGAGCTGGAAGCGTGCCGGGTACAGGTCCTTCAGGTCGGCGAGCTCGTCGGCGAACATCACCGTGTCGGTGCGGCGGTTGCCGTAGAAGAGGGTGACCGTCGAGCGGTCGTCGGCGGTGAGGACGGACTCGGCGATGGACACCATCGGGGTGATGCCGGAGCCCGCCGCGATCAGCACGTGGTGGCCGGGGGTGCCGAGGTCGGGGGTGAAGGCGCCGGTGGGGGCCATCACCTCCACGACGTCGCCGGGTCGCACGTCGTGGACCAGCCAGGACGAGAACAGCCCGCCGGGCACGACCCGGACGCCGATGCGCGGCCGCGCGCCGACCGGCGAGCAGATCGAGTACGACCGCCGCTCGTCGCGCCCCTCGATCTCGCGCCGTAGCGTCAGCGACTGCCCGGGGGCGAACGCGAACTCCTCGGCCAGCTCGTCCGGGATGTCGAAGCCGACGGCGACCGCGTCCGAGCACAGCGGCTGCACGGCGGCGACCCGCAGCCGGTGGAAGGCCGGACGGCGGCGGACGCGCGGGCGGGGCGCGGCGGCCGTCTGTGCTTCCCTCAGGCCTTCCATCAGATCTCCTTGACGTACTCGAACGGCTCTGCGCAGGCGCGGCAGCGCCACAGTGCCTTGCAGGACGTGGCGGCGAACCGGGAGGTCTCCTCGGTGTCCGCCGAGCCGCAGCGGGGGCAGGCCACGGCGTGCTGGGTCGGTGACAGCACGAGCGCGACGGGGCCGCCGCGCGGCGCGGGGCCGGGTGGGGCGATGCCGTGCTCGGCGAGCTTGGCGCGGCCGGCCGGGGTGATCCAGTCGCTGCTCCACGGCGGATGAAGCACGGTGCGGATCTCCACGCGCGGGTATCCCGCCGCGCGCAGGCGCGCCGCGACGTCGGCCCGCATCTCGGCCATCGCCGGGCAGCCGGAGTAGGTGGGGGTCAGGCTCGCCACGACCGTGCCGTCCTCGGTCATCTCGACGTCCCGCAGGACGCCCAGGTCGGCGAGGGTGAGCATGGGCAGCTCGGGGTCCGGTACCTGGGCGGCGATGTGCCGGGCGCGCCGGGCGTCGAGCAGGGTCGTCACCATGTCGCCTCCGGATGTGCGCGGGCGACTCCCTGCAACTCGGCGAGCAGCGGGGCGAGATGCTCGGTGTGCTCGCCCTCGCGTCCGCAGCCGGGCAGGGGGCGGTACATGGGCATGGGCAGTCCGGCCGCGTCGGTGACCTGCTTCAGGTCCGCGACGACCTCCTGCCGTACGTCGAACGCGGTGAACAGCTCGCCCAGGTAGGGCGCCACCTGTTCCTGCGCACGGCGCATACGGCGGTGGGACTCGTCGGTGCCGTCGCCCAGGCGGACCGCCCACTCGGCGGCGTACTGCCGGTGGTAGCGCAGCTCCTTGGCGCCCTTCGCGGCGATCGCCGCGAGCACCGGGTCGGGGTGGGACGCCAGCCGCTCGAAGTGCGCGAGCCGCCAGCTGGACAGCACCAGCAGCCGTACGATCGTGAACGCGAAGTCGCCGTTGGGGAGTTCGGCGAGGCGGACGTTGCGGAAGCCGGCGGCGTCGCGGAAGTACGCGTACGCGTCCTCGCCGCGTCCGGTGCCGTCGGTCTGGCCGGCGCGGGAGTAGAGCAGCCGGGCCTGCCCGAGCAGGTCGAGGCCGATGTTGGCGAGCGCGACCTCCTCCTCCAGCTCGGGGGCGCGGGTGACCCACTCCCCCAGGCGCTGCGCCGAGACGAGCGCGTCGTCGCCCAGCGCGACGCACAGCGCGGCGAGCGCGGCGGCGTCGACGTCGTCCGGGATGGTGGTGTCCACGCCGTGCAGCGGGTCCTCGAAGCCGGTGCCGTAGGCCCAGCGGGTGTCGTCCTCGTGTCCCTCGGCGAGGGTCAGGTAGACGTGGTCGTCACTCATGCCCTCTCCTTCAGATGTGGGGGACGTCGTCGGGGATGTCGTAGAAGGTGGGGTGGCGGTAGACCTTGTCGGCGCTGGGCGCGAAGAACGGGTCCTTCTCGTCGCGGGTGGAGGCGGCGATGTGCTCGGAGCGCACGACCCAGATGCTGACGCCCTCGTTCCGCCGGGTGTACAGGTCGCGGGCGTGGGTCAGCGCCATCCGGTCGTCGGCGGCGTGCAGCGAGCCGACGTGGACGTGGTTCAGTCCGCGCTTGCCCCGGACGAACACCTCGTACAGCGGCCAGTCCTGCTTTCCGGTGCTCATGCCACCGCTCCCTTCTCCGCGCGGGCGGCCTGCTTGGCCGCGTGGGCAGTGGCCGCCTCCCGCACCCAGGCGCCCTCTTCGTGGGCGCTCCTGCGTCGTTCCACCCGCAGTGCGTTGCACGGGCCGTCACCCTTGATGACCCGCATCAGCTCGTCCCAGTCGGGCGTGCCGAAGTCGTGGTGGCCGCGCTCGGCGTTCCAGCGCAGCTCCGGGTCGGGCAGGGTGACGCCGAGCTTCTCGGCCTGCGGGACCGTCATGTCGACGAACCGCTGGCGCAGCTCGTCGTTGCTGTGCCGTTTGATCTTCCAGGCCATCGAGCGGGCGGAGTTGGGCGAGGAGTCGTCGGGCGGCCCGAACATCATCAGGGAGGGCCACCACCAGCGGTTCACAGCGTCCTGGACCATCTCCCGCTGGGCCTCGGTGCCGCGCATCATCGTCATCAGCAGCTCGTAGCCCTGCCGCTGGTGGAACGACTCCTCCTTGCAGATCCGCACCATCGCGCGCGCGTACGGGCCGTAGGAGCTGCGGCACAGCGGCACCTGGTTGCAGATCGCGGCGCCGTCCACGAACCAGCCGATGACGCCGACGTCGGCGAAGCTCGTCGTGGGGTAGTTGAAGATCGAGGAGTACTTCTGGCGGCCCTCGATGAGCCGGTCGGTCAGGTCGGCGCGGTCGGCGCCCAGGGTCTCGGCGGCCGAGTACAGGTACAGGCCGTGACCGGCCTCGTCCTGCACCTTCGCGAAGAGGATCGCCTTGCGGCGCAGCGAGGGCGCCTTGGTGATCCACTCACCCTCCGGCTGCATGCCGATGATCTCCGAGTGGGCGTGCTGCGCGATCTGCCGGATCAGCGTGTTGCGGTAGCCGTCCGGCATCCAGTCCCGCGGCTCGACGCGCTGGTCGCGCGCGATCGTCGCGTCGAAGTGCTCCTCAAGCGGCCCTTGTGGGGGCGCCTCGGTGGAGTGTGAGGTCGTCATCGCTCCCGCTTCCCAACCGACCATTCGTTCGGTGCCAGTGTGACGTGTTTCGCCGAGTGGAGCAAGACCCTTGAGACCAACGGCGTCACTACCCTGCGTGACCACGCGGGCGCGCCGTGACGCGAACCGACCCGATCGCAGCCACCGGCGTCGAAGGTCACAGAAACGTATCGGACATTTCGCACGTCAACCTTCACTGCAGGCACACAAGTTGGCTAAGTTATCGGCTCAGGACGCGCGTTGAACTCCGGCGGACCCCGTCGGGACGAGCGGCCTCCGCCGAATCGGCGTGCCCTGCGGGGCCGCGGAACCGGGGACCCAACCGAACCATGGGGTGAATCGACCCGAGGCCGTGACGGGCCGGGTCGTAGGGCACACCTTCCGACGCGAACGCCCGAACCCGTCAGCTAACTCGGTAGGCGGAGTACGGAAGGAGCACGTCGCCCATGGCGCCGGAACGCACCGGTATGCGCAACTCCGCGCTCGCCTCGGCAGCAGCCCTCACCTCGGTGGCCCTGCTCGGCCAGTCGGCCGGTGCCGCCCAGGCGGACGAGGGACCGAGCCGCGAGGAGGTCAGCCGGCGGGTCAGCTCGCTCTACGACCGGGCCGAGACCGACACCGGGACCTTCAACGCCACCCGCGCCTCGTCGACGGGACCGCGCAAGCGCGCGGGCGGCCCGGCGACCTCGGGGCGTGACGGTGACGGCGGCCGGGGCTCGGCCCCGCTCGACGAGGTGGCCCGGCAGTGGTTCGACGTCGCCCGGTCCAAGCTGGGCCCGACGGTTCCGGCCGTGCTGCCGAGGGACCGGATGCCGGAGCGGTCCGCCCCGGCCCGGTCCGCACGCCCGTCGGCCGGCGACGGCGCACGGGAGATATCCGGCCGCACCGCTTTGGAGCTGCCCGCCGGATCGTCCGCACCGGTCGCCGAGTTGACGGCCGGAACCGCCCGCTCGGCAGTCATGGGAGAACTCACCGCGGGTCCGGTCGCGGCGCTGCCCGCGGCGACCACGCCGGCCCTCGAATCCGGGGCGGCCCCGGCGCTGCCCGCCCCGGCCACCGCGGATCCGGAAGCGGCGCAGCGGTCCGTGCTGCGCGCGAGCAAGGAACGCAGCCTGCGCAAGCTGGCACAGGCGCGCGAACTGTTGTCCGCGCGCGCAGGCCGTACCACCCCGGCCCTGGAGGCCCCGCCGGCTGCCCCGGCATCGTTCCCGCCCGCGGCGCAGACCCGGTGGGACGCCCTGGAGGCGCAGAGCCCCGCCGATCTGACGACGGTCCCTCCGGGGACGACGGCTCTGCCCGCGCCGCCGGTGGACACCTTGTTCCCTGCCGCCCCTGGTCACCAGTCGACGCCGGCCATGGGGACGGCGAGTGCCCCGCAGGTGTTCGCCGCCCCGGACGCCGGGTTCGCCGGGGCCGGCCGGACCGGAAGCTTCCCCATGGTCGACCCGACCGGGAGTTTTCCCGCCGTGGCCCAGACCGGGAGCTACCCCGCGGTCGACCAGACCGGCGGCTTTCCCGCCGTCACCCAGACCGGGAGTTTTCCCGGCGTGGCCCAGACCGGGAGCTTCCCTGCGGTCGACCGAACCGGGAACTTCCCCGCGATCGACCAGACCGGCGGCTTCCCGGCCGTCACCCAGACCGGCGGCTTCCCGGCGGCGACCCAGACCGGCGGCTTTCCGGCAGCGGCCCAGACCGGCAGTTTTCCCGCGGTCGACCAGACCGGGAACTTCCCCGCGATCGACCAGACCGGCGGCTTTCCGGCAGCGGCCCAGACCGGGAGCTTCCCCGCCGTCGACCAGACCGGGAACTTCCCCGCGATCGACCAGACCGGCGGCTTCCCGGCCGTCACCCAGACCGGCGGCTTCCCGGCGGCCCCGCTGACCGGGAGCTTCCAGGCCGCCGCTCCGGCTCCCGCCCCCGTGGCGGTTCCGCAGGACACTCGGGCGCTGAGGGCGCTGGAGTTCGCCCGGGCCCAGGTCGGCAAGCCTTGTGTCTGGGGGACGACGGGACCGAACACCTTCGACGGGCCCGGGCTCACCCAGGCCGCCTGGAAGGCCGCCGGTATCGCGCTCCCCCGCACCGCCCAGGAGCAGGCCACCGCCGGGCAGGGCGTCGCCCTGACCCAGCTGGAGCCCGGCGACCTGGTCCTGTACCACGCCGGCCATGTCGGCATCTACTCCGGGAACGGCATGATGATCCACGCCCCGGGCCCCGGCACCGTCATCCGCGAGGAGTCCATCGAGTACGCCGGAGAGGCCGCGATCCACAGCGCGATCCGGCCCGCCTGAGACGACGTCACCCCGGCGCCGTACGACGACCGCCCCGCCACCGCCGGGTGGGGCGGAGCGGGGCGGGTCCGTCCGGGACGCCTTCGGCGGTCGTCCGGGGGGTCAGTGGCGGCCTTCCGGGCCGCGCCGGTCGGGCCGGCGCTGCAGGGCGAGCCAGTCGGCGACCGCGGCCGCGATCGGCTGCCCGGTCTCCAGCTCGACGAAGCCGAACTGGCCTCCCTGGTTGCACTCCAGGAACCACCAGATGCCGTCTTTGTCCTCCGCGAAGTCGAAGGCGGCGTACGCCAGTCCGGCAAGAGTGACGTACTCGTGCACCGCCTTGCCGATGCGGTCCGGCACCGGGACCGGCTCCCAGGGGTGTCCGGTGTCGCCGTACCGTCCGTCGATCTGGTCGGGTTCGGCCGTCTTGCGCGCGGCGAACAGTCTGGTGCCGACGCAGGTCAGCCGGATGTCCGCCTCCTTGGGGACGTACCGCTGGAGCAGGGCCGGCCCGGCCGCGACGGCGGAGAAGTCCGCGTCGGGGCCGACCAAGGTGGTGGGCAGGGCCAGGGGCGGCTCACCGGGCGGCGGTCCGGAGGCGGACTTCACCACGACCTCCTTGTGCTGCTCGACGAACGCGCGCGCCAGCCGCGGGGCCGTCGTGAACACCGTGGGCGGCACGGCGAATCCGCTGAGGTGGCCGAGCCTCAGCTGCCAGGGCTTGAGGCGGGCCTGGTCCGCGTTGCGGGGATGGTTCATCCATCGGGCGGCGGCCGAGTGCAGCATGCCGTACAGCGCCTGCCGGGTCTCGGCGGTCAGCCAGGGCGAGGGGTCCGGCGCGTGGGCGGCCGGTTCTCCGGGCCTGCGCACCCAGATGGAGCGCAGTCCTCCCATCGACAGCACGTGCCCGTTGACCGACAGATGCCCGTCGAAGTCACCGTGGGCGTAGTCCGCGGACAGCACGGCCTTGCCGGGCAGGTCGGCGGGGTCCAGCCGCAGCACGGGCGTCCCCGTCGCGTGCAGTTCGTTCACCACCATGTCGGCGGTCACGTCCTCCTCGGACGTGAGGATCAGTACCGTCATGCGCCGGCCGGTTCGTCAGTCGTCGAAGTGGGTGGCGGAACCGGCCGTCGACGTCGTCGTGCCGGCGGCGAGCAGGAGATCCGGGTCACTGACGGCCGGTCGCCCGTCGGGCAGCATGTTCAACTGCCGGGCCGGGTCGAAGTGATACGGCGTCACCGTTTGGTCCGCGCCTCTGGGGAGGGCGTAGTTCAGGGTGAAAGGTCGCATCGAAACCTCCGCGGTCGCGTGATGCCTGCACTACCGTCCCTTACGCGCCTGTTGTGTAATGCATTCACTACGTGCTGCCACATGGGGGTGAACGTCGTCACACCGGTCGGGGTGGTGCGCAGGCTCTGTCGAGGGCACTCCGCGTGACGGTCTATGCCGCGGGCACGCCACCGCCCCGGAGGCGTTCGAGGTCCGAGGGGCGCACCTGGATGACGAGCAGGGCGATGACCGCGGCGATCGCGGTGAAGATCGCGGCCGTGATGAAGGCGGCGGAGACACCCGCGGTCAGGATCTCGCCGGCGAACGGTGCCGGGAGCTGTCCGGTGCGTTCGAAGCGCAGCCGTTCCAGCGGGGTGGCCTGGGCCAGGAAAGCCGGGATCTGTTTGTCGGCCTCGTTGTTGCTGGCCGTTCCGTACATGGTGACCAGGATGGACAGGCCCAGCGAGCCGCCCACCTGCTGGGTGGCGTTGAGAAGCCCGGAGGCGGCACCGGTCTCCTCGGGCGTCACGTCGGACAGCGCCATCAGCGTGAGGGAGACGAACTCCATGCCCATACCGAGGCTGAAGACGAGCATGGGCCCGAGGACGCTGCCCAGATAGGTCGAATGGACGTCGGTCAGGGTCAGCCAGGCCAGCCCGGCGGCAGCGAGGATCGCCCCCGTCACCATGAACGGTTTGGGACCGTACCTGGGCAGAAGCCGGGAGGCGATCCCGGCGCCGACCGCGATGACGGCGCTCACCGGGAGGAAGGCCAACCCGGCCTGGAGCGGGCTGAAGCCGAGCACGTTCTGCACGAACAGCGTCAGGAAGAAGAACATCCCGAAGATCGCGGCGGCGAGGCTCAGCATGATGCCGTAGGTGCCCGCGCGGTTGCGGTCGGCGAACATGTGCAGGGGGGTGATCGGCTGTCTGGAGCGCTGCTCGACCAGGACGAACAGCAGCAGGAAGACGACGGCCGCCCCGAACGCGCCGAGGGTCAACGCGTCCCGCCAGCCGTCCTGTGCGGCGCGGATGAAGCCGTAGACGAGAAGCACCATGCCGATGGTGGAGGTCGCCGCACCCAGGATGTCGAAGTGCCCGGCGTGCCGCTCGGACTCCCGGATCCAGCGGGGCGTGGCGAGCACGATGAGCAGACCGATGGGCACGTTGACGAACAGCACCCAGCGCCAGTTGAGCCACTCCACGAGCATGCCGCCGGCGAGCAGCCCGATCGCGCCGCCGCCCGCCGAGACCGCCGCGAAGACACCGAATGCCCGGTTGCGTTGCGGCCCTTCGGGGAAGGTCGTGCTGATCAGCGCCAGCGAGGTCGGGGAGGCGATGGCACCGCCGACGCCCTGGAGCGCGCGGGCGCCGAGGAGTTGCCACTCGTTCTGGGAGAGCCCGCCGAGCAGCGAGGCCAGGACGAAGAGCAGCACACCGAAGACGAACACCCGCCGCCGGCCCAGGATGTCGCCCATCCTGCCGCCGAGGAGGAGGAGTCCGCCGAAGGTGAGCGTGTAGGCGTTGACCACCCAGGACAGGCTCGTCGTCGAGAAGTCGAGCGACCGCTGGATGTCCGGGAGGGCTATGTTCACGATGGTGATGTCGAGCACCACCATCAGCTGACAGGAGGCGATCACGAGCAGTGCCATGGCGTTGCCGCGGCCCTTGCTCCGCTGCGTGTCCTGCGGGGTGGTCCGTGCTCGGGGTGTCGGCTCCGAATAGCTCATCGCATCGCCGGGGGCGGGGGTTCGGGGGCCGGGTCGGAATCGGACAGGCTGCCCGCCACCACTCGACCGTACGCCGGTGCCGTACGGCCCTCCAGTCGATCACGGGCCGGGCGGATCAGTCCGTTCGGCTCGGCGCGGGTGGCGATCGGGGCGTGATCAGGCGGCCGCCGGGGGGATGTTCTGGTTGGCGTGGAAGAAGTTGTCCGGGTCGTAGGCGCGCTTGACGTCGGTGAGCCGGTCGTAGTGCTCGCGGTAGGTCGTCCGGACGCGGTCCGTGTCCTCACCCTCGCCGATGAAGTTGATGTACGAGCCGCCCATCGAGAACGGGTGCAGATCGCTCTGGTACGCGACCGCCCACTCGCGGATGGCCCCGGCGTTGGCGGGGTCGGGGTCGACGCCCGCGATCACCGCGGACCACACGGCGTCCCGGTAGGCCCAGGCCGTGTCGTCGGGCCCGAGTTGGTGGGCGGCGGCATCCACCGGATACAGATGCATCAGAGACAGCGGGGTGGGGAGGTTCTCCCCGTACTTGTGGTGCACGTCGACGGCGGAGTCGCTGATCGTGTCGAAGAAGTCGCCACGCCAGTACCACTGGTAGCCCTTCGGGATCAGCTCGTCGAACATGCCCTGGAGGGCCGGGTAGGGCATGGGGGCGCTGAAGTGGAAGGCGGGCGGAGCGGGGTCGTTCACGGCGGCCAGCATCCGCTCCAGGCGGTCGCCCTCCGGATCGCCGGTGTAGCACCAGACGACGCCGCACATCTTCTCACCGTGGATCGTCTCGGGGAACGGGGGGCCGGGCGGGATGCTGAACAGGGTGAAGAACCCGGTCAGGTCCGGCGGTGCGGCGGGCAGGAAGTCCCGGTACCAGCGCAGCACTTCGGGCGTCCGGTCGACCGGCCACACCGTCACTCCGACTCCGACGGTGCCCACCGGGTGAAGGCGGAAGGTGAACGACGTCACCACACCGAAGTTCCCGCCGCCGCCGCGCAGCGCCCAGAACAGGTCGGGGTGCTCCTCCTCGGACGCGGTGACGAAGGTGCCGTCGGCGAGCACGACGTCGGCGGACGTCAGACTGTCGATCGTCAGGCCGTACTTGCGGGTCAGGTGCCCGTGCCCGCCGCCCAGCGTGAGGCCGCCCACGCCGGTCATCGAGATGATGCCGGCGGGCACGCCCAGGCCGAACGTGTGGGCCGCGTGGTCGAGGTCCCCTATCTGCGCTCCGCCGGACACCTGGGCGGTCATCGACCCGGGGTCGACACGGATCCCGCGCATGGTCGACAGGTCGAGGACGAGCGCGTCGTCCACCAGGCACAGCCCGGGTCCGCTGTGCCCACCGCCGCGCACCGCGAGTTCCACCCCGGTGTCCCTCGCGAAGCCGATCGTCGTGCGTACGTCGGCGACATCCACGCACTGCGCGAACGCGGCCGGCCGCCGGTCGATCATGGCGTTGTAGATGCTGCGGGTCCCGTCGTACCCCGCGTCCTCGGGGGTGACGACGGGTCCCCGCATTCCCTCGCGCAGTTCCTCGAGTGCCGTTGCGCTGATGGCGCCCATGGCCGGACCCCTTCGCTCGAAGTCGGTGAGTGACGGATGGCGGCACCCGGCGTCCGGCGTCCGGGCATGAGCAGGGGCGCACCGTGCGCTGATCCGTTCGCACCTCGTGCAGCTGTCGGCAGGACGCACCGCCCTGCCGTTTTCCAGTGTTCTCCGGTCCCCGGACGACGGCACGTCGATCGAGGACCGGACCGGACCGGCTCGGTGGGGCGGGGCCGTCTTCAGGCAGCCGTTTCGGGTATGGCCTCTGATTCTGCTGTGGCTTCTGCTTCTGCTTCTGCTTCTGCTTCTGCGAGTAGAGCGGTGAGCGTGGCGCGGGCGCGAGCGACGCGGGAACGGACCGTCCCCACGGGGCAGTCGCTCCATTCGGCGGCCTCCGCGTAGGGCAGTCCGGCCAGCTGGGTCAGCACGAACGCCTCACGCCGCTCCGCGGGGAGCGTGTCCAGCAGGTCCAGCAGCGCGACCCCTTCGTCGAAGCCGGGCAGGCCGGCGGGCTGGGCGCGTTCGGCGGCGCGCGTCCAGTCGTCGGTGTCGCACAGGCGCGGCCGGGCGGCCGCGTACCGGTGGCTGTCGATCACCGCACGCCGTGCGATGGCCAGCAGCCAGGTACGCGCCGACGAGCGGCCCTCGAACCGGTGCAGGCTGCCGAGCGCCCGCAGGAACGTGTCCTGTGCCAGGTCGTCGGCGGCCTGCGGGTCGGCCGAGAGGTGGGCCACGTACCGCACGACGTCCCGGTGCAGGGAACGGAAGAAACGGTCGGCTGCGTCCGGGTCACCGCCACGGGCCGCCAGCGCCCATCTGGTCGTCGGCTCGTCCTGGGGCTCGCGGACGGCGGGCAGGGCAGGAGTGATCACCTGAGTCCTTCTCGGGTTGTCCGGACTCCGGCACGGCGAGGCACGCGTCGGCGGTGTTCGCCTGCGGACGGGTACGCCACGTCCTGGGACGCGTGTCAGACATACGGGTACGGCAGGTGCAGGGCAGACGCACGGCACGGCACGGCACCGGAGGTGTCCGGGGATGCGGGACACGGCCGTACGGAGGTACGGCCGTGGGCCCGAGGCGCGGACCGCGATCCATGGCGATCGCATGGGACGCCTCGGGGAGCCGGCTGTCTCAGACGACAGCGGGCCCCGCGGGAGGTCCCCGAGAGGTGATGGAGTGGACGAGCGGCAGCAGCCGCGGCGCCCGGTCGGAGCGAGCCCGGCGCGGGCGGGGGCGTGGACGGACCGGCGGGGCGGGCAGGAAGAGGACCAGCCGCAGCGGTGCGGCCAGCCGGCCGGCGACGGCCCGCAGGATGCGGAAGGCGGCACGCTCGCCGTGCCCCAGCCACAGGCCGCACAGTACGGCGGCGAGGGTGTGGGCGGCGAACATGCCGAGCGACGCGTTACCGCCCATGTCGTGGGCCATGGACATGGGGTGCATACCTGTGTGGGCTGCACCCATCTCGTCCCGGGTCATGTGGTCCAGCGACATGTGGTCCGGGGGCATGTGGTGCCCAACCATGTGATCCCCGACCATGTGGTCCCCGCCCACGCGGTCACGCCCCGCCAGCTCGAACACCGCGTGCAACCCGCCCTGGGCGACGACCACGACCGACACGACGAGCGGCAGTCCCCGTTCCCGGCCGGCGAGACACCAGCCCGCGAGACAGGTCGCCAGCGCGCCGGCGACGAGCGTCCACCACGGCACGGCGGCACCGGACATCAGGGTGTGCCCGAGGGCGGCGAGCAGCACGCAGACGGACGCGAACACCGCGGCCCGTATCGCGCGTACGCCCCACCCAGCAGTCATGACGGCCCTCATCCTCGCATCCGGGGCCCACTCGTCAAGGATGGGTACGCGGGACGCCCCCTCCCCGCACTCACGCCACGACGGGTGAGACGGGACACATCACAGGGGGACGGGACGGCGTCGCCGATGCGAGAGGCACGAGGCGACGACCACGAACGGCCACACGGACTGCATGGCCGTCACCAGGCGTTCGGCCACTCCGGCGGCCCCGTCGAGCTCCATCTCGATCATGAACCAGGCGGCGCTGCCCAGCATCACGGCGGTCGCCGTGAACGAAGGGGCGGGGCGCAGTCCCCAGGGGGCCGCCGTCCTCCGGTCGGCGGCCAGCACCGGCCAGACCGCGAGGAGGGCGAACGCCACCCCGGTGACCGTTCCATGACGGAGGGAGCCACCGCTGCTCGGCGGTGGCAGCATCGCCACCACGACCGCCGTGATGCCGCCGGCGCCGAGGGCGAGCCGGCCGGGGAGGGCCGCGGGGCGCAGTCCCAGGGCGGTACAGAGATGACAGACACCGAGAGCGGCGAACGCCGAGGTCATCACCCAGAACCCGCGGGCACCGTAGGCCGCCAGGACGCTGATGGTCTGGGTGACCGGGTCGTACGCGGACCCTTCGAGGTGCGCCGCGATCAGCCAGCCGCCGATCAGCACGACTGGCGCGGATCCCGACGACAGCAGAGCCCACCTAGGCACAAGTCGCATTAAATAACCGTAAAGCGACCTGTTCATCTGATTCCCGACGTACACGCGGAGGGCCGACCGCCGGTGTGCGCGGGGGCGGCTCAGTCGTCCTTGGCGGGAGGGACCACGCTGACGTGCCCCTCGGCACCGTCCCACTCCCATAGATTCACCGGGCCGGGAAGCCCTCGTGGGACGATCACGGCGGGGATCGGTTCGACGGTCGCGAAGGACCGTTCGGCCCCCCGGCCCGGTTCGGGGGCGCCGGCCGGGCCGCGCCACCTCCCGGCCGCCCAGGAGGTGACGGCGGTCCCGAGGCCGGTGGCGGCGGAATCCCGCCGCGTGTCCAGACGCTGGGGGACCGCGCGGCCATTGGCCCGCCACTCCGCGACCAGGGCGGCGTAGATCGAGGGGCGGCCACCGGGAGCGCCAGTGGGCGGCACGACGTATGACAAAGGCGCGGAATCGTTGCCCAGGACACGCCGCGCCGTGTCTCTGTTGTCCATGCCAGAGCAAACGCCTCGGTGTGCGCCGGTGGTACGCGCAAGGGCACCGCCACCACCCGGTCGGGTGAGACCGTCGCCCGAATGGCGCACAGGGATCGAGCCATGAAGGTGCGGGGCCGGGCGCGCACGGCCCGGTCCGGGGCGCGCGTCCCACCCTCTGCCTGTTTGGCGCGCGGGCGCTCACCCCATACGGGGAATTGCGCTCCGCCATCTGGCCGCGGCACCCGACACCCGGTCCACTGAGGCCTTCACCGGTCACATCGGGAGGCTTCTTTCATGGCACTGACGGAGTGGACGAGATCGATGGAGTGGCTGGCCGCGGCGTCGGAGGACCCCGGCGCGTGCAAGCACGAGTGGCAGAACGGCACCACCGGCGTCACCCTCCTCGCGGCCGGGCGCTTCTGGGACGTGCTGATCGTGCCGGATGAGCTCGGGCTGCGCGTGGCGGACCTGCTGGACGAGTTGCCGCTGCTCGACCGCGGCCCCTGTCTGCTGGACACCCGGCGCCGCCGGGTGGGCTTCCTGCTGCCGCCGGAACCGCGGACCGTGTGGGTCGGCACCGGCGTGCGCCTGCTCGGGGCGGGCACGTGGATCGCCGCTCCCGCCCCGCACTGCCGCTGGGGTGCCCTGCGCTGGCTGATCCCGCCGGACGGCACCGGCACGCTGAACATCCCGGAGGTCATGGAGGTGGCCCTGGAACGCTGCGCGGGCGAGCTGTCCCGGCTCCAGGGCCGTGGCGCTCCGGCCGCGCGGGAACAGTGGCCGGCCGGCACCGGAAGGCCGGCCGGCCCCTGCGCGGTCGGACACGGGTACCGCTGAACCGTTCCGCGAACGGCTCAGCCCAGGAAGCTCAGGCGTACCTGCCGGTCGGGGTTGTCGCGGTTGGTGTCCACCAGGCAGACCGACTGCCAGGTGCCGAGTTCGAGGCGTCCGCCCACGACCGGCAGCGTCGCATGGGGCGGCACGATCGCCGGGAGGACGTGGTCGCGGCCGTGGCCGGGACTGCCGTGCCGGTGCTGCCAGCGGTCGTCGGCGGGCAGGAGGGTGTGGAGGGTGGTGAGGAGGTCTTCGTCGCTGCCGGAGCCGGTCTCGATGATCGCGATGCCGGCCGTCGCGTGCGGCACGAAGACGTTCAGCAGGCCGTCGCGGCTCCCGGCCGCCTCCCGCAGGAAGGACTCGCAGTCGCGGGTGATGTCCACGACCCGCTCCGAGGAGCCGGAGGCGACGTTCAGGACTCGGGTGGTGAAGGCGTCTGACATGCCGTCCATCCTCGCTCATCGCACCGCGGCGGGGCCCGCGCCCCGGCGGGCGCGGGAAGATCCGGGCCCGCCGGGCCGTTGGTCGGGATGTGAACAGCATCAAGGCGGTCGGGACAGTCGACGTGGTGGTCATCGGCGCGGGCCAAGCGGGCCTGTCGAGCGCGTACCACCTGCGGCGCACGGGGTTCGGGCCCGGGCGTGACTTCGTGGTGCTCGACCACTCCCCCGGCCCGGGCGGCGCCTGGCAGTTCCGCTGGCCCTCGCTGACGTACGGCAAGGTGCACGGGATGCATGCGCTGCCCGGCATGGAACTGACCGGCGCCGACCCCGAGCGGCCGTCGTCCGAGGTGATCACGGAGTACTTCGCGGACTACGAGCGGACGTTCGACCTGCGGGTCCGGCGCCCGCTGGAGGTGCGGGCCGTGCGTGAGGGCCCGGACGGCCGGCTGCTCGTGGAGAGCTCGGCCGGGACCTGGGCCACGCGGGCGCTGATCAACGCGACGGGCACCTGGGACCGTCCGTTCTGGCCGCGCTATCCCGGTCAGGAGACCTTCAGAGGACGGCAGTTGCACACCGCGCAGTACCCGGGGCCCGAAGCCTTCGCGGGGCTGCGGGTCGTAGTGGTCGGGGGCGGCGCGTCGGGGACCCAGCACCTGCTGGAGCTCGCGCCGTACGCGGCGGCCACGACCTGGGTGACCCGGCGTCCTCCGGTGTTCCGTGAGGGGCCCTTCACCGAGGATCTGGGCCGGGCGGCCGTCGCGCTCGTCGAGGAGCGGGTCCGGCAGGGGCTGCCGCCCAGGAGCGTGGTCTCCGTGACGGGGCTGCCGCTGAACGAGCAGGTGCGGCAGGGGATCGCCGACGGTGTCCTGGACCGGCAGCCGATGTTCGACCGGATCACCCCGGACGGCGTGGAGTGGAAGGACGGGCGGCACGTCGCCGCCGACGTCATCCTGTGGGCGACCGGTTTCCGGGCCGCCATCGACCATCTGGCGCCGCTGCGGCTGCGTGAGCCCGGCGGCGGCATACGGGTGGAGGGGACGCGCGCGGTCGCCGACCCCCGGGTCCATCTCGTCGGCTACGGGCCGTCCGCCAGCACCATCGGCGCCAACCGCGCGGGCCGTGCGGCGGTCCGGGACATCAGGCGGCTGTTGTCCGAGGAGCGGGTCGCGGCATGACCGCCGCGCGGCCGGTCACCGGGCCGCTGAAGGGCGGGCCTTGCGCAGCGCGTTGGCCTCGGCCACATTGCGCTGGTGTTCGGCGTAGTCGGCCGTGAAGCGCGTGTCGCCGGGCTTGACGGTGACGAAGTACAGCCAGTCGCCGGCGGCCGGGGACACGGCGGCGCGCATGGCGTCGGCCCCTGGGCTGGCGATCGGCGTGGGCGGCAGCCCCATGCGCTGGTACGAGTTGTAGGGGCTCTCGATCCGGGTGTCCGCCTCGCTCGGGGCGCCGGAGGAACGGTTCAGGGCGTAGTTGACCGTGGAGTCCATCTGGAGCGGCATGCCGCGCGCCAGCCGGTTGAAGACGACCCGGGCCACCTTGGCCATGTCCGCCTTGGTGGCGGCCTCGGCCTGGACGAGGCTCGCGATCGTCACCGCCTGGTAGACGTTCATGGCGTTGCGCTGGGCCCCGGCGGCGATCGGGGCGCCGCTGAACTTCTGGTCGGCCTTGGCGACCATGTCGGCCAGCAGTGCCTCCGGGGTGACCCGGGTGCCGTCGCGCTCCAGCGGATACGTCGCCGGGAAGAGATAGCCCTCGGGGTTGCCGTCGGCCTCGTTCGGCAGTTTGAGGTTCGCCTTGCCGAGGGACTTCTTGGTGCTGCCGGGAGGCAGGGCGAGGGCCTTGTCGACCGCCGCGTAGACCTGGCCGGCGCGCCAGCCCTCCGGGATCACGAGGGAGGTGGGCAGCGCCGGTTCCTCCTCGCCCGTGATCAGCAGGGGCACCGCCACGGCGGTGCCGGCCACGACGGCGCCTGCGGCGATGAGGGCGACACGGCCCCGGCGCGTGAGTCGGATGGTGTTCCGTGGCGGGGTGTTCAGGTACATGCGGGAACGGTAACCCGCACAACCTCACAAAAGCGGCATATCGTCACCCCGTCGGCTCCAGTTGTGCGTCCCTGCGGACCAATGCGGCATAGCGGCCGTCGCGCGCCAACAGCTCCTCGTGGGTGCCGCGTTCGGCGACGTGCCCCGTGTCGAGGACCACGATCTGGTCGGCGCCCCGAATGGTCGACAGCCGGTGGGCGATGGTGACGGTGGTGCGGTTGGCGGACAGGGCGTCGATGGCCTGCTGGACGGCGTGCTCGGTGCGGGTGTCCAGGGCGCTGGTCGCCTCGTCGAGGATCAGCACCGGCGGGTCCCGCAGGATGGTGCGGGCGATGGCGAGGCGCTGCTTCTCGCCGCCGGAGAAACGGTGGCCGCGTTCGCCGACGACGGTGTCGTAGCCGTCGGGCAGCGCCGCGATGTGGTCGTGGATCTGGGCCGCCTTCGCCGCCGCGTGCAGTTCCTCGTCGGTGGCGTCCGGCTTGGCGAAGCGCAGGTTGTCGGCGACCGAGGCGTGGAAGAGGTACGTCTCCTGCGAGACGACGCCCACGGCCCGGGCGAGGGTGTCGAAGTCGAGGTCGCGCACGTCGACTCCGTCGAGGGTGACGCGGCCGCCCGTCACGTCGTACAGACGTGGCACGAGGTGGCCCAGGGTCGACTTGCCGGCTCCGGTGGGGCCGACGACCGCGAGGCTGCTGCCGGCCGGGACGGTGATGTCGACGCCGTCGAGGATCGGGCCGCCCTTGCCGTCGTAGCGGAACTCGACGTCCTCGAAGCGGACCTCTCCCTTGACACGGTCCAGGTGGACGGCGTCCTCGCGTTCGGTGATGTCGATGGGGAGGTCCAGGTACTCGAAGATGCGCTGGAACAGCGCGAGCGAGGTCTGGATCTGCACACCGGTGGACAGCAGGCTGACGGCGGGCCGGAACAGGCCCTGCTGGAGCGAGACGAAGGCGACGATCGTGCCGATGGAGACCTGCGGGCCGCCGAACTGGAGCGCGAGGCCGGCGGTCCAGTAGATGAAGGCCGGCATGGCGGCCATGACGATGGTGATGACCGCCATGCGCCAGCGGCCGGCCATGCTGGAGCGCACCTCCAGGTCGACCAGTTGCTCGGATTCGTCGGAGAACGCCTTGGTCAGCGAGTCGGACCGGCCCATGGTGCGGCCGAGCAGGATGCCGCTGACGGAGAGCGACTCGGTGACCGTGGCCGCCATCGCGGCCATCTGCTTCTGCCGCTGGGTGGTGATCTTCTTGCGTTCGTTGCCGACCCGGCGGCTGATCCAGACGAAGACGGGCAGCAGGAGCAGCGACACCACGGTGAGCCGCCAGTCGAGCGCGATCATCGCGACGATCGTGGCGACCACGCTGGTCAGGTTGGAGACCAGGGAGGTCGCGGTGGAGGTGACGGTGGCCTGCATGCCGCCGATGTCGTTGGCGATGCGGGACTGGACCTCGCCGGTGCGGGTGCGGGTGAAGAAGGCGAGCGACATGCGCTGGAGCCGGCCGTAGACGGCGGTGCGCAGGTCGTGCATGACGCGCTGGCCGACCGTGGTGGAGATCAGGGTCTGCAGCACGCCGAAGACGCTGGTGAGGACGGCGCTGAGGATCATGCCGAGCGCCAGCAGGCTGAGCAGGCCGGTGCGGCCCTGCGGGATCGCTACGTCGAGGATCTCCTTGAGCAGGAACGGCGTGGCGACGCCGACCAGGGACGAGGCGCCGACGAGCACGCCGACGACCGCGAGGCGGCCTCGGTAGGGGCGGAAGAGCCGCAGGATGCGGCGGACCTGCCGCGGCTGCTCGGATGCGGCGGCGGGAGGCGTCCAGGCGGGTTCGCGGTCGGGGTGCATGGGCTCCTACGGAGGTGGGCGGGCGGAGACTGACGGAGCTTAGCTCATTGTTACCTATGTTCACAATGAATGTCGTCCTGATATTGTTCCCGTATGACCATGCCCGATGCCGACGGCCCGCTCGCCGAGCAGCTGCTGCGCCTCACCCGCCGGGTGCACCGGATCCAGAAACGGCACCTGATGGAGTGCGGCGTCGGGATCACTCCGGCGCAGTCCCGTCTGCTGCGCACGCTCGCGCACTACGACGCGCCCCCGCGGATGGCCGACCTCGCCGAACGGCTGGAGGTGGTGCCGCGCGCCGTCACGACCCTGGTCGACGGTCTGGAGTCGAACGGGAAGGTACGACGGGTCCCGGATCCGACGAACCGGCGGGTCATCCGGATCGAGCTCACCGACGACGGGCTCAGCGCCCTGCGCGAGCTGCACCGGGCGCGCCGGTCGGCGGCTGAGGAGATCCTCGCGCCGCTGACGGAGGAGCAACGGTCGGTCCTGGGCGTCCTCCTGGACACCCTGGTGGACGGGGGCACCGGCCACGGGTGCTGAGAAGGACCCGAGGAGCGGGTCGCGTGGGGCGGGGGTGAACTCGCGGAACCGCGCCTTCACGAGCGTGACGGTGCAGGAACGGCCGGCCGCTCGACCGGGGGCGCGGCGGTGATCGGGTCGTGCCCGGCGCGCCGAACTCGGCGGGCGGCTCGGCGACTTGGGCCTCGGGAGCCGGGCTCGCGCCGCGGAGCGTGCCCGCCGGCGGGGTCGCTGCGGTGAGCATCGCCATGACCATCCGTCTCGTCATGGCCGGGCTCTACGCCGAGTTGGTCCCCTGCCGCGAGGCGGCCTCCCGCGTCAGTGCGAGCGCCCCAGGTCGGCCCTGTCCCCCATCACCACCACAGGATGCCGAGCCGGGTCGAGCGTACGGAGCAGGAACCGCATCGCCGATTCGGACAGACTGACGCAGGCGGACGTACCACTGCCGTGATCCATGTGCAGCCAGATGCTCCCACCCTTGCGCCTGCCCTCGGGACGGGTGGGGTCGTTGGGGGACGTGCCCTTGACCCGGTTGTAGTCGATGGCGATGACGTAGTCGAAGTCGTGCCAGTACGACTCGGCCCACGAGCGCGGCGCCGCGAACCCCGGCGAACGTGTGTACGGCAGCTTGGCCCCCGGGTCCGCCCGTACGCCGCCCGCGTCGCTCAGCGTGAAGACACCCACCGGGCTGCGGTTGTCGCCCTCGTGGTGGTCGGTGGTCCAGCCCCGCTTGCCGTTGTGCGCGGGCCAACTGTGCACCCGTTCCCAGGTGGAGCCGCGCTTCCCGTAGAACACGACCGTGGCGTCGGGTGAGTCCCTGCCGTCCCCGTAGACCGCCACGACCTGTTCGGACGTCGCGGGAATACGCGCGTGCCAGCGGTCGCCGACTCCGGGGATGCGCGTCGCCTCCGCCGCCCCGGCCGAGGGGGTGCGGGTCGCCCTGCCGGCTTCCGCGCCCGCGCTGGACCGCGCGCCGTCGCACGCGGTGAGGACCATCAGGAGGAGCACGGCGGCCGCCGTCGCGGCCACCGCCCGTCGAGTACCGCTGGTGCGCATCGCTCCATCGTCGCACCGCGGGCGGGATGCGGCCCGGACCGGATCCGTGCGGCGCCGCGGAAAACCGTTTGCGCGCGACCACGCCACGACGTCAACCTGTCACGGTTTGCTGCCGCCGTGCGTGGTCGCTGGTCGAGAGGGAAACAACCCAGAGCGTCGACCTCCCCGCGCCGGCACCCCTCCTCTCCCCTCCCCCTTCCCTGTCACGAGCCACTGGGACGTCATGCAGATTCAAGACCTTCCGTATCCCGACCCGGGAGTGCCCGACGCCCGCTCCGGTCCCCGCTTCCTGTGGTGGCTCTTCAGGAACCAGCTGGACGGCCAGTTCAAGGCCCTCGCCTGGGGACTGCTCCACTTCCTGTCGGTGTCCGCGCTGCCGTTCTGCGTGGGCGTGGCCGTGCAGGCCGTCGTCGACCGGTCCGGAAGCCGGCTCGCGCTGGCCGGCGGGCTGCTGGCCCTGTGCTGCGCGGGGAGCGCGCTCGGCGACACCTTCCTGCACCGCACCGCGGTCACCAACTGGATCACCGCGGCCGCCCGCGTCCAGCAGGTGCTGGCCCGCAAGGCCGCCCATCTGGGCTCGGCGCTGACGCGGCGGGTCGCTGCCGGCGAGGTCGTGGCCGTCTCGACCGGGGACGTCGAGAAGATCGGCTGGTTCGTCGAGGCCCTGTCGCGCTTCACGGCGGCGGCGGTCACCATCGTCGTGGTCTGCGTCGGTCTCGTCGTCTACCAGCCCGCGCTGGGCGTGGTCGTCGCGGTGGGCCTGCCCGTGCTGGCGCTCGCCGTCCTGCCGCTGCTCCCTCGCGCGACCCGGCGGGCCGACGTCCAGCGCGAGAAGGCGGGCCGCGCCACGGAACTGGCCTCCGACACCGTCGCCGGGCTGCGCGTCCTGCGGGGCATCGGCGGCGAGGAGCTCTTCCTCGACCGCTACCGCGCGGCCTCCCAGGAGGTGCGCCACGCGGCGGTGCGCAGCGCCCGCATGTGGTCCCTGATCTCCGCCATCCAGGTCCTGCTGCCGGGCCTGCTGCTGATCACCGTGGTCTGGTACGGCGTCCGTCTCGCCGGTGAGGGCCGCGTCTCCGTCGGCGAACTCGTCGCCGTCTACAGCTCGGTCATGATCCTCACCTACCCGCTGCGGCACTTCGAGGAGATCGCGATGGCGTACTCCTTCTCCCGGCCCTCGGCCAGGCGGGCCGCGAAGGTGCTGGCGCTGGAACGGGCCACCGACACCGGTGGCACACGGGCCGGGACCGAACTGCCGTCCGGTGACCTGTACGACCCGGCGACCGGACTGCTCGCCCCGGCCGGCCGGTTCACGGCCGTCGTGTGCGGCGACCCGGACGCCGCCGGACGACTGGCCGAACGGCTCGGCGGACACCCCTCGGAGAAGGGCGAGTCGGTCCTGCTGGGCGGTGTGCCGCTGGACGAGGTGCCGCTCGGCACCGCCCGTACGGCCGTCCTGGTGCAGGACAAGGACCCGGTGCTGCTCTCCGGCACGCTGCGCGACCTCCTCGACGTGCCCCGGTCGGGGGACGTCGGTCCCGAACCGGCGCTGGCCGCCGCCCAGTGCCAGGACGTCCTGGCCGCGCTGGTCCAGGGGTCCGTCGGCGCCGCGGACCCGATGGACGCCCGGATCACCGAACGGGGGCGGTCCCTGTCCGGCGGCCAGCGCCAGCGGCTCGCTCTCGCCCGGTCGCTGGTCACGGACCCGGAGGTCCTCGTCCTGGACGAGCCGACCTCGGCCGTGGACTCCCACACCGAGGCGCGGATCGCGCAGGGTGTGCGGGAGCTGCGGGCGGGGCGCACCACGGTGGTGTTCACCTCCTCGCCCCTCCTCCTGGACCGCGCCGACCGGGTGGTCCTCCTCCACGAGGGCGAGGTCGTCGCCGTCGGCGTCCACCGGGAACTGCTGCACACCGAGCCCCGGTACCGAGCCGTGGTGACCCGCGAACCCGACGAGGACCGGGACGAGAGCCGGGAGGAGGGCCCGAGCGAGGGCCGGCAGTCGCCGGTTCCGGGCGTGCCCGGCATTCCGGCGGGCGCGCGTGCCCGGTCCGCTCTGGACGGCGTCATGAAGGAAGACGTCATGAAGGAACTGGAAGAGATCGAGGAGTCGGCATGATCGGCGTTGCGCCCCCGGCCTACGACCCGGCGGCCCCGACGACCGCGAACACGCTGCCGGTAGGCGCCCCGGCGACCGTGCGCGCCTACGTGGCCGAGTTGTTCCGCCGGCACCGCCGCGCGTTCCTGCTCCTCGTCCTCGTGAACACGGTCGCGGTGGTCGCCTCCATGACGGGGCCCTGGCTGCTGGGCGGACTGGTGGAGCGGGTGTCCGACGGGGTCGCCGCGCGCGATCTCCGTCTGGAGCTCACCGTCGGGCTGTTCGTGGCCGCGCTCGCCGTCCAGGCCGTGTTCGTCCGGCAGGTGCGGCTGCGCGGCGCGATGCTCGGCGAGCGGATGCTGGCCGATCTGCGCGAGGACTTCCTCGTCCGGTCGGTCGGGCTGCCGCCCGGTGTGCTGGAACGGGCCGGGACGGGCGATCTGCTCTCCCGGATCACCACCGACATCGACCGCCTCGGCAACGCCATGCGCGAGGCGGTGCCGCAACTCGCGATCGGCGTGGTGTGGGCGGCCCTGCTGCTGGGCGGGCTCGTCGTGACCGCGCCGCCGCTCGCCGCCGCCGTGCTCGTCGCGGTGCCGCTGCTGGTGGCGGGCTGCCGCTGGTACTTCCGGCGGGCGCCCGCCGCCTACCGCTCGGAGGCCGCCGGGTACGCCGCCGTGGCCGCCGCGCTCACCGAGACCGTGGACGCCGGGCGCACGGTGGAGGCCCACCGCCTCGGCGAAAGCCGGATCGAGCAGTCCGACCTGCGCATCAAGCAGTGGACCGCCTGGGAGCGCTACACCTTGTGGCTGCGGTCGGTGCTGTTCCCGGTCATCACCGTCACCCATGTGACCGTCCTGTCCTCCGTGCTGCTCATCGGCGGTGTGTTCGTCCTCCAGGGCTGGATCGGGGTCGGCCAGCTGACCACGGGCGCGCTGATCGCCCAGATGCTGGTGGACCCGGTCGGGCTCATCCTGCGCTGGTACGACGAGCTCCAGGTGGCTCAGGTGTCCCTGGCCCGTCTGGTCGGCGTACGGGACATCGAGCCGGACGCCGGCGACGCCCGGCTGACGCCGGACGGGCGGGACGTGCACGCGGACCGGGTCCACTTCGGCTACCTGGACGGCGTAGACGTGCTGCGCAAGGTCTCCCTGGAGGTCGCGCCCGGCACCCGGCTCGCCCTGGTCGGCCCCTCGGGCGCCGGCAAGTCCACCCTGGGCAGGCTGCTCGCCGGCATCTACGCGCCCCGGGACGGCCGCGTCACCCTCGGCGGCGCGGAGCTGTCCCGCATGCCCGCCGAACGCGTCCGCGCCCATGTGGCGCTCGTCAACCAGGAGCACCACGTCTTCGTGGGCTCCCTGCGCGACAACCTGCTGCTGGCCCGCACCGACGCGACCGACGCCGAGCTGTGGGAGGCGCTCCGCGCGGTCGACGCGGACAGCTGGGCCCGCGCGCTGGACGAGGGTCTGGACACCGAGGTCGGCTCCGGCGGGTTCGCGCTCACCCCGGCCCAGGCCCAGCAGATCGCGCTGGCCCGTCTGGTACTGGCCGACCCTCACACCTTGGTCCTGGACGAGGCGACCTCGCTCCTCGACCCTCGGGCCGCCCGCCATCTCGAGCGCTCGCTGGCCCGGGTCCTCGACGGCCGCACGGTCGTCGCCATCGCCCACCGCCTGCACACGGCCCACGACGCGGACCTCATCGCCGTCGTGGAGAACGGCCGCATCAGCGAGCTCGGCAGCCATGCCGAGCTGGTGGAGGCGGACGGCGCATACGCGGCGCTGTGGCGGTCGTGGCACGGGTGAGGGGGTGTCTCGAGCAGCCCCGCCCGGGGCGGCTCGGGCGCCCCGGCCGTGCACGGCTCGGCCGGGGGTGGTCCCGCCTTCGGCGGCTCGGAGGATGACCGGCGCAGGGCGGGCCGCCCCCAGGCGGCTCGGATGGCCCGGCCTCGCGTGGCTCGGGTGGGTCGGGCTGCTCGGTTGTGAGCCTGCATGTCGGCGGGACCGTGAACCGTGGTCCGCGGCTGTCCCGGCTGACCACGCTCGGCGTCGGCTCCTCCAGGGGGCGAGGGGCGCCGGCCGCCCGGAGGCCGGCCCTCCCCCGGGTCGGCACGGCCGTCCCGGCGCCGGGATGGCCGTCCGCTGCCCGTGCCCGGAAGGCCACAGCCCGGGGCCGTGCCGTTGCGCGGGGGCGAAAAGGGGTGGAAGGCTGGATATCGGCACCGGTTCGGGGAGCACCCGTGAACCTCGCGGCTCGCGCCGGGTGCGCCCTGTGCCCCGCGTCGCGGCGCCACGCCGTCGACCGCGGTGACACCTAGGGCCCTTCCCCACCACCTGGAGGTACCCGTGAACAGCGCCGATGGATGGGGTGACGACGTCTACCAGCCCGACAACGACGACCAGCGTGAGGACACCGGTGTCCTCGACGTCGAGGACACCCTCGAGGATGACGGCGTCGACGATCCGCTGGACCGCGGCTGGTCCCCTCCGGAACGTCCCTGGGCGGTGAACCACTACGGCGTCACCGCCGCCGAGGCCCGTCGGGGCGAGCCCCTCGACCAGCGGCTCGCCGAGGAGATACCCGACCTCACCCCCCCGGACGGTGACGACGTGGGGGACGCCAAGGACACGGACGGGGAACCGCTCGACAAGGAGGTCGGGTACAGGCGCTCCGGACGCCTCGTGGCACCGGACGAGGGTGCCCACGAGGACGAGGAGAGCGCGCTCGTCGCCACCGACGTCGGCATCGACGGAGCGGCCGCGTCCGCGGAGGAGGCCGCGGTGCACACCATCGACGAGGACATCGTGTTCCCCTGACGCCGAGCCCGGTCCGCACGGCCCGGTCACCCGCCGTACCCGTCCCCCGGTGCCCTCACGGGACGGCCCGCACCTCGACTCCCGGACCTCCACCTCCGGCCCGACGCCGCCACATGAGGAGTACGCATGCAGCAGGACAAGCACCCCGACTACCACCCGGTCGTCTTCCGTGACCGCGCCGCCGGCTACGCCTTCCTGACCCGTTCCACCGCGACCAGCGAGCAGACCATCGAGTGGGACGACGGTGAGACCTACCCGGTCGTGGACGTCGAGATCTCCTCGGAGAGCCACCCCTTCTACACGGGCAAGGCCCGCACGGTGGACACCGAGGGCCGCGTCGCCGCGTTCGAGCGGCGGTACGGAAGCGGCGGGGCCGGTCAGGGCAGCTGACCCGGTGTCCGGAGGGCGGGGCCCACGACCGGAGGAACAGGGCCGTGGCCCGGTCAGATCACGTTCAGCGCCGCCGCGCCGCCCACGCCGCCCAGGACCATGAACGCCGGCATCAGCACCTTGAGCTCCACCCAGCTGCCGGCCCGGAAGCGCATGAACGCCGGCGGGCCGAGCGGGTACCAGCGCTTGCGTCCCACCGGGATGGGCCACAGGATCGGGCAGCCGGACACGGTGAGCGCGTCCCCGATGTCGTGCACCAGGGCACCCAGCACGACGGGTAGGCCCAGCCACAGGTACTCCTGGCCCGGTGCCGTGAACAGCCAGTCCGAACCGTGGCCCGGCTTGCCGAGGACACCCGCGAGGATCCATGAGCTGGTGGCGGCGAGCAGCCACACCAGCACGTCGGCGCTCGCGCCTCGCGTCGCGCGCCACAGCAGGCCCTCGATGGCCAGCACCAGGTGCACGAAGAGGATCGCCAGCACCGCCCAGCGGCCCCCCTCCAGAGCCAGGGCCGAGGTGCCGCCGCCGATGAGGGCCGCCCACAGCCAGGTGTGGGTCAGCGTGCGGTGGCCGCCCGAGCGCCGGGGGTCGCCCGGTTTCTTCGTGCCCTTGTAGATGGCGTACGACAGCTTGTCGATGATCTCGCAGAGCCAGCGGGACAGCGGTCCGAAGGCCCGCGAGATGGTGGCCGCCTTGTGGTCGAGGTCGGGTGCCAGCGCGGCTCCGGCGCAGATGAGCGCACCGGTGAGGAGCACCGGCCACGGCATCCCGTGGCCCGTCGCAGCGGCGGCCGCTCCGACGCCGAGCCAGGCGGCGGCCCCCGACAGTGAGTGTGCTGGTCCCATCATGGCCGTGGCCCGCCCCATTCCTCGTGTGCCGCTGTCCAGTTGACCGAGTCCGCTGACCTGCGGTCGGCGACACAGCGTAGCGTTCGCGATCTTCGTCTCCAGAGCCGATTCCCCTGTGCGGGCACCGGGCAGGCAAGATGGGTGGGTGACCCTCATCGATCAGCTGCCGAAGACCGCCGACCCCGACGCCCTCTACGAAGCCTTCGAGTCGTGGGCCCGGGAGCGTGGTCTCACGCTCTACCCCCATCAGGAGGAGGCGCTGATCGAGGTGGTCTCCGGCGCGAACGTGATCGTGTCGACGCCCACCGGCTCCGGCAAGAGCATGATCGCGGCGGGCGCCCACTTCGCGGCGCTGGCCCGTGACGAGGTCACCTTCTACACCGCGCCGATCAAGGCACTGGTCTCGGAGAAGTTCTTCGAGCTGTGCAAGCTCTTCGGCACGGAGAACGTCGGGATGCTGACCGGCGACGCGTCCGTCAACGCCGACGCGCCCGTCATCTGCTGCACCGCGGAGGTGCTCGCGTCGATCGCGCTGCGTGACGGCAGGCACGCCGACGTCGGCCAGGTCGTGATGGACGAGTTCCACTTCTACGCGGAGGGGGACCGCGGCTGGGCCTGGCAGATCCCCATCCTGGAACTGCCGCAGGCCCAGTTCATCCTGATGTCGGCGACGCTCGGCGACGTCTCGATGTTCGAGAAGGACCTGACCCGGCGCACGGGCAGGCCGACCGCCGTGGTCCGCTCGGCGACCCGGCCGGTGCCGCTGTCCTACGAGTACCGCCTCACACCACTCACCGAGACGCTGACGGAACTGCTGGAGACCAAGCAGGCTCCGGTGTACATCGTGCACTTCACGCAGGCGCAGGCCGTGGAGCGGGCGCAGGCGCTGATGAGCATCAACATGTGCACGCGCGAGGAGAAGGACCAGATCGCCGAGCTGATCGGCAACTTCCGGTTCACCACCAAGTTCGGCCGGAACCTGTCCCGGTACGTCCGGCACGGCATCGGCGTCCATCACGCCGGCATGCTGCCGAAGTACCGGCGTCTGGTGGAGAAACTGGCGCAGGCCGGACTGCTGAAGGTGATCTGCGGCACCGACACGCTCGGCGTCGGCGTCAACGTGCCGATCCGCACGGTGCTGTTCACGGCCCTGACCAAGTACGACGGCAGCCGGGTCCGTACGCTGCGCGCCCGCGAGTTCCACCAGATCGCGGGGCGCGCCGGGCGGGCCGGCTTCGACACGGCGGGCTTCGTGGTGGCGCAGGCACCCGAGCACGTCATCGAGAACGAGAAGGCCCTCGCCAAGGCCGGCGACGATCCGAAGAAGCGCCGCAAGGTCGTCCGCAAGAAGGCCCCGGAGGGCTTCGTCGGCTGGACGGAGAACACCTTCGAGAAGCTGATCGCCTCGGAGCCGGAGCCGCTGACGTCCCGTTTCCGGGTCACGCACACCATGCTGCTCTCGGTGATCGCCCGTCCCGGCAACGCGTTCAAGGCCATGCGGCACCTGCTGGAGGACAACCACGAGCCCCGCAAGCAGCAGCTGCGGCACATCCGGCGCGCGATCGCGATCTACCGGTCGCTGCTGGACGGCGGCATCGTCGAGAAGCTCGACGAACCGGACGCCAACGGCCGCATCGTCCGGCTCACGGTCGACCTCCAGCAGGACTTCGCGCTCAACCAGCCGCTGTCGACGTTCGCGCTGGCCGCGTTCGAGCTGCTGGACCCGGATTCGCCGTCGTACGCCCTGGACATGGTGTCGGTCGTGGAGTCCACTCTGGACGATCCGCGGCAGATCCTCGTCGCCCAGCTGAACAAGGCGAAGGGCGAGGCCGTCGCGGCGATGAAGGCGGACGGCGTGGAGTACGAGGAGCGCATGGAGCGCCTGCAGGACATCTCGTACCCCAAGCCCCTGGAGGAGCTGCTCTTCCACGCGTACGACACGTACCGCAAGAGCCACCCGTGGGTCGGCGACCACCCGCTGTCGCCGAAGTCCGTCGTGCGGGACATGTACGAACGGGCCATGTCCTTCACCGAGTTGGTGTCGTTCTACGAGCTGGCCCGGACCGAGGGCATCGTGCTGCGCTACCTCGCCAGCGCCTTCAAGGCCCTCGACCACAACATCCCCGACGATCTGAAGTCCGAGGACCTGCAGGACCTGATCGAGTGGCTCGGGGAGATGGTGCGCCAGGTCGACTCCAGCCTGCTGGACGAGTGGGAGCAGCTCGCCAACCCCGAGGTGATGACCGCGGAGGAGGCCCAGGAGAAGGCCGACGAGGTCAAGCCGGTCACCACCAACGCCCGTGCCTTCCGGGTCCTCGTCCGCAACGCGATGTTCCGGCGCGTGGAGCTCGCCGCGCTCGACCAGGTCGAGGAACTGGGCGAGATGGACGCGGAGTCCGGCTGGGACGCCGACGCGTGGGGCGAGGCGTTGGACAAGTACTGGGACGAGTACGACGACCTCGGCACCGGGCCGGACGCCCGCGGACCCAAGCTCCTGGTGATCGAGGAGGAGCCGGCGAACCGGCTGTGGCGGGTGCGCCAGATCTTCGACGACCCCAACGGCGACCACGACTGGGGCATCAGCGCGGAGGTCGACCTCACGGCATCCGACGCGGAGGGCCGCGCGGTCGTCCGTGTCACCGACGTCGGCCAGCTGTGACCTCAGGAGAGACGCACCCATGACGACCAACCCGGCCGAAAGCCTCGTCGACCTGCTCGACCTGGAGCAGATCGAGGTCACCATCTTCCGCGGCCGCAGTCCGCAGGAGTCCTTGCAGCGGGTCTTCGGCGGCCAGGTGGCCGGCCAGGCGCTGGTCGCCGCCGGACGCACCACCGAGGGCGACCGCCCCGTGCACTCGCTGCACGCGTATTTCCTGCGCCCGGGACGTCCCGGTGTGCCGATCGTGTACCAGGTCGAACGGGTACGGGACGGCAGGTCGTTCACGACCCGCAGGGTCACCGCCGTGCAGCAGGGCCGCACGATCTTCAATCTCACCGCCTCCTTCCACAAGCCCGAAGAGGGAAGCTTCGAGCATCAGTTGCCGCCGGCCCGCGAGGTCCCGGCGCCCGAGTCGCTGCCGACGGTCGCGGACGAGATCCGTGAGCATCTCGGCGCGATGCCGGAGCAGTTGGAGCGGATGGCCCGGCGCCAGCCCTTCGACATCCGCTACGTCGACCGGCTGCGCTGGACCGAGGACGAGGTCAAGGGGGCCGAACCGCGCAGCGCGGTGTGGATGCGCGCGGTCGGACCGCTGGGCGACGACCCTCTGGTGCACACCTGCGCGCTGACGTACGCCAGCGACATGACGCTTCTGGACGCCGTGCGTATCCCGGTCGAGCCCCTGTGGGGTCCGCGGGGCTTCGACATGGCGTCGCTTGATCACGCCATGTGGTTCCACCGGCCCTTCCGGGCGGACGAGTGGTTCCTCTACGACCAGGAGTCGCCGATCGCGACCGGCGGGCGGGGACTCGCCCGGGGCCGGATCTACGACCGGGAGGGCCGTCTGCTGGTGTCGGTCGTCCAGGAAGGGCTGTTCAGGGCGCTTTAGCCGCAGCAGGCCGGCGGCGGAATCGGCCCAGGACCCCGCGCGGTGCCTTCGGTCCTCCCGGCGGGGGCGCGAGGGGCCGCGGCGGGGCAGGAGTCCGTGGTGGCGTGGGGAGCGGTGCGGGCCGTGCTTCCCGCGCCTCCCGTACGAGCGCGGTCAGCTCGGTCCTCAGGAGACCGACCTCGTCCGCGTCGTCCGCCGTCATGATCCGCTCGGCGATGCGCGCGGCGGGAGATCCCGGAGCACCGGTCACCGGGGGCCCCGGCCGGAAGCGGTTCAGATGGGACCGCTCGTAGGGGTCGGGGACGGCCGTCGCGATCTCTGCCGGGTCGAGGAAGGCGGCGAACGCTCCGGCCCTCTCCCACAGGCCGTCGGACTGGCGCAGCAGGAACCCGCGGTGCCGCCCCCGCCAGTTGCGCGGCCGCAGGTCGACGCCTGCGGCCAGCAGGGCCCGCGGACCCTCGGGCATCCGGCGGGCTTTCAGGAGCGGGACGTTCTCCTCCTCGGCCGCGAACCGGCTCAGCTCTTCGGCGAGGTACAGCCAGACGACCGCGCGGTACCGGTTGAGATACCACGTGGTGGGGACGACCAGGCCCAGGCGGGCGAGTCGAGTGAACCGGCCGGCGGGTACGTCCAGGAGCCGCGCGGCCTCAGCCGTGCCCACGACCTCGACCCGGGCCAGCAGTGACTCCGGGAATCCCTGCGCCGAGCGCACCCGGTCGATCTCGGACCGGGTGACGCGGCGGCCGCCGCCCCCTCCCTCGTCGGGAACCGTCCGGATCAGGCCGAGGTGCACGGCGAGGTCCAGATCGCTTCGCCGGAGCCCCAGGTCCCGCGCCGCGCGGCTCGGTGTGAAGGGACGCTCGAGTCGGGTTGTGATGGTGTCGCCAGACATGCTGTGTCTCCCCCGTGGAGTCGATCGGTCACGCTCGGTGCGTGCGCCGTGACAGAAATGTAGCCCGGTCACCGCCCGTCGTGGCGGGCCTGTGGACAACTCCGTCGGGGTGGACGAATCAGCAGGTCAGAGGTCTGTGGAAGGGGCGGTCCCGGGCAGCCGCGCGTCCACGTCGAGATGTTCGCCCACCCGGTTGACGAGCAGGGTCATCTCGTAGGCGATCTGGCCGATGTCGCCCTCCGCGCCGCTGAGCACGCACAGGCAGCTGCCCGACCCGGCCGCGGTCACGAACAGGACGGCGTCGTCGAACTCGATCATCGTCTGGCGGACTCTGCCCGCGCCGAAGTGCCGTCCCGAGCCCTTGGCCAGGCTGTGCAGTCCGGACGAGACGGCGGCGAGGTGCTCGGCGTCCTCCCGCCTCAGTCCCTTGCTCGCTCCGGTCACCAGCCCGTCGTTCGACAGCACCAGCGCGTGCCGCACGTGATCGACGCGTTGTGTCAGGTCGTCCAGCAGCCACCCGAGCTTCTGGTTCTGCGCCATGGTCCGATCTCCCCGTGTAGATGAGTCCTCCGGCACGGAGGAACTCTTCGACACCATTCCGGACCATCCGGCCCGCGGGCAAGGAGGATGGGGGCATGGCGAAGAAGATGACCGAGGACGAATGGCGGGCGTTCGTCTCGCAGGGCACCCGCACCGGAAAGCTCTCCACGGTGCGGGCCGACGGCAGCCCGCACGTGGCACCGATCTGGTTCCTGCTGGACGGCGACGAGCTGGTGTTCAACACCTCCGCGTCCAGCGTGAAGGGCCGCAACGTGGTCCGTGACGGCCGGGTGGCGCTGTGTGTGGACGACGACCGTCCGCCGTACGCGTTCGTGGTGATCCAGGGCCGCGCGCGCGTGTCGGAGGATCTGGACGAGTTGAGGCACTGGGCCGGGCGGATCGGGGCGCGCTACATGGGCGAGGAGCGCGCCGAGGAGTTCGGGGCCCGCAACGGCGTGCCCGGCGAACTCCTCGTCCGCGTCGCGATCGACAAGGTGCTGGCGGAGCGCGACGTCGCCGAATGATCCGGCGTCGCGCGCGGCCGGGACCGGGCGAGCCGGTCAGCCGACGGAGTCGAGAAGCCGGGCGGTGTGCATCCGCCCGGCGTACTCGACGAGGCGGATCAGTACCTCTTTCCCCGAGTCGCGGTCCCGGGCGTCGCAGATCACCACCGGTGTCCCCCGGTCCAGGTCCAGGGCGCGGGCGACGTCCTGGACGCCGTACGCGCGGGCCCCGGGGAAGCAGTTCACGGCCACGACGAACGGGATGTGCCGGTGCTCGAAGAAGTCGACGGCGGGGAAGCAGTCCTCGAGTCGGCGGGTGTCCGCGAGGACGACGGCGCCCAGGGCGCCCTGGGACAGTTCGTCCCACAGGAACCAGAAGCGGTCCTGGCCGGGGGTGCCGAAGAGGTAGAGGGACAGGCCGGACCGGATGGTGATGCGCCCGAAGTCCATGGCGACCGTCGTCGTGACCTTGTGGTCCACGCCGTCGGTGTCGTCCACCGACTGCCCCACCTCACTGAGCAGTTCCTCGGTGCGCAGCGGCTTGATCTCGCTGACCGCGCCCACCAGGGTCGTCTTGCCCACGCCGAACCCGCCGGCGACAAGGATCTTCAACGCCAGGGCGGACGTGTCGCCGTCGGAGGCGTCGGAGTGCTCGGAGACCATCGCTCACTTCTCTCTGGAGTGCCGGCATAGGTCGACGTCACTGCGCGAAGTCAGCATCATGACAACGGCCCGTCCTCTGCGTGGGGTTGGATCGCTTTTTGCCCGATGCGACCGTCTCGTACCTGTTCGATGTCCGTACGGGTGCGCGCGGGGGGCCGTAGGGACCGCCTGGGTTCGGAAATCTCACGCCCCGCCCTCCCGTCTCCGTCCGGCGGCTACAGCGCACGCAGGCCCTCGATGACCTCGCGCAGGATGCGTTCGTCGGGCAGGTGGGCGGGGGGTACCGGACGGCTGACGGTGACCCGCCCGCGTTCCAGCAGGTCGCCCAGGAGCACCCGGACCACGCCGACGGGCAGGTCGGCGCCCGCCGCCAGTTCCGCGACCGACTGGGTCTCCGGCCGGCACAGTTCGATCAGGGCACGGTGTTCCGGCCCGAGGGTGCTGTCGTCGTCGGTGCCGGGTGCGGCGGTGGACAGGGTGACGAGGGCGATCAGGTCGAACTTCACCCCGGTGGGGCCGGGTCTGGTGCGTCCGCCCGTCATCGCGTACGGGCGGACCAGGGGCCCGGCCTCGTTGTCGTACCACTGACTGCCCTGCTCGCGCCGGGTGTCGGGGTCTTGCGCGTTCATCTGCGCCGGCCGCCCTTCCGTCTCATGCCCCGGCGGGCGGCCGGGTGGTGGTGCGGGTCGGGGTGCGAAGGTGCTCGCCGACCCGCTTGACCATGCGTGCCATCTCGTAGGCCACCAGACCGATGTCGGCGGTCACCGCGGTCAGGACGGCGAGGCAGGAACCGTCGCCCGCCGCCGCCACGAAGAGGAAGGCGTCGTCCATCTCGACCATGGTCTGGCGCACTCCGCCGACCCCGAAGTGGCGGCCGGTGCCCTTGGCCAGCGAGTGGAACCCGGAGGCGACGGCGGCGAGATGCTCGGCGTCGGAGCGGCGCAGATCGGACGACGAGCCCACAGCGAGCCCGTCGTTGGAGAGCACGACGGCGTGCCGCACCTCGCTCACCCGCGCCACCAGGTCGTCCAGCAGCCAGTCGAGTTCGCCGGACCGGCCGGCGGCCCTCATGCTCGGGTCCGGGATCATGCGAAATCTCCTTCGCTGCCGTCGTGGCGCTCTGCGGGGTCGGATGGGGTACCACGGCCGGGCGGCCTGCCGCCGCCGCGCGCCCACCCGTCGCGGTACGCGGCCATGCGGTCCCTGACGACTTCGGGGGTGCGCCCGTGGTCGGGCCGGTCCGCCGGTGCGGTCCGCGCGGGGTCGTCGGCGTGGCGTTCGCGCAGCTGAGGCGCGAGGCTCGCCTGCCGGACCCGGCGTGGCAGGTCGTCGGTGACGCGGGAGTCGTCCGGGGGCCGGTGAACTCGCAACGTCGTGACTCCGGGGGGTGAGGTGCGGGTCGGCTCGGGCGCGGGTGGCGCGGGCGCCATCAGGGCGGGGCGTTCGGCGGTGGTGGGGACGGACTCCTGGCGCCGTCCCGTGACGGGCACGCGCGCGTAGTCGTGTTCGTCGGGCCGCTCGGCGTCGGCCGCGTCGTGGCTGGAACGTTCCGCCGGGCTGTCGTGCAGCAGGGCTGTGGGCAGCAGCACCACGGCGGTGGTGCCGCCGTACGGCGAGGTGCTCAGGTGCACCTTGATGCCGTGCCGGGAGGCGAGCCGACTGACCACGAACAGGCCGAGCCGGTCGCTGTCGAACAGGTCGAGCGCCTCGGACTGCTCGATGCGCCGGTTGGCCTCGGCCAGGGCCTCCCTGCCCATCCCGAGGCCGCGGTCCTCGACCTCGACGGCGTACCCGTTGCCCACGGGTTCGCCGGTGACGCGCACACGCGTGTGCGGGGGCGAGAACTGTGCCGCGTTCTCGACGAGTTCGGCCAGGAGGTGGGTGAGGTCGGCGACGGCCGCACCGAGGACGGACGCCTCGGGGAGCTGCCGTACCTCGACGCGCGCGTAGTCCTCGACCTCCGAGACGGCCGCACGCACCACGTCGGTGAGGGAGACCGGCATCCGCCACGCTCGCCCCGGAGCCGCACCGGAGAGGATGATCAGGCTCTCCGCGTGGCGCCGCATGCGCGTGGTGAGGTGGTCGAGCCGGAAGAGGTCGCCCAGTTCGTTCGGGTCGTCGCTGCGCCGCTCCATGCTGTCCAGCAGGGTCAGCTGGCGGTGCACGAGGACCTGGCTGCGGCGGGCGAGGTTCACGAAGATCCCCGAGACGCCGCTGGCGAGTTCGGCGCGCTCCACGGCCGCCCGCAGGGCCGCGCGGTGCACGGTGTTCAGGGCCTCGCCGACCTGTCCGGCCTCGTCCTCGGCCGACGGCCCGGGCGGCGCCTCGCTGCGGACGTCGATCTCCTCACCGGCGCGCAGTCTCCGCATGGCCTCGGGGAGTTTGTGCCGCGCGATCTCCAGAGCCGTGTCCCGCAGGGTCACCAGTTCCACGACGAGTCCGCGCCCGATGCGCACGGAGATGACGAGCGAGGCGGCGACGGCGAGCAGACCGAAGAGCACGGCGGTGCCGGCCGGGGTGAGCAGCCCCCGGGTGAACGGGTCGGCGCGGTCCGCGACCGCGCGTCCGGCGTCCTGCTGGATGGTGCGCATCGCGCCCTGCACACGTGCGTGTGCCGTGCTCCACCCGGCCCCCGGGCCCGCGTCGGCCGTCGGCGCCGGTGAGCCGGGCCGGGCGGCGGTGACCGTGTCCTCCAGGGCGGTGACGGCCGCGTAGTCGTCGCCGGTGGCGAGCCGCCGCCAGGCCGTGCGCTGGGCGCCGCGCAGATCGGCGACGGCGGAGTCGGTGAGGGTACGGCGGGTCCCGACGGCGCCGGTGAACAGCCTCAGCCGCGTGCCGTCGAGGCGTCCGGCGAGGCGGGCACTGTCCAGCACCGCCTGTTCCTGGGCGAGCGCCTCTCCCGCGCGGGCGAATTCGAGCAGCACGCGCGCGTCGGAGCCGAGGTCGGCGTCCTGGACGCCGGTCAGCGCGCCCAGCACGGCGAAGGCGCTCTCGATGGTCCCCGTGTACTGCCCGTACGCTCCCTGCCAGCCGGAGCGGCGGTCGAGGACGTCGTCCCGCACCACGCTCAGCCGCTCCGCGCCCGTCACGAAGGTCGTGAGCCGTGAGGCCACCCCGGTGGGGAACTCCTCGCCGTCGGCGACCGTGTTGCGCTCCCCGAGCCGCAGTTTCGCCACCGCCTCGCGGCTGTCCCCGGCCAGCCGCCTGTAGTCCGCAGCACGGCCTTCGGACGGATCGGTCGCGTACCGCACCGCCGCCGTGCGCTCGGCCTGGAGCGCGGCCACGGCGGCCGTGACGGGGTCCCTGATCCCGTCGTCGACGCGCTGGAGCTGGCGCAGCCGGGCGACGTCCTGCGCCGTGGTGACCGTGGCGAAGGCCCACAGGGCCAGCAGCGAGACGACCGGGACCATCAGCAGGCAGACGACCTTGGCGCGGACCGTGCGGGGACGCAGGGCGCGCGGGGGCGCGGTGCCGGAACTCGCGCCCGGTGAGTCCTCCGGGCCTTCGTCGGCCGGCGGTCCGGCGTGTGCGCGGCGTCCTCGCACGGGAGGCGGGGACGGGGGTCCGGCGTCGGCTGCGGTGCTGCTACGGGGGGTACGCATGGCCTCCTCGATCGGGAGTGGTTCGGGGACCTGCTCCGGTGGGCCGCGCGGGCCCCATGGGCTCGGTCAGCCGGTGGTCCGTCCCACGGCGCGCGGGGCCGGCGCGGGCGCCTCACGTCTCCCGGTGGCGGGCGACAACGCGACGAAGGCGGAGGTCAGGAAGAGGTAGGACCCGAGGCCGACGGCGAGGGGGAAGATGAACTGCATCGCCGTGGCCCCGGGCAGAACCCCGCCGGCCGGGACGACGTCCACACGGACCGCGAGCATCCCGGTGTAGTGCATGCTGCTGACCGCCGCGCCCATGATCAGGGAGGCGACGGCGACCGCGACGGGGGACTTGATGTTGAGCGCGGCCCACAGCGCGGCCGTCGCCGCGGCGACGGCGATCAGGACCGAGAGCCCGACGAGGGCGGGGTCGTAGGTGATGTCGCCGTTGAGCCGTACGGCGGCCATGCCCAGGTAGTGCATGCTCGCCACACCGATCCCGGTGGTCAGGCCGCCGAGGAACAGCGCGCGCGTCCGGTCCTTGCTGTAGCCGACGGCGAAGACACCGCCGCAGACGACGGCCATGGCGACGAGGAGGCTCAGGACGGTGAGCGGCACGTCGTAGCGGATGTCGGTGCCGCTGACGCTGAAGCCGAGCATGGCCACGAAGTGCATGGTCCAGATGCCGGTGCCGATCGCCGAGGCCGCGGTGACGAGCCAGTTCCGGCGGGAACGGCCGGTGGCGCCGAGCGCGCGCACGGTGCAGCGCAGTCCCAGCGCGGCGCCCGTGCACGCCATCACGTACGACAAGGCGGGGGTCAGCCAGCCGAGGGCGGCGTGGTCCAGGTGTCCCATGGCCCCGGGACGCTAGCCGGGGCACGGGAGCACGAAGGGGGCGCATTTCGAAAGGTGTTGGAATATGACCCGGAGATGCGCCGGAACGACCGCATGAGGCTCGAACGTGTGCACAGCGGCGTCACTCGTGCTGGTGAGGGATCATGCGGGGCATGAGCGACGACCACGCAGACGTGCAGGAGTTCTTCACCGCCCGCGCCGCCCAGTGGGACAGCCGGTTCCCGGACGACGGCCCCGCCTACGCGGCGGCCGTCGCCGAGTTGGGACTGGGCGAGGGCGATCGTGTGCTCGACGCGGGCTGCGGCACCGGCCGCGCGCTGCCGCCGCTGCGCGCCGCGGTGGGCACCTCGGGCGTGGTCCTGGGCGTCGATCTCACCCCGGCCATGCTGGAGGCCGCCGCGCGCGCCGGACGCGACCGTGACGGGCGGTTGCTGCTCGCCGACGTGGCCGCCCTGCCGTTGCGGCCGGGATCGGTGGACGCCGTGTTCGCGGCCGGACTCATCGCGCACCTGCCGCAGCCGGCGGACAACCTGCGCGAGTTGGCCCGGGTCGTGCGGCCCGGCGGCACGCTGGCCCTCTTCCATCCGATCGGCAGGGCGGCGCTGGCGGCCCGGCACGGCCGCCGGCTCACCCCGGACGACCTGCGCGCCCAGGCGAACCTGCGGCCACTCCTGGCCGGCTCCGGGTGGCACATGACGTCGTACGTCGACGAGGACGACCGCTTCCTGGCCCTGGCGACGCGGACGTCCTGACCTCTCGGGGGCGGCCGGCCCATGGCGGCCGGCCCTGAGGCGGCGCCCGGCGGCCGCCGCGGCGGCGACGCCCCCTTATGCGGCGGCGACCGCAACTCCTACTTTGGGACCGTTGGACGAGCGTTCGCGTCCCTCGTCACGTTCGTTCGTCCGCACTCTCGTTCGCCTTGCACGGTCATTCGTCCTACAGGGGGAAGGTGCCCACATGTGGAGCAGACTGCGCGAGTCGTGCGCCAGAGTCTTCCGCTCCTTGCGTCTGGAGCCGGACAGCGGCAAGGACTCCGGCACGCACAATCTGTTCGAGGCCGCCGCCGTGTACGTCTCGGCGCGCGCGGCGGACGACCAGGAGCGGATCGACGAGGCCAGCGGCTGGGTGTCACCGGAAGCCCTGTCCTTCGGAGTGAGCGAGCTGGCCTGCCGGGCCGTCCTCACGCTCGCCCGCGAGCGCGAGGAGTCCCCGCAGGCCGTCGCGCGAGCGCTCCTGGGGCTCCCTACCACGTGACATAGGCCGCGCCATGGGTGCCGTTCGCGGTCGATTTCGCCCCGTGCGGCCGGAAACCTGCAGGCCCGGGGTGTCTCGGAGTCGTGACAAGGGGCTTGCGGGCGCACTAGGGTGCGCGCCGATGGACGAACCGATGGGGAGGCTGGGATGGCCGGGACGGACGAGGAGGCCGTCGCCGCCGCGGACGATGCGCTCTATGTGCTCACGGCGGTGCTGCTGACGCCGGCGAAGTTCCCGAGCGTGCTGGGCGACGACTATCCGGAGGCCTGCGCGGCGCTCGGACTCGCGCCGCTCGCGGAGGGCTACGGCCTGGTGCTCGGCCAGGACGGCGACGGTGCCCGGTGGACGGTGGTCATCGACGACGTCTCCCTGGTGGCCGTGGCGATCGCGTCCTGGGACTGCGGGATGGAGTACGACCTGTCGCCGGACGAGCGCACCGTCGTGGCCGCCCTTCCCGGCTGGCCGCTCGCCGTCGCCGTGGCCGCCCCCAACGTGCCCGCACCGCACGACCCGGACCCCGAGATCGCGGACGGCCCGCCGCTGGCACCGCCCGACACGAGCGTGTGGGGCCCGGCCCAGCGGCGGCTCGGCGCCGACGAGATCGCCCTCCAGTGGGCGATGTGGCGGGAGCAGATCGACGACGACGCCTTCGCCGCGGCCGGAAGCGCTGCCGCCGCCACCGGGGCGCCGGAGGAGGGCGAGCAGGACGAGCGGAGCGAGGACAAGCCTGCCGCCCAGGGAGGCCACAGCGGTATCCGGCGGGTGCTGGCCGAGGCACGCGCGTACGTGGACTCCCCGCCGCCCCTGGGCCGCGTCCGCTCGTCCTTCGCCTCCGGCGACGCCCGCACCCTGCGGGCGGACGGCCCTGGCTGGTCCCTCGTCGCCCGGACGGACGACATCGCGTTCGTGCTGCTGGACGACGAGCCCGGCGAGGTCCTGCCGGTGGGCCGCGGACCGGAGCTGCCGGGGCTGCTGGAGGCGCTCGACAAGATGGCGGTACGCCCCAGCTGAGCCTGCTGACGCGCTGACGCACGGTCCTTCCGCCGGCGGGACGTCATGCGTCCGCGCCGTCCAGCGGTGGCTTCCGCCCGCCGCATGCGGACACGACCGACCCCCTGTCGTGGGGACCCATTCGGCAGCGGCGTTCCATGTGGTGCCAACCCATGGAGGAGGCGGAGCCCGGACCGCACCATGGGGCAGCCCTCGAGGCTTGCTTCCCTCATGTGCTCGTCCCTTCCGCCAGGAGTGCTGCCATGCGCCTGACCAGAGCTGTTCCGTTTCTCGCCGCCACCCTGCTGGCCGCGGCCCTCGGTGCTCCCGGACCCGTCGCGGCCGCGACGGGGGGCGAGCAGCACTGCGCCCGCCAGGACCGCCTGCGGGTACCGGGTGCCGCCTTCCAGCAGGCCGCGTGTCTCGCGGATCTGACCACGACGGGCCTCGCCGGTACGCCGTACACCGACATGGCCGACCAGGCCGGGCTGACGGCTCGCGGCACCCGGACACCGTCGGGGGTTCCCGGGGTCCAGGTCGACGGCTACTTCCCGGACTCCTCCCGCTTCAACTCCACGCATGGCTGGAACCATGACGCGCAGTTCGTGATCCGGCTGCCGGACCGCTGGAACGGCGGCCTCGTGGTGACCGGGGCGCCGGGGACCCGCAAGCAGTACGCGACGGACACGGCGATCTCCGACCAGGTGCTGGCGCAGGGATACGCCTACGCGGCGACCGACAAGGGCAACAGCGGCGCCGACTTCTACCGCGACGGCCGGCGCCCCGGCGACGCGATCGCCGAGTGGAACAGACGCACCACCGAGCTCACGCGGGCCGCACGCAAGGCCGTGACCCAGCGGTACGGCCAGGCTCCCCGCCGGACGTACATGACCGGCATCTCAAACGGCGGGTATCTCACCCGCTGGCAACTGGAGAACCACCCCGAGCTCTACGACGGCGGCGTCGACTGGGAGGGCGCGCTGTGGACGGCGCACGGTCCCAGTCTCCTCACCTCCCTGCCGACCGCCGTGGCACGCATGCTCGGCTCCGCACGCGACGAGGACCTGTACGCGGCCGGCTTCGCCCGCGGCTCCGAATTCCTGTGGCCCTATCACGAGCGGGCGTACTGGGGTGTCACGCAGAAGATCTACCGCGCCGAGTTCGACCCCGCGTACGACCCGGCCTGCCCGGGAGCCTCGGCCGGCACCACCGCTGAGGAGATCCTGGCACCCTGCGCCTCCGACGCCTCCTACGACTACGCCTCCCGGCCCGCCTCCGTGCATCGCGCCGTGGCCCGCGTCGCCCTGAGCGGACGCATCGGCCGCCCCCTGATCACCCTGCACGGCGATCTGGACACCCTGCTGCCGAAGGCCGCCGACTCCGACGTGTACGCGCGCATGGTCGACGGACGCGGACGGAGCCGGCTGCACAGCTATGTCACCGTCGCCGGCGGCACGCATGTCGACGGCCTGTACGACACCTATCCGGACCGGCTCCGCCCGATCCTGCCCTGCTACCGGTCCGCCTTCGACAAGCTTGTCTCGTGGGTGGAGCGAGGCGTGCGTCCGCCCGCGGACCAGACGGTCGCGAAGCCTGTGGACGGCGACGTGGTCAACTCCTGCGCGCTGTAACTGCCTGTCCTGCGCGCTGTAACTGCCTGGTCCGCCGCCGGCAGGGGGCCGGTCAGCGACCGAGCTCCTTGCGGGTGGCGCGGCGCAGCCTGCGCCGCTGTGACGGGTCGAGCGTGAGGTAGGCGGCGGCCGGCACTCCCAGCACTATCAGCAGTGCCGCCCACCAGGGCAGCCAGATCAGCAGGACGAGGCCGACCGCCACTCCTCCCGCGGCGATCTTCGCGTTCTTCGACATGTGCGTCGCCTCCTTCGCGGCCGCTGCCGCTCTCTGACCTGAAAACGGGTCCGTGCGTCCGGCAGTTCCACACCGCACCCCTGAGACGACCCTGAGGTGCGACCCCTAGTGGTCGGGAATGGGTCGGGAATGAGTCGGGAAGGGCCGGGCCGGTCCGCAGTCGCCGCGAGGCCGTTCCGACGCTCCTCGCCGCACCTGGGAACTCGACTCGACCGCCCATCAGATCGGTGACCTGGGTCACATCATGACCGTACCCGCTGGGCGGACGGATGGTGTACTGTCGGCGACTCTCTCCCGGTAGTCAAATTTGAGGAGTGCTGCTCAGTCGTGCCGACGCTTCCCGAGGCAAAGGCGACGTCATCCGACCTCCCCGATCCGTCGTCCTGCAACATCGTCTTCCTCCCGGGCGCTCCCGCCCGCGCGGGTCGCGTCGCCTTCTGGCGGACCGGCGGCGGCACCGTACCCCGCCTCCCGCACGGAAGCGTCGAGGAGCTGTCCGTGGTCGTACCCGGTGAGGACGGCGTGGAGCCGGCGAAGGTGCCGGCCCTGCTGCTTCCCGTCCGTGCCGCGCTGCCCGTGCTCACACGCGCGCGTACGTCACCGCGGGCCGGCCGGGCCGGCGTGTTCTGGGGCACGGCGACCGTCCTGGCTCTGCACGTCGTGGCCCGCGGTCTGCTGCTGCCCGGCCTCTCGGCCGAGGACCACGACGCCTGGCGGGCGGGGCCGCTGCACCCCGAGGACGTCGAACGCGTCCGTCTCCTCGCGGCCGCGATGCCGCCCGAGGCGCACGCGGTGCCGCTGCCCGGTCAGGAACCGCTGAGGCTGCCGGACCCCGAGCACCTGGTCCGGGCCTTCCTGGACGCGGTCGCCGACGCGCTGCCGCGCTCCCCCGCGGCGCCGCTCGTCACCGGCGGTCCCGCGTACGCGGACACGCCACCGCAGCACCTGCCGGGGCTCAGCGCCTGGGCCGCCGACGTCGCGGCCGGCCACGACGCGGGCGTACGGCTCTCCCTGCGAGTGGAGTTCACCGGTGCCGACGCGACGGACAACGCGTCCGAGGACCCCCCGGCGCCGTCCTTCCGAGCCGTGCTCCAGGTGCACGGCGTGAGCGATCCGACGCTGGTCGCGGACGCGGTGGAGGTGTGGAACGGGTCCGCCGTGTTCGAGCCCCGCGCGCGTATGGACACGCTGCTGGCACTGCGCCGCGCCGCCCGGGTCTGGGCTCCTCTGTCGCCGCTGCTGTCCGCGGCCGTCCCGGACGCCGTCGACCTCGCCGACGACGAGGTGACGGACCTGCTGCGGGACGGCGCCCACCGGCTGTCGGGGATCGGCGTCGAGGTGCACTGGCCGAAGGGCCTCGCCCGTGAGCTGACCACCGGCGCGGTGATCGGCCCGTCGGACGGCACGGCCCGGGCAGGCGCGCTCACCTCCGGCGCACCGTCGTTCCTGTCCTCCGACGCGCTGCTCTCCTTCGACTGGTCGTTCGCCCTGGGCGACCAGCGGCTCACGCGCGAGGAACTGGACCGCCTCGCCGAGGCGAGCCGCCCCGTCGTGCGTCTGCGCGACCAATGGGTCCTCGTCGATCCTCGGGACGTGCGGCGAGCCCACGCGCGCCAGAGCCGCGATCTGGCGCCCATCGACGCGCTCGGCGCGGCCCTCACCGGGTCGATCGAGGTCGACGGCCGCCAGGTGGAGGTGCGCTCCACAGGCTGGCTGACCGCGCTGCGGGAACGCCTCGCGGACCCCGAAGGCCAGGAGCAGGTGGACCAGCCGTCCGCCCTCGCCGCCACGTTGCGCGACTACCAGCGGCGGGGCCTGAGCTGGCTGGCCCGGATGACGTCCCTGGGACTCGGTTGCTGCCTGGCGGACGACATGGGTCTGGGCAAGACGATCACATTGATCGCGCTGCATCTGCACCGGCAGGGCGACCCGGCGTCGGCGGGACCGACGCTGGTGGTCTGCCCTGCGTCCCTGATGGGCAACTGGCAGCGCGAGATCGAGAAGTTCGCGCCCGGCACGCGCGTGCGCCGCTTCCACGGTGCGCGGCGCGACCTCGCCTCCGTGACGGAGGGCGAGTTCGTGCTCACCACGTACGGCACGATGCGTCAGGACGCGCCCAGGCTCGCGACGCTCCCCTGGGGCATGGTCGTCGCCGACGAGGCCCAGCACGTGAAGAACCCGTACTCGGCGACCGCGCGGGCGTTGCGTTCCATCGGCGCACGCGCGCGTGTGGCGCTCACGGGCACCCCGGTCGAGAACAATCTCTCGGAGTTGTGGGCGATCCTCGACTGGACGACACCGGGTCTGCTGGGCCACCTCGGCACGTTCCGCGGACGGTACGCCGACGCGGTCGAGGGCGGTCAGGACCCGGCGGCCGGGGAACGCCTCAGCCGCCTGGTGCGGCCCTTCCTGCTGCGCCGCCGCAAGTCCGACCCGGGGATCGCGCCGGAGCTCCCGCCGAAGACGGAGACGGATCGCACGGTGTCGCTCACCGCGGAGCAGGCGGGCCTGTACGAGGCCGTGGTCCGGGAGGCCCTCGCGGCGATCGCCGGTGCCGACGACATGGCGAGGCGCGGTGCGATCGTGAAGCTGCTGACGGGTCTGAAGCAGATCTGCAATCACCCGGCGCAGTACCTCAAGGAGGAACGGCCGCGGATCGCCGGACGGTCCGGGAAGCTGGAGCTGCTCGACGAGTTGCTGGACACCATCCTCGCGGAGGAGGCGAGCGTGCTGGTCTTCACCCAGTACGTCGGGATGGGACGCCTGATCGAGCGGCACCTGGCGGCTCGGGGCATCGCCTCACAGTTCCTGCACGGCGGTACGGCTCTGGCCGAGCGCGAGCGCATGGTGCGGCGCTTCCAGGACGGTGACATGCCCGTCTTCTTGCTGTCGCTGAAGGCCGCCGGCACCGGGCTGAACCTCACACGCGCCGAGCACGTCGTGCACTACGACCGCTGGTGGAACCCGGCGGTGGAGGCTCAGGCCACCGACCGCGCGTACCGCATCGGCCAGACCCGGCCGGTACAGGTGCACCGGCTGATCACGGAGGGCACCGCCGAGGACCGCATCGCCGGCATGCTCAGCCGCAAACAGGCGCTGGCGGACGCCGTGCTCGGCGCGGGTGAGGCGGCCCTGACGGAGCTCACGGACGCGGAGCTGGCCGATCTGGTGGAACTGCGAAGGGGCATCCGATGACCGGGCACGAGGACGCAACGGCCGGGCGCGGCACCGACGTGGAGCGCACCTTCGCCGCGTTCCCTCCCGCGCGTGGGAGGGGGTTCGCCGTCACCTGGTGGGGGCAGGCCTGGCTGACGGCGCTGGAGGAGTCCGCACTCGACCTCCAGCAGCTCAAGGCGGGGCGCAGGCTCGCGCGGGCGGGCGCGGTCGGTGCCGTGTCGGTTCGGCCCGGGCGCATCACGGCCATGGTGCGGGGCCGCGACCGGGCGGTGCACCGGGCGGACGTCCTGGTGGAGCCGCTGACGGAGCGCCAGTGGGGCCGTTTCCTGGACATGACGGTGGAACGGGCGGGTCACGTGGCGGCCCTGCTGGACCGGGAGATGCCCCCGCACCTGGTGGAGGACGCCTCGGTCACGGGGATCGACCTGCTGCCCGGAATGGGCGACCTGGAACCCGAGTGCGCCTGCGACGCCTGGGACCACTGCGAGCACACGGCCGCCCTGTGCTATCAGGTGGCACGGCTGCTGGACGAGGATCCCTTCGTCCTGTTCCTGATGCGCGGGCGCGGTCAACGGGTCCTCCTGGCCGATCTCCAGGCCCGCGGCGACACGGCCTCCACCGGCGAGGTGCGGGACTCCTCCGCCTCCCGCGCGCGGCCAGGAGTGGACGCCGCCGAGGCGTACGCGACCGGCGACGTCCTGCCGCCGCTGCCCGCCCTGCCCGGACTGCCCGGGCACCCGGGGGTGCCGCCCTCACTGGACACCGGGACCGCGCCGGACGCGGACGTCGACCCCGAGGCCCTGGAGGTCCTGGCCGCCGCGACGGCCGTCGAGGCGCACCGCCTGCTCGCGGAGGCGCTTCGGGACACCCCGCGAAGCCCGGCCGCGGCCCCGGAATCGACGCTCGCCCAGGACGCGGTACGCCTGGCCGCGGGCACCTCGGACACACGCGTGACCGAGCGGCTGGCCGACGGTTCGGGGCGTGGGCGCGACGGGCTGGGCGTGGCCGTACGCGCGTGGCGGCTCGGTGGTGAGGCCGCCCTGTGCGTGCTCGACGAGAAGTGGCGGGTGGAGGGCGAGACACTGGCACGCGCGTGTACCGCCCTGGAGGCCGCGTGGGACGAGGACGAACGGCCGCCGCTGCGGCGCGATGGGAACCGGTGGACCGTGGACGGCTCCAACGGTCAGCTGCGCCTGGGAAGGGACGGACGCTGGTGGCCCTACCGGGAGGAGGCGGGCCGATGGGTGCCCGCGGGAGCGCCCGCGCGTGATCCGGCGACGGCACTGGCCGCCGCCGAACCCGACGGCGTCGCTCACCAGCCCGACGGCACCCGGGCGAGCGAGGGCACCTGACTACGGCAACGCGTCCTCCAGGGACGGCAGGAGCGATTCCAGACCGCTCGGGAACCCGCTCGGCAGATCGGTCGGGAAGCCGCTCGGCAGATCGGTCGGGAAGCCTGACGGGAGCGAGGTGGGCAGCTCGCTGGGCAACTGGCTCGGGATGCTCAGCGACGGCCGTGGCGAGGTGTTGGTACTGGTGCCGGACGGCGAGCCGTCATCGGGTGTGTCGTCGCCGTTCCCCGTGACCAGCAGGACGGCCCCCACCACGGCGGCGACGGCGAGCACGGCGACGAGCAGGACGACGAGCGGATTGCGTGGGCGCCTGGGACCGCCGCCACCGTACGGGGGCGGACCGCCGCTGCCGTAGCCGTCGGCGGGCGGGTCGAAACCGCCCGGTGGGGTGTGACCGGGAGGCGGTCCTGGCGGCTGAGGGGGTACGGGTGGCGTGGCCATACCGTCAAGGGTGGCAACGCGACGGCTGATCCGCGACCCCTGTAAGGGAGTTGGGACCGCTCCGGGCCACGGATCTCATGGTTCCGGAACAATCCGCTCGGTGCGTGGCCGCGTCCGGACGGCCACCCCGGCATCGTGTGCGCACCGCCTGTCGGGGGACCGGCGGTGCGCACACACGTGCGCGTGGTCAGCCGCGGGCGCTCAGCAGATGGTCCATCGCGAGCTGGTCGAGGCGTTCGAAGGCCATCCCGCGCGCGGCGGCCGCGTCGACGTCGAACTCCTCGAAGGCGGCACGGTCGGCGAGCAGGCCCTTGATGCCGTCCGCCGCCGTCGGCTGGGCGAGCTCGTCCAGACGGGCGGCGCGCAGGGCCTCCTGGACCTCCGGGTCGGCGCGGAACGCCGTGGCGCGCTCCTTGAGGATCAGGTAGTTGCGCATGCAGCCCGCGGCCGACGCCCACACGCCGTCGAGGTCCTCGGTGCGCGGCGGTTTGAAGTCGAAGTGCCGGGGACCGGTGTAACCGGCGCTCTCCAGGAGGTCGACCAGCCAGAAGGCCGAGCGCAGGTCGCCGGCGCCGAAGCGCAGGTCCTGGTCGTACTTGATGCCGGACTGGCCGTTGAGGTCGATGTGGAACAGCTTGCCCGCCCACAGCGCCTGGGCGATGCCGTGCGGGAAGTTGAGCCCGGCCATCTGCTCGTGGCCGACCTCGGGGTTGACGCCGTACAGCTCGGGGCGCTCCAGGCGCTCGATGAACGCCAGCGCGTGACCGACGGTGGGCAGCAGGATGTCGCCGCGCGGCTCGTTCGGCTTGGGCTCGATGGCGAACTTGAGGTCGTAGCCCTGGGAGGTGACGTACTCGCCGAGGAGGTCGAACGCCTCCTTCATGCGGTCGAGCGCGTTCCGCACGTCCTTGGCGGCACCGGACTCGGCGCCCTCGCGGCCGCCCCAGGCGACGTAGGTCTCGGCACCGAGCTCCACGGCCAGGTCGATGTTGCGGATCGTCTTGCGGAGGGCGTAGCGGCGCACGTCGCGGTCGTTGGCCGTGAAGGCGCCGTCCTTGAAGACGGGGTGGGTGAAGAGGTTGGTCGTCGCCATGGGCACCTTCATGCCGGTGGCGTCGAGGGCCTCGCGGAAGCGCTTGATGTGCGCCTCGCGCTCGGTGTCCGAGGACCCGAAGGGGATCAGGTCGTCGTCGTGGAAGGTGACGCCGTGGGCGCCGAGCTCGGCCAGACGCCGCACCGTCTCGACGGGGTCGAGGGCACCGCGGGTGGCATCGCCGAACGGGTCCCGTCCCTGCCAGCCGACGGTCCACAAACCGAAGGTGAACCTGTCCTCGGGGGTGGGCTGGTAGCTCATGACGCGGCTCCTTGCTTACAGACGACTGCTTGAACGACTCGCTACGACTATTTCGTCATGGCGGTTTACAAATTAGTATGCGAACGCGTCCCTGGGAAGGGACACGATGTCCCCGAAAGGGCCGGATCCGGGTCGCCACACGCCGGACAGCCACAAAGCAGCAGGTCAGAGCCGCAGAGCCGCGGAAAAGGGAGAGCCCGATGTCAGCAGCCGAGGGTCCGCTCGTCGTCGGCGTGGACACGTCCACCCAGTCCACCAAGGCGCTGGTCGTCGACGTGTCGACCGGGCGGGTCGTCGCGAGCGGCCAGGCGCCGCACACCGTCACCTCGGGTGCGGGCCGGGAGAGCGACCCCCGCCAGTGGTACGACGCGCTGTGCGAGGCCCTGCGTCAGTGCGGTGAGCCCGCGCGCGAGGCGGCCGCCGTGTCGATCGGCGGTCAGCAGCACGGCCTGGTCACGCTGGACGAGCGGGGCGAGCCGGTGCGTCCGGCCCTGCTGTGGAACGACGTGCGCTCGGCGCCGCAGGCCGAACGCCTGACGAATGAACTGGGCGGCGCGAAGTTCTGGGCGGACCGGACCGGCTCCGTCCCGGCGGCCTCGTTCACGGTGACGAAGTGGGCGTGGCTCGCCGAGCACGAGCCGGAGTCGGTGCGTGCCACCCGGGCCGTGCGCCTGCCCCACGACTACCTCACCGAACGCCTGACGGGCCAGGGCACCACCGACCGGGGCGACGTCTCCGGCACGGGCTGGTGGGCCTCGCAGACGGAGACGTACGACGCCCAGATCCTGGAGCACGTCGGGCTCGACCCGGCGCTGCTGCCGCGCGTGGTGCGGCCCGGCGAGGTCGCGGGCACCGTGCGCGACAGCCACGACCTGCCCTTCTCCAAGGGCACCCTGGTGGCGCCCGGCACCGGTGACAACGCGGCGGCGGCGCTGGGACTCGGCCTGCTCCCCGGCGCGCCCGTCCTGAGCCTCGGCACGTCGGGCACCGTGTACGCCGTGTCGCGGCGGCGTCCGGCGGACCCCACGGGCACGGTGGCGGGCTTCGCCGACGCGCACGGCGGCTGGCTGCCGCTGGCCTGCACGCTGAACTGCACGCTCGCGGTCGACAGGCTCGCCGCCCTGCTGGGCCGCGACCGGGAAGCCGTGGAACCGGTCTCGGGCCTCACCTTCCTGCCCTTCCTGGACGGCGAACGCACGCCGAACCTGCCGCACGCGTCGGGCGTGCTGCACGGCCTGCGCCACGACACGACCGGCGGCCAGCTCCTCCAGGCGGCCTACGACGGTGCCGTGCACGCGCTGCTGGGCGCCCTGGACCTGGTGCTGGACGAGGACGCGGACCGTTCGGCACCGCTGCTGCTGATCGGCGGGGGCGCCCGGGGCACGGCCTGGCAGCAGACCGTCCGCCGGCTCTCGGGACGCCCGGTCCAGGTGCCCGAGGCCAAGGAGCTGGTCGCCCTGGGTGCCGCCGCCCAGGCGGCCGGGCTGCTGACCGGCGAGGACCCGGCCGCGGTCGCCCGGCGCTGGAACACCTCGCGCGGGCCGGTGCTGGACGCCGTGGAGCGGGACGACGAGACGCTGGCCCGGATCAGCGGGGTACTCTCCGACGCGGCCCCGCTGCTGGAGCGGAGCCCCGAGGCGCACTGAGGAAGACGGAGGCATGACCGCACCGCTGCACGAGGCCAACCCGGCGGGCGCCGGGCGCGCGCTGCCCGACACCCAGCAGGGCATGCGCCGCCGCAATCTCGCCCGGGTGATGCACACGGTCAGCGCCGGCGGACCGCTCTCGCGCGCGGCCGTGGCCTCCCGGATCGGGCTGACCCGCGCGGCGGTCTCCACACTGGTCGACGAGCTGATCCGCTCGGGTCTGCTGGAGGAGCTGGGCCCCGAGCGACCCGGGCGGGTCGGCCGTCCCGGGTCGGCCCTCGCGGTCAGCGCCCACGGGCCGGCCGGGATCGGCGCGGAGGTCGGCGTGGACCATCTCGCCGTCTGCGCCGTCGACCTGCGCGGCGAGGTACGGGCCCGGGCCGTGCGCCATACCGCGAACCGGGGCCGGGCCGCCGAGCCGGTGCTCGCCGAACTCGGCGAACTCGTGGACCGGGTCGTCGCGGAGGCGGGCCGCGAAGGGCTGTGGCCGGCCGGTCTGGCCGTGGCCGTGCCGGGTCTGGTGGCCCGCGACGCCCGGACCGTCGTCCGCGCCCCGAACCTCGACTGGCGGGACCTCGACCTGGGCGACCTGCTCACCACCGACCTCCCCCTCACGGTGGGCAACGAGGCCAACTTCGGCGCCCTCGCCGAACTGTGGCTGGGCGACGACACACCGCAGGACTTCCTGCACGTGTCGGCGGAGATCGGCATCGGCGCCGCGGTCGTCGTGGACGGATCACTGCTGCACGGGACGCGCGGATTCGCGGGCGAGCTGGGGCACATGCCCGTCCAGCCCGAGGGACCCGCGTGCCCCTGCGGTGGGCGGGGCTGCCTCGAGCAGTACGCGGGTGAGGAGGCGGTGCTGCGCGCGGCCGGGCTGGAGCCGGGAGAGGACCGGGTCGGGCTGCTGGCGGAACGGGCCGCCGACGGGGACGAGGCCGTGCGGGGCGCGCTGCGCGAGGCGGGCACGGCGCTCGGCATCGCGCTGACGGGCGCCGTCAATCTGCTCGACCCCCGCACGGTGGTGCTCGGCGGCGCCCTGGCCGCACTCGCGCCATGGCTCCTGCCGTCACTGGAGTCAGAACTGGACCGGCGGACCGCGGGCCCCGCCTGTCCCGTGTCCGTGTCCCGGCTGGGTCCCGAGGGTCCTCTGCTGGGAGCCGCGCACGCGGTCGTGCGGGCGGTGCTGGACGACCCGGCCTCGGTGGCCCAGCGGGCCTGATCCCGGCCCAGGCGGGCCGAGTTCACTCACGTGAGTGAGCGAGTTGTCCACAACTCCCGGGCGGTCCACGGAAATACGGCCGGCCCTTCTGCCTGCTGGTTCGGGGCGTACCTTGATTCACATGCCGTCCGCACCAGCCCGGCCCCGGCCCCGGCCGGCGTCGGTCCCCTCCGCCCCTCCCTCGGTCCACCTCTCCTTCTCTGAAAGGCGGTTCACGTCGTGGAGCGTCTACGCACCCACCTCAGCAGACGTCACGTCCTGCGGGGGACCGCACTCGCCGCCGTCCCCTACGTCCTACTTCCCGAGCCGCGAGCCGGTGCGCGTGTTCCCGGACCTGACCAGCCGTCCGCCGAGTGGCGGCCGGCTGACGGGGGCACCTACACCGTCGCGCACCCGGGGACGGCCCGCGCGATCGACCGGGTGATCATCCACATGACACAGACCATGTACCGCAAAACTCTGTTCCTCTTCGAGGCCGGGCGGAAGAAGGTGTCCGCGCACTACGTCGTCCGGTCCGCCGACGGGCACACCTCGCAGTGTGTCCGCGAGTCCGACATCGCCTGGCACGCGGGGAACTGGCAGTACAACGAGCGCAGTATCGGCATCGAGCACGAGGGGTGGGTGGACGAGCCGTCCTACTTCACCGACGTGATGTACGAGAGCTCCGCCCGGCTCACCGCCGCGATCTGCGCCCGGCACGGGATACCCAGGGACCGCACGCACATCATCGGGCACCACGAGGTGCCGGGCAGCGACCACACCGACCCCGGGCCGTACTGGGACTGGGCCCGCTACATACGGCTGGTCAAGGCCGCCTGAGAGCTCGTGCGGCCGGGTCACCGGGACATCGATCGAGTGAGCACCGTCGAAGAGGTTGTCGGCGCGCCTACCCGGCGTGACGATGTCCCCAGCCGCATCGCCGTCCGGGAGGCCGAAGTGTCCGATCCGTGGGTGGCCCTGGAGCCGGGGACCGACCCCGCCGAACATGTCCGAGTGCTGCGTCGCGCCCATGAGACCTTCACCGCGGTGGGCACCGTGCCCAGGCCGGTGCGTGCCGTGGTGGCGGACTCGTGGCGGCGCTCCGCGCGGGCCGGGGTCGGACCGGACGGCACGGCGAGCGTGGAGCTGGTGGACGGCGATCTCGGCGCCTACCGGGCGGAGCATCCGCTGGCACGGGTGATGCCGTTGTTCCGGGAGCTGATGGGCACGTTCGCCGCCGACGGCGAGCATCTGCTGGCGGTGTGCGACGCGCACGGCAGGCTGCTGTGGGTCGAGGGGCATCCGGCGACCCGGCGCAAGGCGGACCGGATGAACTTCGTGCCGGGTGCGCGCTGGGCGGAGACCGCCGTGGGGACGAACGCGCCGGGGACGGCGGTCGCCGTCGGCCGTCCGGTGCAGGTGTTCGCGGCGGAGCACTTCATCCGCCGGGTGCAGCCGTGGACGTGCGCGGCGGCGCCGGTGCACGATCCGCGTACCGGGCGGGTCCTCGGAGCAGTGGACATCACGGGTGGGGACGGGCTCGCGCATCCGCACAGCCTCGGCTTCGTGCAGGCGGTCGCGCGGGCGGCGGAATCGCATCTGGCGCTGCTCGGCCCCCAGGACGACCCGGTCGGCGCGCCCGAACTGACCGCGCTGGGGCGGGACGAGGCGCAGCTCCTGGTCGCCGGTCGCAGGATCAGGCTCAGCCGGCGGCACAGCGAGATCGTGGTGCTGCTGGCACGGCACCCGGAGGGGCTGACCGGTGACGAGCTGCTGTGCGCCCTGTACGAGGACGAGTCGGTGACGCCGGTGACCCTGCGCGCCGAACTGGCCCGGCTGCGCCGGACGTTGGGACCGTCGCTGCTGGGTTCGCGGCCCTACCGGCTGATGGTGCCGCTGGAGTCGGACGTGGCGGTCGTCGAACGCCGGCTGGAGGCGGGCGCGGTCACGGCCGCGGCGACGGCGTACGCCGGTCCGCTGCTGCCGGGCTCGCAGGCACCGGCGGTGGTTCGGCTCAGGCGCCGCCTGTCCGACGGTCTGCGGACGGCGCTGATCGCCCGCCGCGACCCGGACCTGCTGGCCGACTGGGCGCACGCGCCGTGGGGCGAGGACGACCTGGACGTATGGCGGGCACTGGCGGCGGTCCGGCCGACACCGGCCGTACGGTCGCGACTGGCCGCGCTGGAGCGCGAACTGACCGCCGGACCGGCACGGGAGCACCGTTCGCCGTGGTGAGCGGCGCCGTGGGCGCGGCCGGGCACGCAACCTGGTTGCAACCTCGCCGCTCCTAGCCTCGCGGTGCGAGCTGCCCGACGGCGGGCAGCGCTTCACCAGGAGGCAGAGCAAGATGACCCGTTACGCGGCGCCCGGCACCGACGGCGCGATCGTCTCCTACCAGGCGCGTTACGACCACTTCATCGGCGGTGAGTACGTGCCGCCGAGCCGGGGGCAGTACTTCGAGAACCCGTCGCCGGTGACCGGTCAGCCGTTCACCGAGATCTCGCGGGGCACGGCGGAGGACGTGGAGCGGGCCCTCGACGCGGCGCACGCGGCCGCTCCGGCGTGGGGCCGTACCTCGGTCGCCGAGCGGGCCGGGATCCTGCTGAAGATCGCCGATCGTATGGAGGCCAACCTGGAGCGGCTGGCCGTCGCCGAGAGCTGGGAGAACGGCAAGCCGGTGCGGGAGACGCTGGCGGCCGACATCCCGCTGGCCATCGACCACTTCCGCTACTTCGCGGGCACGATCCGGGCGCAGGAGGGGACGCTCGGCGAAGTGGACGACGACACGGTGGCGTACCACTTCCACGAGCCGCTGGGCGTGGTCGCGCAGATCATCCCGTGGAACTTCCCCATCCTGATGGCCACGTGGAAGCTGGCGCCGGCGCTGGCCGCGGGCAACGCGGTGGTGCTCAAGCCGGCCGAGCAGACCCCGGCGTCCATCCACTACTGGCTCAGCCTGGTCGCCGATCTGCTGCCGCCCGGCGTGCTGAACATCGTCAACGGCTTCGGCGTGGAGGCGGGCAAGCCGCTGGCCTCCAGCCCCCGGGTGGCCAAGGTGGCGTTCACCGGCGAGACCACCACCGGCCGGCTGATCATGCAGTACGCCTCGGAGAACATCACGCCGGTGACCCTGGAACTCGGCGGCAAGTCCCCGAACATCTTCTTCGACGACGTCTGGTCGGCCGCCGACGACTTCCGGGACAAGGCGCTCGAGGGCTTCACGATGTTCGCCCTCAACCAGGGCGAGGTCTGCACCTGCCCGTCCCGGGCCCTGGTGCAGCGCGGCGCGTACGCGGAGTTCATGGAGGCCGCGGTCGCGCGGACGGAACAGATCAAGACCGGTCACCCGCTGGACACGGACACGATGATCGGCGCGCAGGCGTCCAACGACCAGTTGGAGAAGATCCTCTCCTATCTCGACATCGGCCGGCAGGAGGGTGCGAAGGTTCTCACGGGTGGTGAACGCCTCGAGCACGAGGGCGAGTTGAAGGGCGGCTACTACGTCCAGCCGACCATCTTCGAGGGCGACAACCGCATGCGGATCTTCCAGGAGGAGATCTTCGGGCCGGTCGTGTCGGTGACGTCGTTCGACGACTTCGACGACGCCATCAAGATCGCCAACGACACGCTGTACGGTCTCGGGGCGGGCGTGTGGACCCGGGATGTCAACACCGCGTACCGCGCGGGCCGGGCCATCCAGGCGGGCCGCGTGTGGACGAACTGCTACCACGCGTATCCGGCACATGCCGCATTCGGGGGCTACAAGGGCTCCGGGATCGGCCGTGAGACGCACAAGATGATGCTGGAGCACTACCAGCAGACGAAGAACCTGCTGGTGTCGTATTCGCCGCAGAAGCTGGGGTTCTTCTAGAAAGGTGAAGCCGGCTGCCTGGGCAGAACACTCTCCTGCCCAGGCAGCCCTGCCCGTCTTCGGGCCGGGCGACACGCGCTCCGGGGGTGCCCGCGCGGCGGGACGGACTCGGGGATCCTGGCGGGGACCGAAGCCAGTTCCGCGCCCCGGGGGGTGTGTCGTCGACGGATCCGCCTGCGCCCTGTTGGGTGTGTACAAGGGGTTCGGCGCCGAGGCCGTCGCCGCGACGGTGCGGCACGAGGATCTACTGGGCAGGCCCGTCGAAATCGGCAACGACTACCTGCCGCACAATGGTTGGGCGGAGTTCGATCCGGTGAGGATGTGCCGGTATCAGCTCGATCCGTGGCACACATGGCGGGACGAACGCCCGGGCTCGGCGTTCGTGTACGGGGTTCCGCCGCTGGTCGAAGGTTTCGAGGGAGCGTTCGCGCGGGGAGTGGCGGGTGAGTTCGACGCCGCGTACGGGCGGGCGGCGCGGGCACTGGTGGAGTCGGGGCACGGTGACGCGATCGTCCGACTCGGCTGGGAGCCGAACAACCGGGCCATCGGCCCGTGGCAGGCGACGGACGACCCGGCGGGCTACGCCGCTCTGTTCCGGCACGTCGTCGACGTGTTCCGCGCGACGCCCGGGTCGTGCTTCACGTTCGAGCTGTCGAGCTCACTCGGGGTGCAGACGGGCCGGCGGCTGCGCGCCTTCGCCGACTATTATCCGGGGGACGGGTACGTCGACTGGCTGGGCATGAACGCCTACGACCTCAAGTGGGGCGACCCAACGGTGTCCCCGGACGACCGCTGGTCGTGGATGCGGTCCCAGGAATTGGGCCTCGACGCCCACGTGGCCTTCGTTCGCGCGCGGGGGAAACGCAATGTGTGCTCCGAATGGGGTCTGTATCGCCGCGGGAACGTTTTCGCGGGCGGCGGAGACAACCCGTACTACGTCGATCGGATGGTCGAGTATTTCTCCTGGGGCGAGGTCGCGTACCAGTCGTACTTCGACCACGACTGGGGCGGCGGCACACTGGCGGAGTTCGCCGCGGGGCGGGCCGCTTACTTGGGGTGGTTCGGGTGACCCCGCCCGGGCGAACCACGCTGGGCGGTGCCGCGATTCCTGGACGAGGTCAGGCCGGCAATAGGCGGGCAATGGCCGCCGGCCGGGCATTCCACCGGACAGTCGCTCGGGCGGCCCCCAAGGGCGGGTGATGACGTCGGGGTCCGAATAGGCGTGCCCCGCTGGAGCCCACGGCGCTGCCACCGAGACGGGCGGCGAGCCCCAGGGTGACGCGGCCGACCAATCCGTCGCCACGCCCTGCGGGCCTGGTACGCGGCAACAGGAACCGACACACCCAGGACACTCGTGCGCACACATGGATACCGATCAGGCGTACGCGGCCCAACTCACACCTGCGTGTGACCCTGGGAAATTACGCCCTTCGAAAGCGGGATCAATCCCGGACCGGGCAGTGACCCCGTGCGCTCCCTCGCACGGCACCCGCCACACAGCCCAGCGACCCATCTACCTCCGCAAGTATGGGCATATATACCGATATGCTTATCCTACGTTTCGAGGCAGCTCCGTTTGTCGGTTCATCCGGTCATCCGCCATTCGCCTGTCCGAGCGAGCGGGGCACGAGGTCATTTCACTTCTCATTCATGGAGAAAGACATGCGCGTTGTCGTGACCGGTGGCGGTGGTTTTCTTGGATCACACCTGTGCGAGGCGCTCTTGCAGCGCGGCGACTCCGTGGTGTGCCTGGACAATTTCTCGTCGGGCGACCCCGCGAACATCGCACATCTCCTGTCCAACCCGGCCTTCGACTTCCAGCACGCCGATGTGAGCGTGTCCGTGGAGGTCGCCGGCCGCGTCGACGCCGTCGCCCACTTGGCCTCCCCCGCCTCCCCGCCCGACTACCTGCGACATCCGCTGGAGACCCTCACGGTCGGCAGCCGTGGCACCGAGAACGCGCTGCGCCTGGCTCTGCTTCATGACGCCCGCTTCATCCTCGCGTCGACGAGCGAGATCTACGGCGATCCCCTGGTTCACCCACAGGAGGAGACGTACTGGGGCAACGTCAACTCCATCGGCCCGCGCAGCGTCTACGACGAGGCGAAACGATACGCCGAGGCAGTCTCGGCCGCGTACCGCCGCACGCACTGCCTCAACGTCGGCATCGCACGGATCTTCAACACCTACGGCCCGCGGATGCGGCCGCACGACGGCCGTGTGGTGTCCAGCTTCATCACCCAGGCTCTGACCGGTGCACCGCTCACCATCTACGGCGACGGCAAGCAGACCCGCAGCTTCTGCTTCGTGGACGACCTGATCCGTGGTCTCGTCGCCCTCCTCGACTCCTCCGAGATGGGCCCGTTCAACCTTGGCAACCCGGTCGAACGCACTGTCTCCGAACTCGCCGCGATCGTACTGGCGATGACCGGCTCATCCTCCGAGGTGGACTTCCACCCTCTGCCGGTCGACGACCCGGTCCGCCGCCGCCCGGTGATCACCCGAGCCCGCGAGGTGCTGGGCTGGGAGCCGGAGATCGACATCACGGAGGGCCTGCGTCGAACCGTCGCGTACTTCGGCGCCCGCCCCGACCGGCTCGGCTCGTCGGCCGCGGCGATCCGCGGCTGCCAGAGCGAGACGGTCCCGTCGGCCTCAGTGACGGCCGCGGCTGACGCGTCGCGGACGGTCCCCGGCCTGGTGGCCGTCCCTATCGGTGTGGCGGCCACCGCACCCGAGCCGTCCACATCGAGAGCCTGAGCCCCGCGCCCCGGCCGGGTGGTCCCCGGCCCCGCCGCCGCCCGTCCCCTCCCCCACACCCCACGGCCCGATGTCGCCCAACCTGGAGAACTTGCTGCCATGACGTCGTTGGAGCAAGGTCCCGCCCCTGGGACCGCCACCGTCAAGGACCCACCGCTCCCCTCCCATGCTCCGGGATCACCGGAGGCGTGGCATGCGCTGGGCGATGAGATCCGAGCCCTGTCGAACGGTGCAGTGGCCTCCATTGGAGCGAACGGGCCCGTCCTCGCGATGCCGGCGCGCCGGCTCGCCCCCCTACCCTCCAGTTTCGTGCGGGCGTTCTCGCGCTTCGATCGCTTCCTTGTCGTGCTGCTGTCCCTCGGTTGGGCGGCCTGCCTGGCGTGGTTCTGGGTCTGGTGGCTCCAGCCGTCCCATCGCATCGGCTGGCCGGGGGTGGTCATCAACAGCGCTCTCCTGCTGTACCTCACCTACCTGCCGATGCACTTCCTCATCGCGCTGATTCGTATGCGCCGCTTCGACCCGGCCCGTCCGGTGCCAGCGCTCCGCACCGCGTTCGTGGTCACGCGCGCCCCGTCCGAGGGCTGGGACATCGCCCGCTCCACCCTGGAGGCAATGCTCGACCAGGACTTCCCGCACGCCTACGACGTGTGGCTGTGCGACGAGGACCCCACCAAGGAAATCGCCGACTGGTGCCGGGCACACGGTGTCAGCGTCTCCTGCCGGAGGGGCCGTATCGACTACCACCGGGCCGACTGGCCGCGGCGCACGCGCTGCAAGGAGGGCAACCTCGCATTCTTCTACGACCACTGGGGCTACGCTCACTACGACGTGGTCGCCCAGCTCGACTGCGACCACGTTCCGGGCCCCCGGTACCTCGCCGAGGTCGTCCGTCCTTTCTCCGACCCGGCCATCGGCTACGTCGCGGCCCCCAGCATCTGCGACTCCAACACCGACGAATCATGGGCGGCCCGCGGCAGGCTGCAGCGCGAGGCAATGTTCCACGGGCCCATCCAACTGGGCCACTCCGCCGGCCTGGCCCCCGTGTGCATCGGCTCGCACTACGCCGTCCGCACCCAGGCGCTGCGGGAGATCGGCGGTCTCGGCCCGGAGCTCGCCGAGGACTTCTCTACCACCTTCCTGCTCAGCTCGGCCGGCTGGCAGGGCGCGTTCGCGATCGACGCGGACGCTCACGGCGAGGGGCCTCTCACCTTCGGCGCGATGATCACCCAGGAGTTCCAGTGGTCCCGCAGCCTGGGCGTGATGCTTCTGACCATGCTGCCGCGGCACCTTGGCCGGATGTCCGTCACACTGCGGATGCGCTTCTGCGCGGCGCTGATGTACTACCCGCTCCTCGCCGTGGCCACCGTCATGGGCATCCTGTTGCCGCCGATCGCCGCGATCAGCGGCGCCCCCTGGATCAACGTCAACTATTTCGAGTTTCTGGTGCACTTCTGGAGCATGTCGGTCTGGCTGATCCTGCTGACGCTGCTCTGCCGCCGCCGTGGCCTGCTGCGCCCCAAGGAAGCCGCGATCTTCAGCTGGGAGGTCTGGCTCTTCGGGCTCTCCCGCTGGCCCTACGTCGCGTGGGGCGTGCTGGCCGCGGTGACGCAGAAGCTGCGACCCCGTCAGATCACGTTCAAGGTGACGCCGAAGAAGCGCGACGGCCTGGAGCCGCTCCCGCTGCGCGCCGTCTCCCCGTACCTGCTGATCACGACGTTCCTCTCAGGTTCGGCTCTGCTCGGCCAGTTCACCGGCCCGGCCGTCGGCTATGTCTTCCTCTGCATCCTCGGCTCCGCCTCGTACACCGCCGTGACGCTCGCGATCGGCGGGCTGCACGTCAAGGAGATGGCGCGCGCGACCGGTGTCTCCGCCTTCCGCGCGCTTCGCACGGCTGCGCTTCCGCTCGTAGCCGGTCTGATGTCTCTGCTTCCCCTGGCGCTCGCCGTCGCCGTCTTCCCTGTCTACTTCACCGGCTTCTACACCTGGTGACTGCCGCCGCGACGGCCGATCGAGAAATGAGGTTTCCCGTGCCCCAGACGGTCCTGGTCACCGGCGGCGCCGGTTTCATCGGCAGCCACACCTGTGTCGAACTTCTCCGCTCCGGCCACGAGGTCGTCGTACTCGACGACCACTCCAACAGCTCTCCCGAGGCCCTCGAACGCGTCGCGAAGATCGCGGGCCGCCCGATCGCCGGTACCCACATCGCTGACGTGCGTGACCGACGCTCCCTGGACGCCGTCTTCGCGCACCACCCGATCGACGCGGTGATTCACTTCGCCGCCAAGAAGGCCGTCGGCGAGTCGGTGCAGATCCCCCTCACTTACTACGACATCAACGTCGGCGGCACCGTCGCCCTGGTCTCGGCGATGCACGACCACGGGGTGCACCGACTGGTGTTCTCGTCGTCCTGCTCGGTCTACGGCGACGCGACGATCGTCCCGCTGACCGAGGAGTCCCCGACCGCGCCGACGAACCCGTACGCCACCACGAAGTGGACCTGTGAACGAATCCTCGCGGACCTGTGCCGTCATCTGCCCGACCTACGGGTCCTGGCGCTGCGGTACTTCAACCCGACGGGCGCCCACCCCACCGGGCTGCTCGGCGAGGACCCGCGCGGCGTGCCGAACAACCTCATGCCTTTCCTCACCCAGATCGCCATGGGCCGCCGCGCCGAGCTCAGCATCTTCGGCGACGACTACCCGACACCCGACGGCACCGGGGTGCGCGACTACGTCCACGTCGTCGACGTCGCCGACGGACACCGCGTGGCCCTCGACCACATCGACGACGAACCCGGTATGCGGGTCTTCAACCTCGGCACCGGGCGCGGCGCCTCCGTCCTTGAGCTCGTGCGCGCCTTCGAGGAAGCCTCGGGTAGGCCGATCCCGCACCGCGTCATCGAGCGCCGGCCCGGCGATGTCGCGGAACTCGTCGCCGATCCGGCGAAGATTGCAGGGGCCTGGGGCTGGAGCGCGCGGCGCGACCTGGCCGCGATGTGCCGCGACGCGTGGAACTTCCAGCAGCACAACCCGTACGGCTACGTCCACTGACACGTTCCGCCCCGCTCCCCAGCTTCCCCCAGACAGGAGAACAACGCATGCGGTTGACCGTCATCGGTACGGGATACCTCGGAGCTGTGCACGCCGCGTGCATGGCCGGCGTCGGACACGACGTACTCGGCGTCGATGTCGACGCCGAGAAGGTCATGTCCCTCGCAAAAGGCCGACCACCTTTCTACGAACCGGGTTTCGAAGATGTTCTGACCCAGGCGCTCGCCACCGGGCGCCTGCGCTTCAGCACCAGCCTGCGCGACGCGGCGGTGCACGGCGAGGTCCACTTCATCTGCGTGGGCACCCCCCAGCAGGCCGGCTCCCAGGCGGCCGACCTGCGGTACGTGGACGCCGTCGTCGACGGGATCGCCCCGCACCTGCCCGCATCGTGTCTGGTGGTCGGAAAGTCCACCGTCCCGGTGGGCACGACCGAGCGGCTTGCCAATCGCATCGCGGGACTCGCGCCGGTCGGAGTGCGGGCGGAAGTGGCGTGGAACCCGGAGTTCCTGCGCGAGGGCTTCGCGGTCGAGGACACGCTGCGGCCGGACCGTCTCGTCGTGGGCGTGACCAGCCCGGAGGCGGACGAGACACTGCGCCAGGTGTACGCCCCGATGCTGGAGGCGGGAGTCCCGTACATCAGCACCGACCCGAACACGGCCGAGTTGGTGAAGGTCGCGGCCAACTCCTTCCTCGCCACGAAGATCTCCTTCATCAACGCCATGGCCGAGGTCTGCGACGCCGCGGGCGCGGACGTGGTGACCCTCGCCGACGCCCTCGGCCACGACGCCCGGATCGGCCGCCAGTTCCTGAACGCCGGCCTGGGTTTCGGCGGAGGCTGCCTGCCCAAGGACATCCGGGCGTTCTCCGCCCGCGCACAGGAACTCGGCGTCGGTCCGGTGGTGGACTTCCTCGACCAGGTCGACGAGATCAACCAGCGCCAGCGGACCCGGACCGTCGCGCTCGCCCGCCAGATGGCCGGCGGCGACCTGACCGGCCGCAGGGTGACCGTCCTGGGCGCGACGTTCAAGCCGAACAGCGACGACGTGCGCGACTCACCGGCCTTGGCTGTCGCCACGGCGCTGCATCGGCAGGGCGCCGACGTCCGAGTCCACGACCCACAGGGCGCCGCAAACGCACAGCGCGCCCACTCGGAGCTGCGCTGCACCTCGGACCTGCTGACCGCTTGCGAGGGTGCTGAGATCGTCCTCCACCTCACCGAGTGGGGCCAGTACTGCGAGGTGGATCCGGCCAAGTTGGCCCGCGTAGTCCGCGAGCGGGTCCTCGTCGACGGGCGGAACGCCCTCCTCCACGACAAGTGGCGGGCTGCCGGCTGGACCGTCAGGGCGCTGGGCCGCCCCACGTCGTCGGCCCGGCAGTCGGACGCCAAGGCCAGGCAGCACCTGCGGGCCACGATCGCGTCCCCGGTAGCCGAGCTGGACCGCGCCGCCGCCATGGCCCCTGCGCAGCCGACCAGCGGGGCGTAGCCCCGCCTGTGGACACACCGGTTCTGGCCTGCGCTCACGGTCCTCGACCGTGAGCGCAGGCCAGAACCATGCCACAACCTGCACGCCCGCGGCGGTTCGCTTCGTTTCGAGCCGCGGTTCGCGCGGTGAGCCGGTTCTTCGCAGGCTGTCGGGCCACCCCGGTACGCGGAGTTGTCGCCGATGCCGTCGGCGGTCCACAGGCGGAGGGCGGCCGCCTCTGCGAATCTCGGTGGTCAGCGCGCTCGAGTCAGTCGGCAGTGCGCCTCTGCGCGGCGCCGACCGTCAGCGCCCGCGGGATCCGGTCGCCGAAGTAGTCGACGGGACCCACGCCGATGCCCAACGCCTGCGGCCCAAGACCGGCGAGCCCCTTGCTCTCGCACTGCGGCACCAGCTTCCGGGCTCCGGCCCCGTCGGTGATCGGGGCCTCCAGACCAGGAAGACAGGGGTCCTCGCTCGAGCCGACCGGCTCGCCGTCGAGTGTCTCCTGACGGGAGGCGGTGCGCCAGCCGCCCAGCCCTGTGAAGGACTGAGCGCCCCACTTCACCGACCAACGGCCGGTGCTGTAGTACACGTTGCCCTGGAGCCGAAGCGTGCCGGGGCGGTACGACGACTGCGCGGAGATCAAGGGGCCGCCGTCAGTGGCGAGGATGTTGTTGTGCACGCGCACGCCGCGCATGCCGTCGTGCAGCCTGAGCGCCGGAGGCCGGCTCCCCGCGGCCTCTGCGGAGGCCAGATTCTCCGTCCGCATCACAACGGTGTTGTGGTAAATATCCAAGTTCGCCATGCGGGTCCCGTAGGCGACGATGCCGCCGTACTCAGGCAGTTTCCGTGCGTCATCCCAGCTCATGTTGAAGCGGACGATGTTGTTCTTGTGGGCGCCGGTCGGCTGGCCGGAGTAGACGAGGAAGCCAGGCCCGTCGTTGCCGTACGCGAAGTTGTACTGCATGACCGAGAAGGACACGTTGTTGTCGAAACCGAATCCACCGCCGTCGACCCGTGAGCCCGTGCGGTTGCGGTACGACACGTTGTTCTCCAGGACCACGTGGGTGGAGTCGTACACCCAGATGCCCTCGGGGCCCTCCTCGGCGACCGCAGCGGAGGTAGAGCCGTTGTCGTGGGCCACCGAGCGCATGACCTTCGCGTCCCGGACGCTACCGAGTGTGACGCCGCTGCCGGTGTTGCGCTTGTCGCTCCGCGGGTCGCCGGTGTTGGAGTACGCCTTGACCCGCTCGATCCGGAGCCCCGCATGCGCGTAGGTAGGGTGGTCGGCTTCGAACTCGGGCCCATAGAAGACGAGCCCGCTCTCAAGATTGTGATGCACGGAGACATCGCTGATCCGCACGTCGCCGTAGCCGACGACAGCGTCCTTCTCCGCGCCGACGCTGATCCCGTTCTGGAAGCCTCTCGCCTCCACGTTCGTGATCCTGACATGGCGGAGTCGCCGGGTACCCGCGAGCCTGTTGCGGAAGGCGATCCCGACCCCCTCTCGCAGCGACCTGCGGTCGCCGATCAGCGAGAGGTTCCTGATCTGCACGCCGGCGGTGTCGCGCACGGTGATGCCGGACGTGCCGCGCGGCGCGATCGTGGCGCGGCCGGTGCCGTACGACTCGATCACCACCGGCTTCGTCGAACTGCCCGCCTCGCCCTCCTCCAGGGTGACGCTGCCCCGGAACCGCTCGCCGCCCTCGAGCCGGAGCCGGTCGCCCGGCCGGAAGCGCACGTCGTTGGCGTGGTCGAGGGTCCTCCAGGGCTTCTCCGGCGAGAGGCCGTCGTTCTCATCGTCGCCGTCGGGGCTCACGTAGAAGGTGTACGGGCCGCCGGACGCAGGGCGAGCCGGCCGGTAGATCCCCTGCACGTCGCACCCTGTCAGCAGCAGGAGCGCTGCGACCGAGACTCCTGCGGCACTCCTCGTCGCCCGGCTCCGCTTCACCGCGTTCAAGCGCACCCCTTAGGGACGTTCCCGTGTCACATCAAGCCCACAACGGACCAGACTGCCAGAAACAGTGCATACGAAACGTCGTCGGCAATGCAGCATCCGAGTCACGTGGCGCCGTCATTCGTTCCGGTGATCCACTCGATCCGGCCCATCCGCCGGCTCTGGACATCCGAGCCGGCCGCCTGATCCTTCTCGAGGGCTCGCCGACGAGTCACGGAACCGCTGTAGCCCTACGGCTCCCAGAACAAGCATGGTCACTCGTCTCCCCAAGATCCGGGCCATTCCCGGACCACCTTGCCCACCAGCGACGCGAGTGCCCCCGTTTCCGCTGGTCAGCACGGCGCCACCCCTGTACCACCAGCAGACGAAGAACCTCCTGGTGTCGTACTCGCCGAAGAAGCTCGGCTTCTTCTAGACGCAGAGAAAGGGCGCCTGATCAGGGCAGACGCCTGGCAGGCACCCTTTTCGGCGCACGTCTGAGCAGCGAGTCGTCAGAGGTCCTGACAAAGACCTTGGACGTGTCGGTGTGCGATGAGGCAGGTCGCGGGACCGAGGAGGGCTTCGTGAATGTCGTCGCGTCGTTCCCACCGGACGCGACGGCGTCGGAGTCCATGGAGCCGGGCAAGGGTGCGTGGCGCCCGGCAGCGCTCCGTCACCGGGTGTGGCGCGGGCGAGGGGCCTACCGTGGGAGATGGTCCCGGTGTCGGCCCCGCCGACCGGCCGGTGGTTCACGCCGGGGGCGGAAGGAGGCACGAGATGTCCGATGCGACACGGGACACCACGGCCCGGCGTGTGCGGCATTTCGTCGACGCCGGATATCCCGACGCCGGGCCCGTCGAGGAGGCGGTGGAGGGAGCCGTCTACCGACTCGGGGACGGAACGGTGGCCAAGGTGTGGGAGCGCCGACGGGGATCCGAACTGCGACGGATGCAGCGTTTCTACGCCGATGCGTCGGCCCACCTGCCGTTCGGCGCCCCGGAGATCCTCGCCGTCGAGGACATCGACGGTGTCCCGATGACCGTGGAGCGGGAGCCGACCGGCGAGCCCTTGGCGGGCAAGATCCGCAGCGACGACCCGGACGAGGTGCTGCCCGAAGCGGTCGACTGCCTGGTCGGCGTGCTGCGCGCCCTCGCGGACAGCCATGACGTCGACGAGGTCAAGCATCTTCCTGTGCTGGACGAGGAACGCCCGCTGTGGGAAGGCCACACCACTTTCGGATCCGCCCTGGCGGACCTGGTGGACCGGCGGGTCAGCCGGTGCGCGGAGCGGCTCTCCACGCAAGTCCGAGACTTCGACGACACGCGCGCCCGGCTGCTTCGGAAGCTGCGCTCGCTGCCCCGTACCGACGAGGCGGTCGTCCACGGTGACGTCTTCCCGGAGACCGTGCTGGTGGACGACGACCTGCGGCCGCTCGCCCTCGTGGACTACGGCTTCCTGTCCACGGGCGGGGACCCCCGGTTCGACGCCGCCGTGGCCGCGGCCATCTTCCCTGCGGGCACCGAGCACGCCCCGGAGATCACCCGGCAGCTCACCACGCGGTTCGCCGACGAGTTCGGCTACGCGGTCGACGACCTCCTGCTGTACCGGGCCGCCTATGCGATGGCCACGAGCGACGCCTTCGCGCCGGGCGGCGGTGACGAGCACTTCGACTGGTGCGTCACCGTGCTCGAGGACCCGGCCGTCGCCGAGTCCCTGCACCGGTGACCCACCGCGGGCAGCCGGTCAGCACGGGTGAGTGGCTGTTCAGGTTCGCCGACTCGGCCGTCGCCCCGTGCCGGCGATCACCGTGTGACCCGCGCGTGCCGGTCGCGTTCTTCGGTCGTGCGAAAGATCATCACGTGCGGCCACCGGATCTGGTGTGCTTCGGGATCGGCGTCGTCGGTAGCGTGACCATCTGCTGCGCCGACGGTCCAGGTGTCCGACTGGTCCGAGCGACGGCTTCCGGTCGATGGTGATGAGGCTGCGATGAGTGAACTGACGAAGCCCGAGGTCGACGTTCCGGAGGGTGACGCTCCTACCGAGCTGACCATCCGGGACCTGGTCGTCGGGGACGGGGCTGAGGTGAAGCCGGGCATGGTGGTCAGAGTCCACTACGTCGGGGTGACATTCGAGTCCGGGAAGGAGTTCGATGCCTCCTGGGACCGCGGTGAGCCGTTCAAGTTCGCCCTGGGCAGTGGCAAGGTCATCAAGGGCTGGGACCGGGGAGTGAGGGGGATGAAGGTCGGCGGTCGGCGCGAGATCATCGTTCCCCCGCGTCTCGGCTACGGCAATCAGTCGCCTTCGCCGTTGATCCCGGCGGGCTCGACCCTGGTCTTCGTGGTGGACCTGCTGGACTCGTATTCCCGCACAACCGGGTGGAGCAACGCCTAGTGACCCTCCTCCCCTGCGGCGTCCTGCGTCGTCCGCCGGGGTGGGCACCGCCGTGCTCCTCGCTGTCGCTCCTGCTTCCTCCTCCGCGGCGTCCGAACGGTTCGGCGACAGGCCCCGTCGACCACCGCCCGGCTCGCCCAGGGCCGCCTCGCGTCCCACGGGATACAGTGCGCGGGACGGCAGCCCGGTGGGAGGGGACGCGTGACCGACACCAGCAACACCCGATCCGCCGACGGTGAGGCGCCCGCCCCGAAGCCGAGGCGCCTGCTGCACCGCGTGTTGCGCTACCTCCCCGCGATCGCCCCCGTCCTGCTGTGGGCCGTGCCGTGCGTCGTGCTTCTGCACACCGGCCAGCACTGGTCGCTGCCCGTCACCCTCGTCGGCACCGCCCTGTTCCTGCTCGGTCTCGCCGCCATGCCGGTCGCCATGGCGCGCGGTCACGGGCGGCGTCAGCAGGACCGCGCCGCCATCGTCGGCGACACGCTGCTGGGCGGCAGCTGGGTGCTGTTCACCTGGTCGCTTCTGCTCGGCGTGCCGCTGCGGATCGTTCTGGCCGTGACCGGCGTCGGCGACGGACAGGACCGGGCCCGGCTCGTCACCTGCGCCGTCCTCGGCGTCACCGCCGCCCTGCTCGCCTGGGGGTACGCCGAGGCCCGGCGCGTGCCCCGCGTGCGGCGGGTCGAGGTTCACCTGCCCCGGCTGGGCGCCGGGTTGAACGGCCTGCGGGTCGCTCTCATCACCGACACCCACTACGGCCCCCTCGACCGCGCCCGCTGGTCCGCGCGGGTCTGCGACACGGTGAACGGCCTCGAAGCCGACCTGGTCTGCCACACCGGCGACATCGCGGACGGCACCGCCGCCCGCCGCCGTGCCCAGGCGGCCCCGCTCGGCACCGTGCGGGCGGCCCGGGCCAAGGTGTACGTCACCGGCAACCACGAGTACTACAGCGAGGCCCAGGGCTGGGTCGATCTGATGGACGAGCTGGGCTGGGAGCCGCTGCGCAACCGCCATCTGCTGCTCGAACGCGGCGGCGACACCCTCGTGGTCGCGGGGGTGGACGACGTGACCGCCGAGTCGTCCGGCCTGGCCGGCCACCGTGCCGACGTGGCCGCGGCTCTGGAGGGCGCCGACCCCGGTCTGCCCGTCCTGCTGCTGGCGCACCAGCCGAAGTTCGTGGACCGGGCGGCGGCCGCCGGTGTCGACCTCCAGCTCTCGGGGCACACGCACGGCGGTCAGATCTGGCCCTTCCACCACCTGGTCCGGCTCGACCAGCCCGCCCTCGCCGGTCTCAGCCGGCACGGCACCCGCACCCACCTGTACACGAGTCGCGGCACCGGCTTCTGGGGCCCGCCCTTCCGGCTCTTCGCCCCCAGCGAGATCACCCTGCTCGTGCTCCGCTCCCCGGACCCGGCCGCCTCGGCGTAGCGCGCGGTGTCACAGGGGCGCCGGTCCCCGGTGCTCCGTCAGCATCCGCACGTGGAGACGGGCTTCGGCCCATTCCTGCGGGGCCGGGCAGCATGTCGCCCTGTAATACCTCCCCCGACAGCCCCCGTTCCTGGAGCGCCTCGCGCAACACGAGCTCGAAGGGCGTGTGCTGGGCCAGGCGTTCAGGTGACGCAGGATCACCCGCTCCCAAGGGCCCCACGAGACAGGGCCGTTCGGCGGCGGACGGACACCGGTCAGCGGTCTCGGCTGCTCTGGCCCCGGAAAATGCGGCAGCCAGGCGGCCGGCTGACGCCGGCCGCCTGGCTGATTGCCGCGATGCGGGGGCTCGCTCAGAAGGCGCTGTTGTTGCAGCCCATCGACGAGCCGAGGTGGGTGTTCTGCGCGCCCGAGTCGCCCTCGCCGTTGAGGCCGTTGCCGAGGACGCCGTTGAGCAGGCCGACGACACCGAGGACGTCGATGTTCAGGTCGTGCGACTTGCACTCGGTGCTCTGCTGGACCTTGTAGGCGCTGCCCTGCGGGCCGTCGGCGTGGGCGGTGCCGGCAGCGAGGAAGCTGACGCTGCCGAGAGCGGCGACCATGACGGCAGCCTTGCGAAGCTTGAGCATGTGATCTCCGGTGGAGCGAGGTGGATGCGAAAAGTGAGAGTGTGACCCCTCACGGTTTACGGAGATTAGTGAGAAATGTCCTGAATTGCCTTTTGGCGCGCCGTGTCAGAGGAAGGACGCCAGCCCCTCCAGAAAACGGTCCACCTCCTCGGCGGTGTTGTACGGCGCGAGACCCACACGCAGTGCGGGGTCCGGCAGTTCCAGCGCGGTGAAGGGCTCATGGGCGTAGAACGACCCGGCGGGGGCCACCACATCGCGCGCCGCCAGATGGGACTGCGCCGCACGGGCGTCGTGTCCCTCCAGGGTCATCAGCAGGGTCGGAGTGCGGTCGGCCGCCTTCGTGTGGACGGTCACCGCGTCACCGAGACCGCGCAGCCCGTCCTCCAACCGGGCGCGCAGCACGGTCTCGTGCGCGTGCAGCGAGGCCAGCGAGTGCGCGAGCCGCTCCCGTCGCGTGCCCTCGGCCGCGGGGTCCAGCACGGCGAGGAAGTCCACGGCCGCCGTGGCGCCCGCCAGCGTCTCGTACGGCAGGGTGCCGAACTCGAAGCGCTCCGGCACCGCGTCGGAGGACGGCAGGAGTTTGTCCGGCCGCAGTGTCTCCAGCAGTTCGGGATCGCCGGCCAGTACACCGCAGTGCGGGCCGAGGAATTTGTACGGTGAGCAGACGAACAGGTCGGCGCCCAGCGCCGGGACGTCCACGAGGGCGTGCGCGGCGTAGTGCACGCCGTCCACGTAGACCAGTGCGCCGGCCTCGTGGGCCAGGTCGGCGATCCGGCGGACCGGAGGCTTGGTGCCGAGCACGTTCGAGGCGGCCGTCACCGCGACCAGCCGGGTGCGGGAGGACAGCGCGCGCTCGAACGAGGCCAGGTCGAGCTCCGTGGTGCCGTCGTCCAGTTCGATCCAGCGCACGGTCACCCCGGCCCGCTCGGCGGCCTGGATCCAGGGGCGGACGTTGCAGTCGTGGTCCAGACGGCTGACGATGATCTCGTCGCCGGCCGTCCAGCCCTTGGCCAGGTGCCGGGAGAAGTCGTACGTCAACTGGGTGGCGCTGCGCCCGTGGACGACTCCGTGCGCGGGAACGGCGAGCAGGTCCGCGTAGGCGGCGCGGAACTCCGCGACGGCGCGCTCCGCGTTCAGCTCTGAGGGGCTGACCGCGCCCCGGTTGGACAGCGGTCCGGTCAGCGTGGCCGCGATGGCGTCGGCGACGGACCGCGGGGTCTGGGTCCCGCCCGGGCCGTCGAAGAAGGCCAGCCCCTGCCGGAGGGACGGGAAGTGGGCCCGGAGAGCGGTCAGGTCGATGGCCATGGCCTCGGCTTTCGGGAGCGACGGGAGCGGTCTGCCGGCGGATGCCGGAGGGGTCCGTGACGTCGCGTCGTCCGCCCGCACGGCAGCCCGGACGTCGCGGACACCCCTAGACTCTGGCACCCGGCGGCACGACACGTAAAGCGATGGATCACGAAGTGAGAGTTCACGAATCATGAGGGGTCGGTTGCTCGTGCGAGGCGGCGCGTCATGAAGAACCAGCCGGATCTGAAGCTGCTGTCCACGTTCCTGGCCGTGGTGGAGCACGGCTCCATGGCCGCCGCGGCGGCAGCACTCGGCTATGTGCCGTCCGCTGTGTCGCAGCACGTCGCCGCCCTGGAGCGTGACCTGGGTGTCGAGCTGCTGGTCCGCAGGCCGGGCAGCCGGCTGATCCTCACCGCCGCCGGCCGGTCGCTGGCCCGCGCGGCCGGGGAGCTGTTCGAGGCGACAGCCCGCTTCCGTGACGCCGCCGACGGCATCGCCCGCCGGGAAGTCGCCGAGCTGCGCGTCGGCGCGTACCCGAGCGCGGTGAGCCATCTGTTGCCCGGCGTGCTGTCCGCGCTGCGGCCCCGGGAGCGGGGCGCCCGAGTGCGGCTGATCATCGTGGAGACGCACGCGGGGCTGCCCAGGGTCCGGTCCGGCGACCTCGACCTGCTCATCGCCTACCGGTACCTCCCGGAGGACCCGCCCGTCGCGTCCGCCGAGCTGGCCCTCACCTCGCTCGGCCACGAGCCCCTCGTCCTCGTCGCGGGCCGGCGGCCCGGTCGCCGCCCCCTCGCCCTGGAGGACTGCCTGGACCGGGAGTGGACGTCAGGCCCGGCGACCAGTCCCGACCGGCGGCTGCTGCACCGCTGGGCAGGTGAGCTGGGCATCTCGCCGGAGGTGACGTTGGAGACGGAGGATCTGCACAGCATGCTGGCGATGATCCGGGCGGGCCTCGCCGTGGGCTGGATCCCGTCCACCCTGATCGCCGGGGAGCGCGGCGACGAGGGCGTCCAGCGCGTGCTGCTGCCGGCCGGCTCGGCGCCGCTGTGCCGGGAGGTGCTGGCGGTGAGCCGGCCCGGCACCCGGCCCCCGGTGGCCGACGAACTGGTCGCGCTGCTGACGCGGGCGCTGCGGGGCATCAGGGCGTAGCGCCGTAGGGGGCAGCCGTGTCCCGGAGATATTCCGTGGCCGCGTCGAGCAGCCAGTCCGTCAGGTAACCGGCGTACGACGAGCGGACCAGCACCCAGAGTCCGGCCCGGTGCGGCTCACGGGCGATCAGGACGACCTGGGTGCGGCCCAGTGTCGTCCGGGCGCACCGGCCGGGGCCGAAGACGCGCGGGTGCAGGTCGAGGGCGCAGCCGTGGGCCAGCAGGTCGCGGGCGCGGGGCCCGGAGACGAGGAGGGTGGTGTGCTGGGCGGAGACGTCGACCACGGACACGGGCTCGTCGCCGGCGGCGTCCCGGATGCGGCGCTCCAGCCGCCGCTCGCCACCGGGCGGCGCCACCAGCAGCCACTCGTCCGGCCCCAGCCACAGCGCGGTCAGGTCCCCGGACCGGGCGACGGTGTGGGGCTGGACGGGAAGGTGCAGGTCCAGGGCCAGTCCCACGGCCCCGGCCGCCGCGCCCTTCGGGTCGAGGCGTACGTCCAGCAGGGTGAGGAAGGGGATCTCGGCCAGGCGGACCGCGCCTCGGGAGGCACGGGTGGCGGCGGCCAGGAGGTGCCTGTGTCGAGCCAGGGGGCTACGCGGGGCGGGGTCAGCCATCGCGGCGGGCTCCCTCGGGGTCGTAGAGGACGGGGTGGACGACGGTCACCGGGACCAGCCGGTCGCCGACGGGCGCGAACAGCCGCTCCCCGACGCGTTCGCGGCCGCCCTTGACCCGGGCGAGCGCGAAGGTGCGGCCCAGGGCGGCGCTGCGGTAGCTGGAGGTGACGTGGCCGAGGGTCGGGACCGGCGGGGCCGGCAGCACACCGTCCGCGATCAGGTGGGTGCCCTCGGGGAGGAGGGTGTCGCGGTCGTCGGGCAGGACGCCCACCAGATGCTTGCGGTCGGGGCGGGCGGTGTCGGCGCGCGCGTGGGACCGCTTGCCGACGAAGTCGCGCTTCGTGCGGGACACCACCCAGTGCATGCCGAGGTCCTGCGGGGTGACGGTGCCGTCGGTGTCCTGCCCGATGACCGGGTAGCCCTTCTCCGCCCGCAGCACGTGCATGGTCTCGGTGCCGTACGGGGTGATCCCGTAGGAGGCGCCGGCCTGGTGCACCGCCTCCCAGACGGTGAGCGCGTGCCACGCGGGCACGTTGATCTCGTAGGCGAGTTCGCCGGAGAAGCTGATCCGGCACACCCGGGCCTCGACGCCCGCCACGGCCGCGTCGCGCCAGGTCATGAAAGGGAAGTCCTCGGCGCCGACCGCGAGGCCGGGTGCGAGGGCGGCCAGTACCGCGCGGGACTGCGGGCCGACCAGGGCGACCGTCGCCCACTGCTCGGTCACGGAGGTGCAGTGGGTCTTCAGCTCCGGCCACTCCGTCTGCAGCCACTCCTCCATCCAGTCCAGGACGGCGGCCGCGTTGCCGGTGGTCGTCGTGACGAGAAAGCGGTCCGGGGCGAGGCGGGTGACCGTGCCGTCGTCGAAGACCATGCCGTCCGGGCGGCACAGGACGCCGTAGCGGATCACGCCGGTCCGCAGGGTGCTGATCAGGTTGGTGTAGAGCCGGTCGAGGAGTACGCCGGCGTCCGGGCCCTGGACGTCGATCTTGCCGAGGGTGGAGGCGTCCATGAAGGCCACGCCCTCACGGGCCGCCCGGCACTCGCGCAGCACGGCGGCCGTCATGTCCTCGCCGTCGCGGGGGTAGTACCAGGGCCGCTTCCACTGGCCGACGTTCTCGAAGAGGGCGCCGTGCGCGGCGTGCCAGGCGTGCAGGGTGGTGGTGCGGACCGGGTCGCGCAGGGCGCCTCGGTCACGGCCGGCGAGGGCGGCGAAGGACACGGGGGTGTAGGGCGGGCGGAACGTGGTCGTGCCGAGGTCGGCGACGTCGACGCCGAGCAGTCCGGCGACGACGCCGCTCGCCAGGACGCCGGACGTCTTGCCCTGGTCGCCCGCGGTGCCGGCGGTGGTGTAGCGCTTGGTGTGCTCGACGGACCGCAGCCCGGCGCCGGTGGCGCGTGCCAGGTCGGCGACGGTGACGTCCCGTTGGAGGTCGACGAAGCGCGGGCCGGGGTCGTCGCCGGGGACGTCGTACACCTCCATCGGGGGCGTCGGGCGCGGTTGCGGGGCGGGCCTCGGCAGGCGCGGGGACGTGGGCGGGTGCCCCTCGGCCCGGACGGCCCGGGCTCCCGCCGCCGCGCCGTGCCGCAGGGCCGCCGCCAGGTCGAGAACGCCGCCGGCGGCGCCCACGACCTCGACGGCCTGCCGTGTCCGGTCGGGGACGAAGCCGCCCAGCGCCGGGTCGTGGCGAAGGGTGCCGCCGGACTGGCTGAACAGGTGCACGACCGGGTTCCAGCCGCCGGAGACGAGCAGCAGGTCGGCGGTGAACCGGCGTCGTGCGGCTGGGCGTTCGCACGCGGCGACGGTGACGGCGGTGAGACGTGCCGTGCCGTCGGTGCCGGTGACGGCGTGCCCGGTGAGCACCTCGATGCCGGCCGCTCTGGCGCGGGCGGCCCACTCCCCCGCCTCGGGCCGGGTGTCGACGACGGCGGCGACGCGCACACCGGCCGCCGCGAGGTCGAGCGCCGCCGGGTAGGCGGTGTCGTTGGTGGTGAGGACGACGGCCTCGCGGCCCGGCAGGACGCCGTACCGGTTGACGTAGGTACGGGCCGAGGCGGCCAGCATCACGCCGGGGCGGTCGTTGTCGGGGAAGGCGAGCGGGCGTTCGTGGGCGCCGGTGGCGAGGACGACGCGGCGGGCACGGACGCGCCACACCCGTTCGCGGGCGACGTGGGCGGGGGCGGCGGCGCCGAGGTGGTGGGTGCGGCGCTCGACGGCGAGGAGGTGGTTGTCGTCGTAGTACCCGAAGACGGTGGTGCGGGTCAGGACGCGTACCTCGGGGGCGTGTCGGAGGCGGGCGGTGGCCTCGTGGACCCAGTCGAGGTGGTCGCCGGTGCCGAGGAGGCCGCCGCCGGGCTCCGGCCGGTCGTCCGCGAGGACGACCCGGGCGCCGCTGTCGGCCGCGGCGGCGGCCGCCGCGAGCCCGGCCGGGCCGGCGCCGACGATCAGCAGGTCGCAGTGGGCGTGCACGGCGTCGTAGCGGGCGGGGTCGGGGGTGGTGGCGAGGCGTCCGCGGCCGGGGAGGCTGCTCGCGACGAGGCCGTCGTACAGCTCGACGGTCGTCGCGGGGAGCATCGGTTCGGGGAAGGGCTCCTCGATCTGGACGAGCGCGTTGGGCTCTTCGACTCCCGCGGAGAAGATGCCTCGGGGGCGACCGAGCTTGATGCTGGTACCGGTGCGGATGACGCCGTTGGCGAGGAGGGCGGAGGCCAGGGTGTCGCCTCGGAAGCCCTGGTACACGGTGCCGTCGAAGGTGAAGGTGAGGGGGGTACCGCGGTCGGTCCGGCCTCGGGTCGCGTGGCGGGACGAGTGATCCGGGGCGGCCTCCGCAAGGGGCTGTGCCCGTGGGACCGGTCCCTGAAGGGGGGTGTCCTCGAGAGGCCGGCAGGCCGGGACACCCGGCGCCGGTTCGAGCGCCGACGGGCGCTCCTCCCCCGGGCGGTACACCGCCAGGATCTCGTTCGTCGACGTGTCCCGGACCGCGTGGAACCAGCGCCGGCAGCCCGCCGTGTGCGCCCAGCGCTCGGCGGACGGGCCTTGGGGATTGTCACGGAAGAAGAGGTGGCGGGCCCACTCCTCGTCCGTCAGGGCGGCCGGGTCCTCGGGGTAGGGCACATGGGCCTGGCCGCCGTGGTGGAACTCGGCCTCGTCGCGGGGCCCGCACCACGGGCAGGGGATCAGCAGCATGCGTCGGCTCCCCCTAGTGGGCCACGGCGGCCGCGCCGTGCTCGTCGACGAGCGCGCCGGTGGTGAATCGGTCGAGGCAGAACGGGACGTTGAGGGCGTGCGGCCGGTCGTGGGCGATGGTGTGCGCGTAGACCCAGCCGACGCCGGGGGTGGCCTTGAACCCGCCGGTGCCCCAGCCGCAGTTGAGGTAGAGGCCGCTGACGGGCGTGAGGCCGACGATGGGCGAGGCGTCGGGGCTGACGTCGACGATGCCGCCCCAGGTGCGCAGGACGTGGGCGCGGGCGAACACCGGGAAGAGTTCCAGGGCCGCCGCCATCTGCTCCTCGATGATGTGGAAGGCGCCCCGCTGGGTGTAGGAGGGGTACGCGTCGATGCCGGCGCCCATGACCAGCTCGCCCTTGTGGGCCTGGCTGACGTACACGTGGACCGCGTTGGACATGACGACCGTGGGGTGGACCGGTTCGAGGAGTTCGGACACGAGTGCCTGCAACGGGTGGCTCTGCAGCGGGAGTTCGATGCCGGCCATGGCCGCGAGGACGGAGGTGTGGCCCGCCGAGCACAGGGCGACCCGGCCCGCCGCGACCGGCCCGAGGTTCGTGCGGACGCCGGTCACCCGGCCGCCGGTGATGTCGATGCCGGTGACCTGGCAGTTCTGGATGATGTCGACGCCCGCCGCGTCCGCCGACCGGGCGAGGCCCCACGCCACATGGTCGTGCTTGGCGATGCCCGCGCGGGGCTGGTAGGTGGCCCCCAGCACCGGGTGGCGGACGTCGGGTGAGGTGTCGACGATCGGGCAGACCTCCTTGACGCCGTCGGCGTCGAGCCATTCCGCGTCGACGCCGTTGAGGCGGTTGGCCTCCACGCGGCGCACGCCGTCGCGGACGTCCTGGAGGCTGTGCGCCAGGTTCAGCACGCCCCGCTGGGAGAACAGCAGCGGGTAGTCGAGTTCGTCCTCCAGCCCCTCCCACAGCCTCAGCGCGTGCTCGTAGATGCCGGCGCTCTCGTCCCACAGGTAGTTGGAGCGGATGATCGTGGTGTTGCGGGCCATGTTGCCGCCCGCGAGCCAGCCCTTCTCCAGCACGGCGACATCGGTGATGCCGTGGTTCCTGGCGAGGTAGTGGGCGGTGGCCAGACCGTGCCCCCCGCCGCCGACGATCACCACGTCGTACGCCCTTTTCAGGTCGGGGGTGCGCCAGAGCCGGTCGGGGTGCTCGGGGAGGCCGGCGCCCGGGGTGCGGGGGCTGCTCATGGGTGCTCCGTCCGCCGGAGGGGACTGCGCGGGGGTGCGCTCATCCCCGCAGCCGGGACATGGCCGGGTCGAACAGCGGCTCCTCGGCCACGACCGCCTCGACGCGCCGGCCGAAGTAGCCGATGTGCAAGGCCGTGCCGGGGACGGTGAGTTCGGCCGGGAGCCACGCGTAGGCGATGCCGGTGCCGACCGTGTAGCCGTACCCGGCGCTGGTGACGTGGCCGACGGGGCGGTCGCCGTCGTACACGGGTTCCTTGCCCATCACGACCCACCGTGGGTCGTCGACGGTCAGGCAGGTCAGCCGGCGCCGGACGGCGGCGCCGCGGCGCTCCAGCGCGGCCTTGCCGATGAAGTCGTCCTTGTCGGTTCTGACGGCGAAGCCGAGACCGGCCTCGTAGGGGTCGTGCTCGAAGGTCATGTCGGTGCCGAAGGAGCGGTAGCCCTTCTCCAGGCGGAGGCTGTCGAAGGCACCCCGGCCCGCGAGGACGCCGCCGAGGGGTTCGGCGGCCCGCCACAGGGTGTCCCACAGGCGCAGCCCCAGGTCGGCCGTGGTGTACAGCTCCCAGCCGAGTTCGCCGACGTACGACAGCCGCATCGCCGTCACCGGGACGCTGCCGACGTGGGTGCGCCGGGCGCGGAAGTACTTCAGGCCGGCGTCGGAGAAGTCGTCGTCGGTGAGGGGCTGGAGGACGTCCCGGGCGAGCGGGCCCCACAGGCCGACGCAGCAGGTGCCCGGTGTGATGTCGCGGACCTGGGCGGTGCCGTCGGCGGGGAGGTTGCGGGTGATCCAGTCGAGGTCGAGGTTGCCGTTGACGCCGACCTGGAAGAGGTCGCGGCCGAGGCGGGCGACGGTGATGTCGCTGCGGATGCCGCCGTCGTGGTCGAGGAGGAGGGTGTAGGTGACGGAGCCGACCGACTTGGCGACCCGGCCGGTGCACAGGCGCTCCAGGAGGGGGGCGGCGCCGGGGCCGCCGACCTCCAGCCGTTTGAGGGCGGTCATGTCGTACAGGGCGACGGTCTCGCGGGTGGCCTGCGCCTCGGCGCCGACGATCGGTGACCAGTGGCGGGCCGCCCAGTCGTTCGGCCGGGGGATCGAACGGCCTTCGAGGAGGGGGGCGTTGGACTCGTACCAGTGCGGGCGTTCCCAGCCGTTCGCCTCCAGGAAGAACGCGCCGTGCTCCCGCTGGCGGACGTGGAAGGGGCTGGTGCGCAGCGGGCGCGGGTCCCCGGACGGCTGGCGCGGGTGGAGGATGTCGTACACCTCGACGAAGTTCCGGCAGTCACGGGTCAGCACGTACTCCGGTGCCAGCTGGTGCGGTTCGAAGCGGTTGACGTCGCATTCGTGCAGGTCGAAGGATGAGCAGTGGCCGTCGACGAGCCATTCGGCCATGGCCCGGCCGACGCCGGCGCTGTGGGTGACCCAGACGGCCTCGGCGACCCAGAAGCCCTTGACGTCCGGGGACTCCCCGAGGAGCGGGAAGTTGTCGGTGGTGAAGGAGAACAGGCCGTTGACCCCCTCCTCGACCTTCGCCTCCCGGGTGGCGGGCAGCAGGGCGCGGGTCTCGGCCCAGGCCGGTGCGAAGTCCTCCTCGGTGAAGGCCAGGACGGACGGCATCCCACCGGCGGCCTCGTCCACGGGGAGGATGTCGTCGGCGGCGACCGGCATCGGGCGGTGCCCGTAGAAGCCGATGCCGAGTCGGTCGAAGCGGTCGCGGTAGTAGAGGTCGGCGTCCTGGTGGCGCAGGATCGGGAGGACGGCCTCCGCGGTCCGGCCGGCGAGGGCGGGGACGGGCCCCGTCCAGGCGAGCTGGTGGGCGAGCGGGGTCAGCGGCAGGTTCATCCCGACCATGCGGGCGATGCGCGGGCCCCAGATGCCGGCGCAGCACACCACGATGTCGGCGTCCAGGTCGCCGTGGTCGGTGCGGACTCCGGTGATCTCGCCGTCGGCGATGCGGAGGTCGAGGACCTCGTGCCGGTCGAGGACGCGTACGCCGCGCGCGCGGGCGCGGCGGAGCTGGGCCTCGACGGCGAGGACGGCCCGGGCGAGGCCGTCGGTGGGCACGAGGAGTCCGCCGAGGACGCGGTCGCGGTCGAGCAGCGGGTGCCGGGCGACGCATGCGTCGGGGTCCAGCAGCCGGGCCTCGACGCCCCAGGCGGTGATCCAGCCGTGCCGGCGCCGCAGTTCGGCCAGCCGCTCGGGGGCGGTGGCCACTTCGAGGCCGCCGACCTGGAGGAAGCAGGGCGTGCCGTCGACGTCGAGGGAGCTGAGCTTGTCGACGGTGTAGCGGGCCAGGTGGGTCATGGTCTTCGAGGGGTTGGTCTGGAAGACCAGGCCGGGGGCGTGCGAGGAGGAGCCGCCGGTGGCGGGGACGGGGCCCTGGTCGACGACGGTGACCTCGGTCCAGCCCCGGGCGGAGATCTCGTCGGCGAGGGCCGCTCCGACGACGCCCGCTCCGATGATGACCACTCGGGGTCCCGCCATCGCGCCGCACCTCCGCTCGAGTTGCTTCGTGCGCAACGTGCCTCGGTTCGCGCAACTCAATGTGCCCGCGGTGTCCTGGGGTGTCAAGGGGCCGGGGGACGGCGTGGAACGGCTCCGGGAAGCATGCGGGCCCGGTGGCCGGGCGCGGTTCGCGCTCCGGCCACCGGGCCTGCCCAGCGGTCTACTCGAGCCAGGTCTTGACCTTGTCGCGGTTGGCCTCGACCCACTTCTTCGCCGCCGCCTCGGGGGCCATCCGGTCCACGGCGATGTACTTGGCCACCGTGTTCTGGTCGTCGTTGGTCCAGGTGAAGTTCTTCACCAGGTCGTAGGCGGGGCTGCCCGACTCGGCGAACTCCGCGCTGACGATCTTGTCCAGCTCGTACTCCGGGTAGTCGCAGGCGATCTTCTCGGCGTCGGCGTCGCAGCCCTCCTCGTAGGCGGGCAGCTTCACCTTGACGAGCGGGACCTCGGACATGAACCACTGCGGCTCGTAGAAGTAGCCGATGACCCACTCCTTCTTCTTCTCCGCCTTGCGGAAGGCCTGGATGAGCGCGGTCTCGCTGCCCGCGTACACGACTTTGTAGTCCAGCTTCAGGTTCTTCACCAGGGCCTCGTCGTTGGTGACGAACGACGGGTCGCCGTCGAGGAGTTGGCCCTTGCCGCCCGACTCGGAGGTGCGGAACCGGTCGGCGTACTTGTCGAGGTTCCTCCAGTCGGTGATGTCGGGGTGCTCCTTCGCCAGCCACGGCGGCACGTACCAGCCGATGAGCCCCTTGTTGCCGGTGGGTCCGGCGTCGACGGCGGTCTTCTGGCCGGTGATGTACTTCTTCTTGAGGTCGTCGTGGCCCCAGTTCTCGATGACGGCGTCGACCTCGCCCGTCCCGAAGCCCTGCCAGGCGATCTCCTCCTTGAGGTCCTTCTGCCGGACCGTGCAGCCGAGGTCGTGCTCGGCGACGTACGCGACGACGGCCGCGTTCGCCTCGTAGCCCACCCACGGGTTGACCGCGAGGTCGAAGGTGCCGCAGGAGCGGGAGCCGGACGAGCCGCCGGAGCCCGCGGAGTCGTCGCCGACCTTCGCGCCGCTGCAGGCGGTGAGGACGAGGGCGAGGACGGCCGTAGCGGCCGCCCCGGCCCGCCGGTGTCGTGCCATGGTGTCGTGCTCCTTACGCGCTGGTGCGGCGAGCCGCCGCCTGAGTGATCCGGTCGAACATGACGCCGAGCAGGACGATGGCGAGCCCCGCCGCCAGCCCCTTTCCGTACAGCTGTCCCTGGGAGAAGCCGGCCACCACGTCGTAGCCGAGGGCCCCCGCGCCGACGAGGCCGCCCACCACGACCATCGACAGCACGTAGATCAGGCCCTGGTTGGTCGCGAGCGTCAGGGCGCTCCTGGCCATCGGGAGCTGCACCTTGGTGACGGTCTGCCAGGTGGTGCACCCGGCCGAGACGGCCGCCTCCACGGTGGCCGGCGGCACGTTCCGCACCCCGTCCGCGACGATCTTCACGGCGACGGGTGCCGCGTAGACGACGGCGGCGACGATCGCCGTGAAGCGGGTCGCGCCGAACAGCGCGAGGAACGGCACGAGATAGACGAACGGCGGCATGACCTGGGCCGCGTCGAGGGTGGGCCGCAGCAGCCGGTCGACGAGGGCGTTGCGGCCCATCCACACGCCGAAGCCGACGCCGAGGACCATCACGAGGACCGTGGCGACGACGGTCGACGCCAGCGTCGTCATGCTGTCGGACCACAGGCCGGTGCCGACGAGCAGGCCCACGCAGACGGTGGTGGTGACCCCGGCGCGCCATCCGCCGAGGACGGCGCCGAGGGCGATCAGGGCCGCGCCGACCAGCCACCACGGGGAGTCCGTGAGCAGCGTCTGGAACGGGTTGAGCAGACCGGTGGTGAGCGTGTCGCGGAAGGCGTTGGTGAGACCGGACAGATGGTCCTGTGCCCAGGTGGTCACGCTGTCCGCGCCGCGGGAGACCGCACTGCCCACGCCGCCCTCGCCGGGGAACTGCGCCGCCCAGACGTAGGTGTGGGACAGGTACACGAGGACGGCGGTGACGGCCGCGCCCGCGCCTAGCAGGGGGCGGCGCCAGGCCGCCGTCCGGCCCCGCGCGCGCCGGGCGGTCTCCTGGCGGACGCCGGCCGCCGTCGTGACGCGGTCCAGCACGATCGCCATGACGACGATCGCGAGGCCCGCGTTGAATGCGGTGCCGACGTCCAGTGACTGGAGGGCCTGGACGACGGTCTTGCCGAGGCCGGGCGCGTCGATCAGGGCGGCGACGGTCACCATGGCGAGGGCGGCCATGATGGTCTGGTTGACGCCCATGACCACGGTCCGCGCGGACATCGGCAGCAGCACCTTCGTCAGGGTCTGCCGCCGGGTGGCGCCCAGCGATTCGGCCGCCTCGACCGTGGTGGCCGGCACGGAGCGGATGGCGTGCGCGGTGATGCGGATGGCGGGCGGCGCCGCGTAGACGAGGGTGGCGAGGGTGGCGGAGGCCGGGCCGATGAGGAAGAACAGGGTGAGCGGCGCCAGGTAGACGAAGGTCGGCATCGTCTGCATGAAGTCCAGGAACGGCGTCGTGATCCGGTGGACCCGGTCCGACAGCCCCGCCCACACCCCGAGCGGGATCGCGAACAGCAGCGCGACGAACACGGCGGAGAGCGTCAGCGCCAGGGTGTCCATGCTCTCCTGCCACAGCCCCTGGAGGCCGAGGAAGGTGAAGCCGGCCACCGCGAGCAGCGCGACCCTCCAGTTGCCCACGGCCCACGAGACGTACCCGGCGATGCCGACGACCCCGAGCCAGCCGATCTGCGGAAGGGGCCGGCCGGCTCCCGGCTGGGAGATCAGTTCCTGGACGGAGGTGACCAGGGAGTCGATGACGAGCCGGATCTCGTTGAAGAAGTACAGGAACACCGGGTTGGAGTCGCGGTCGGCGCCGATCGAGTCGTTGACGTCGTTGAACCACCGGTGCAGACCGGTGAGGTCGGCCGCCGCAAGCTGCAGCGTGTGCCGGCCGCGCAGGACGGCGAACAGCAGCAGCCAGACGAGGAGGATCGCGGCCACCACGAGAGGGCGGCCGGGGCGGCGCGCGGTCCGGGCCGGGGGTCTGGGCGCGGCGGTGCCGGTCCTGTCCGGTCTCTCCACGGCGACCGTCATCGCGGGTCGCCGTCCCGTCCGGCGACCACGGCGAGGATCTCCTCGTCGCCGACGATGCCGAGCAGTTCGCCGCCCTCGACGACCTTCACGGGCCGGTCGGCCGCCAGCACCGCCCGGGTGGCCTCGCGCACCACGACGTCCGGGCCCAGTTCCGGGCCGTCCAGGGTGTCGCCGTCCCGGGACGGGCGCATGATCCAGCGCAGGGTCAGCACGTCCCCGCGCGGCACGTCCTTGACGAACTCGCGGACGTAGTCGTCCGCCGGGGCGCCCACGAGGGCGTCGCCGGTGCCGCACTGGACCGTCGCGCCGTCCCGCATGATCAGGATGCGGTCGCCGAGCTTGAGGGCCTCGGACAGGTCGTGGGTGATGAACACCATCGTCTTGCCGACCTCGCGGTGCAGCCGGACGACCTCGCTCTGCATGTCGCGGCGGATCAGCGGGTCGAGCGCGGAGAAGGGCTCGTCGAAGAAGAGGACGTCGGGGTCGCCCGCCAACGCCCGGGCCAGACCGACGCGTTGCTGCATGCCGCCGGAGAGCTGCTCGGGGTAGGAGTTCTCGTAGCCCGCGAGGCCGACCAGTTCGACGACCTCCTGGGCCCGCCGGAGGCGTGCGCCGCGGCTCATGCCGCGGATCTCCAGCCCGAACGCCACGTTGTCGACGACACGGCGGTGGGGCAGCAGGCCGAAGTGCTGGAAGACCATGGAGAACTTGCGGCGGCGCAGTTCGCGCAGCCGGGCGGCGTCGGCGCCGCTGATGTCCTCGCCCTCGAGGACGACCTCGCCGGCCGTGGGTTCGATCAGCCGGGTGAGACAGCGCACCAGGGTGGACTTGCCGGAGCCGGACAGGCCCATGACGACGAAGACCTCGCCCGGCGCGACGTCGAAGTGGACGTCGCGCACGGCGGCGGTGCAGCCGGTGCGGTCCATGAGTTCACGGCGGGTCAGGCCGCGCAGTTCCTCGGAGCGCGGCACCCGGTCGGCCTTCGGCCCGAACACCTTCCACAGCCCGCGCACGGAGACGACCGGGGTGGAGTCCGGGTCCGGGGACGGGCCTGGCCGCTGGGGCGGCACCTCGGTGTGAGTGGTCACGGTCGGCCTCGTTTCGGCGTTCGGCCCGCGGCACGCGGGGACGGTGGGGCACGCCGGGGCATCGGCCGCCGAGTCCGGCCGGGGCGAAGGCGCCGCACACCCCGGCGTTCGCGCTGTGCCGCGCGGGGATCCGGACCGTCGTCGCGGAGGTGCGCCTGGCGGGGTGCCGGACCGCCCGGTGGTTTCCGGCCACCGGGCCTCGCCACGCGCCGTCCACGAACAGGTCTGCCACGCGCCGAGCCTTTCGACAGAAGTCGTTGCGCAATGTGCACCCGATTGCTTGTGGTGGAACACCTTTGCGAATCGGCCGACCGGCGTCAAGGGGGCGGCGGGTGACGATCGCGCATGCCATCCCTTCCCCACAGGAGCCCCGCCCGAACGCGGCGGCTCACGAGCCCCGGACTGGAGCCGCCAGAACTCCCCTTCCCTCTAGGCGACTTGGGCGAAAAAGGAAAGCAGGGCGCCGACAAGTTCCGCGGGGGCGTCCTCCTGGACGAGATGACCGGCGCCCGCGAACGGCTCGAAGCGCGCGCCGGGCACGAGCGCGGCGAGTTCACGGCCCTTCGCGACCGGGATCCAGCTGTCCTCCTCGCCCCAGCACACGAGCACGGGGATGCCGATGTCGCCGTAGCGGCCCTGGATCTCGTCGGTGTGGCGCTGGTCGGCCTGCGCGATCTGGCGGTAGAAGGCCGCCTGCCCGGAGACATCCAGCCAGGGCTCGACGAGCCGTTCCAGGACGTCGGGGCGCAGCCCGGGACCGCCGGCGGAGGAGATGTACGCCCGCACGAGCGCGCCGTGCAGCGCGGGCGGCAACTGCCCGAACACCTCCGCGTGTTCACGGACCAATCGGAAGAAGGGCGAGCCCCAAGGGGCAAGGGCGACCGGGTCGACCAGGGCGAGGGCCCGGTAGCGGGCGCCGTGCAGGAGGTGGGCGCACAGGGCGACGGCACCGCCGATGTCATGGGCGGCGACCAGGGGTTCGGGGAGGTTCCAGTGGGCGAGCAGTTCGGTGAGGACGCGCCCCTGGGCGGCCAGGGACACGTCCTGCCCGGCCGCCTTCTCGGACCGCCCGTAGCCGGGCATGTCCCAGACGAACACCTGGTGGTCCCGGGCGAGCGCGCGGGCGACGCCCCGCCAGACATAGGAGGAGAACGGGGTGCCGTGCAGCAGCACGACCGGGGTGCCGTCGGGTGGGCCGAGGCGGTCCCAGCGGACGGCGCCGGACGTGCCGGCGAAGGTGCGGGCGAGCAACCAGTCGGTCTCGGAGGTCATTCCTCTCCCCGGTGGAGGTCGGCGGACACGGCCCCTCCACTCTCGCCGAGCCCCCGCTCGCCGCCGGCCCGGCGCGCGCAGGACGTCCGCGCCTCCTCCCCGGCGTCGCGGTGACGGTGGTACGCGACCTTCGCGGGGGCCAGGGGCTCCTTGCCGAGGATCAGGTCGGCGGCCTTCTCAGCGATCATCATGACGGGCGCGTAGATGTTGCCGTTGGTGATGTACGGCATGACGGAGGCGTCCACGACCCGCAGCCCGTCCAGGCCGTGGACGCGCAGGCTCGCCGGGTCGACGACGGCGAGGTCGTCGGTGCCCATCCGGCAGGTGCAGGAGGGGTGCAGGGCGGTCTCGCCCTCCCGGGCCACCCAGTCGAGGATCTGCTCGTCGGTCTCCACCCCCGGGCCCGGTGAGATCTCGCCGCCGTTGTACGGGTCGAGCGCCGGGCGGCCCAGGATGTCGCGCGCGACGCGGACCGCCTCGACCCACTCGCGGCGGTCCTGTTCGGTGGAGAGGTAGTTGAAGCGCAGGGCCGGGTGGACGCGCGGATCACGGCTCCGGATCTTCACCGAGCCCCGGGCGTCGGAGTACATGGGTCCGACGTGCACCTGGTAGCCGTGGCCGCCGGCGGGCGCCGAGCCGTCGTAGCGGACGGCGACGGGCAGGAAGTGGAACATCAGGTTGGGGTGGTCGACGTCCTCGTTTCCGCGTACGAAGCCGCCGGCCTCGAAGTGGTTGGTGGCGCCCGGCCCTCTGCGCAGCAGCCACTGGAGCCCGATGAGGGGCGCCCGCCACTTGGCCAGGTACGGCTGGAGGGAGACGGGCTGCTTGCAGGCGTACTGGATGTACACCTCCAGGTGGTCCTGGAGGTTCTCGCCGACGCCGGGCAGATCGTGGACCACGTCGATGCCGAGGGCCCGCAGCTCGGCGGCGTTCCCCACGCCCGAGAGCTGGAGCAGTTGCGGGGAGTTGACGGCTCCGCCGCACAGGACGACCTCACCCGCGCGGACCTGCCGCGGGGCGCCGGGGCCGCGCCGGTACTCCACGCCGACGGCGCGCCCGCCCTCGAAGAGGACGCGGGTGACGAGGGCGCGGGTCCGCACGGTGAGGTTCGGCCGTTTCATCGCGGGCCGCAGGTACGCCTTGGAGGCGGACAGCCGGCGGCCGCGGTGGAGGGTGCGGTCGAAGGCGGCGAAGCCCTCCTGCCGGTAGCCGTTGACGTCGTCGGTGGGGGCGTGGCCGGCCTGGCGGGTGGCCTCGAGGAAGGCGCCGAACAGGGGGTTGGCCGCCGGTCCGCGTTCGAGGACGAGCGGGCCGTCGTGACCCCGGAACTCGTCGTCGAGGTCGGCGGCGAGGCAGTTCTCCATACGCTTGAAGTAGGGCAGGCAGTGCGCGTGGTCCCAGGTCTCCATGCCCGGATCGGCGGCCCAGCGTTCGTAGTCGAGGGGGTTGCCGCGCTGGAAGATCATGCCGTTGATGCTGCTGGAGCCGCCGAGCACCTTGCCGCGCGCGTGGTGGATGCGGCGGCCGCCCATGTGGGGTTCGGGCTCGGAGGCGTACTTCCAGTCGTAGAACCGGTTGCCGATCGGGTAGGTGAGGGCCGCGGGCATCTGGATGAGGACGTCCCACGGGTAGTCGGGCCGGCCGGCCTCCAGCACCAGGACCCGGTGGGAGGGGTCGGCCGAGAGCCGGTCGGCCAGCGCGCTGCCGGCCGAACCACCACCGACGATGACGAAGTCGTACTGGGGAGCCATGCTGCCTCGTCTCCTCGCGTCGTCGCTACGCCGGGCATGCTAGACCTGGCGCGCAGTGCGCACCAGGTTGCGAAGCGCGCAACTTGGAGACCCGGCGGAAGGATGTCCTCCCGGTAACGGTGTTGTTTACCGCGCGTATAGTTTCACTGTGAGCAACTACAGCCCTGACCCGGAGACACCGACGTCGCAGGCCGGCGGCGTGCAGTCGGTGGACCGCGCCATCAGTGTCATGGAGATCCTCGCGCAGCGTGGCGAGGCCGGGGTGAGCGAGGTCGCCGCCGAGATCGACGTCCACAAGTCCACGGCCTTCCGGCTCCTCGGCGCGCTGGAGGCCCGCGGCCTGGTCGAGCAGGCCGGCGAGCGCGGCAAGTACCGGCTCGGCTTCGGCATCGTCCGGCTGGCCGGCGCCGTCACGGGCCGTATCGACATCACCCAGCAGGGCCGCCCGATCTGCGAGCGGCTCGCGGAGGAACTGGGCGAGACGGTCAACATCGCGGTGCGGCAGGAGCATTACGCGATCAACCTCTACCAGGTGCGCGGTCCGGGTGCCATCACCGCGCACAACTGGGTGGGCCAGCTGACGCCGTTGCACGCCACGTCGAGCGGCAAGGTCCTGCTCGCGCATCTGCCCGCCGGGGAACGCGCGGAGCTGCTCACGCGGGCCGGCCTGAGGAAGGTCACCCCGCACACCATCACGGCCCGGACGAAGCTGGAGAAGGACCTGGCCGGGGTGCGGGAGCGCGGTTACTCCACCACCCGGGAGGAGTTGGAGATCGGGCTGCACGCCATGGCCGCGCCGGTGCGCGACCGGGACGGCGACGTCATCGCCGCGCTCAGCGCCTCCGGCCCCGCCTACCGGCTCACCGAGGAGCGCATGCACGCGATGTCCCCGGTGCTGCTCAAGGGCGCCGAGGAGATCAGCCACCGGATGGGTTTCCTGGGCTGACCGCACCCCCCTGGTGGGTGTCCAGGCGGGCCGTCACCCAGGCGTGGAAGGCGGCGATGTGGTGCTCGCTGGGCACGAGCACCCCGCCCTGGGCGTACAGACGGGAGCTCATGCCGGGCTGGGTGCGCTCACAGGCCGCGAAGTCCTGCCGGTTGACCCGGTCGAAGAGCTCCACCGAGCGGCTGACGTCCGCGCCGCCGTCGACGACGCGCGGGAGGTACAGCCAGTCGCACTCCACGACGGTGCGGTCGACGGCCACCGGGTACATCCGGTGGACGATCACATGGTCGGGGACCAGGTTGAGGAACACCTGCGGCTTGACCGTGATCGCGTAGTAGCGGCGGTCCTGTTCCCGGGCGATGCCGGGCAGGCGGTCCAGGCCCTCGGAGCCGTCGACGGTGAAGCCCTCCACGTGCGCGCCGAACTCGGCGCCGTGCCCGACGTAGTACTGGGCGGCGTAGCCGTGCGCGAACTCGGGCAGCACCTCGGTGAGTTCGGGGTGGATGGTGGCGCAGTGGTAGCACTCCATGAAGTTCTCGACGAGGAGCTTCCAGTTAGCCCGGACGTCGTAGGCGATCCGCCGGCCCACCGACAGGTCCTCGATGCCGTAGCGCTCCAGGGAATCGAGGTCCCCGAGGCGCGCGACGACGTCCCCGACGACGTCGTCCTCGAAGGACGGCGGGTCCGGTGCGAGGCACACCCACACATAGCCCAGCCACTCGCGTACGGCCACGCCCGCCAGGCCGTACGCGGTGCGCCCGACGTCGGGCATCCTGGTGAGGTTGGGTGCCGCGACGAGCGTCCCGTCGAGCCCGTACGTCCAGGCGTGGTACGGGCACCGGAAGGCCCGCCTGACCTCCCCGCGGTCCTCCGTGACGAGGCGGGCCCCGCGGTGCCGGCACACGTTGAGGTAGGCCCGGACACCGTGGTCCCGGGCCCGGGTGACGAGGACGCTCTCCCGGCCCACGTCGACGGTACGGAAGGCGCCGGGCCGCGGCAGGTCGGCGGCGCGTGCCACGCAGCACCACATGGTCTCGAAGATGCGCTCCTGCTCCTGGGCGAAGACGCCGGGGTCCGTGTAGGCGGAGCCGGGAAGGGTGGCGATCAGGCTGTCCGGCAGACCGGTCGGGGTCACGGTGCGCTCCTCGGGGACGTCGGGGAGGGGGCGTTCACGCGCGGGGTCGCGACGGCCGGGGCGGTCAGGCGGCGGGTGGAGAGGCGTGCGCGGTTCATCCCGGGCACGGCGACGGGGTGTCCGGCCCGGCGGTCCGCGCCGAGGACGCCACGGCCTCGGGGCCGCCGTCCTCCACGGTCGCGCTGTCGGCGCCGGCCGCGTGTCCCGCGAACCGGATGCGGATGCCGTACGGGTCCGACCAGAAGCACGGCGGCCGGGGCCTGCCGTACGGGCGGTGGGCTTCGTCCCCGATGAGGACCAGCCGTCCGTCGTAGCCGCGCCCGCGCCAAGAACGCGCGGCCCACGGTCCGGCGAGAAGGGCGCCGATCACGGCGACGGTCCTCACGCGGGACCGTCGGCTGTCCGGACGGCCCCGCAGGGCGGCAGGCCGGGCGTGTCGGTGGAGAGCCGGACGTGGATGACGCCCTCCACGACGACGATCTCGTGCGTCCGCACCGGGCGTTTGGCGGGCGGGGCGTCGACGGCTCCGGTCCGCAGGTCGAACGACGAGGCGTGCAGCGGGCATTCGACCGCGCGGCCCTCCAGCCAGCCGTCGGCGAGCGAGGCGTCCTGATGGGTGCAGGTGTCGTCGATGGCGAAGAGTTCCCCGTCGTCGGTGTGGAACACCGAGACCGGCGGGTCGAGATCGAGCCGGAAGGCCTCGCCTCGCGGCAGGTCCGCAAGACGGCACACGGGAATCATCATGACACCTCGGTGCGTATAGCGAAACGGATTGCGGCGAACGCAACGTCAGTCTGGAGGCGCCCCAGAAGCGTTGTCAAGGCGTCACCCGGCACCGATCCGGCCCTCTCCCGGCTCCCTGAAGATCCCGAACGACCTGCGGAAACAGCGGAGTCGGACGCGCCGTCGGCGCCCGGCGGAGGGCGGCCCCTCCGGAGCCGCCCTTCGCGGGACCCGTTCCGCTGGAGGTCTGTGCATGCCATCCTCATATGAACTTACTCGTGAACTTCGTTCACATACTTGTCCGTTGACTGATGCGGAGGGTGGAGATGAGAGCGACATCCCGACTGGGTGTCCTGCTGGTGACGCTGGCCGCGTTCACGGCGGCCGACGCCGGGGACCGCCGGGCCCGGCAGGCCGTCCCCCTGCTCGAGGAGCCGCCGGGCGGCGACCTGTGGGCCCTGCGCCCGGCGGCGGAACAACTGGACTCGATCGCGGGATGACCGGCGGCCGTCAGACCGTGGAGAGATCGATCGCGCGGTCGACGTCGGCGGGCCGCAGCACCCGCAGGATGCCCTCCAGCAGGTAGTAGTCGGCGTACGGGAGGGAGATCTCGACGCCGTCCTCGGCCGGGCGGTTGCGGGTGCAGCGGGCCACCACCGCGTCCGCCCGGGCCGACCCGGTCGTCAGGCACGTCCGCGCCAGCGCGGTGAGCATCCTCAGCGCCACCTCGCGGTACCGCCGGCTGCCGGTGACGGCGGCCAGGTCCAGCAGTCCGCAGGCCATGATCGCGCCCGCGGACGCGTCCTTGACGTCGTGGGGGTGCTGCGGGGCGCGGAAGTCCCACACCGGCACGTGGTCCGGGGTGAGGGCGCCGATCGCGTAGTCGGCGAGGTCGCGGGCGGTGGCGAGGAAATCGGCCTCGCCGGACCTGCGGTACATGGTGGTGAACCCGTAGATCCCCCACGCCTGCCCGCGCGACCAGCACGAGGTGGGGCTGTACCCCTGCACGGTGTTCGGGCCGATGGGGGTGCCGTCGGCCGGGTCGAAGTCGTACACGTGCGGGGTCGAGCCGTCCGGGCGGGGGAAGACGCGCCGCGCGGTCCGCGCGTGCTGGACGGCGATGTCCAGGTAGCGGCCGTCGCCGGTCTGCTCGCTCGCGAAGGCCAGCAGGTCGAGGTTCATCATCGTGTCGATGATGACCCGGCCCGCGTTGTTCGGGTCGTTCAGGCCGCCCCAGGCCCGGATGAAGCGCCCGCGCGGGTTGAACCGGCGGACGAGCGAGCCCGCCGCCCGCAGGGCGCCGGCCCGCCAGACGTCGTCGCCGGTCAGCCGCCACGCGGTGACCCAGGACGGGGAGAAGAGGAAGCCGAGGTCGTGGGTGCCGGTGTCGTCCTGACGCGGCGCCAGCTTTCGGGCCGAGGCGAGGGCGCGGGTGCGGAACGCGTCGTCGCCGCTGTACAGCCAGGCCATCCACAGCGTGCCGGGCCAGAAGCCGCCGACCCAGTCGCCGTCCTGCGAGAACACCCACTTCTCGAATCTGGTGCCGACCGGGAAGGCGGTCACCCCGGGCGAGACGGCGGCGAGCTTGCCGACCGCGTAGTCGGCCGCCGCGCGCAGCGTGCGCAGGTCCGGGGCGGGTGCCGTCGCCTCCACGGCCGCGGCGGGCGCCGGTAAGGCACCCGCCGTCGCGGCTCCGGCCGCCGCGGCCAGCACAGTACGCCGGGAAACACTCATGCGGACTCCTCCAACTGCTCGGTGGGGGAACGGAGTTGACCGAGCCTTGCATGAGCCGTGCCGAGCTGTACACCCACGTGGGCGATGTTCATTCACCTGAACATCCGCGGATCCCTGACGTACTCCCGTTCGCCCTCCGCCTGGGACGGCTCCGTCCTCGGGACGTCCGGGTGCTGCTCCGCCGCTGTGCGCTCCGCCGGTTCGTCGCGTTCCCCCTCGGCCTGGGACGGTGTGTGCGAGTACAGCCAGCGGTCGTAGTACGAGGCTCCGCTCTTCATGGCCGACCTCCCTCGACGGTTGTCTCCATGCTCCCCCCGGTGCGGCCGGCCGACCAGCTCAGCGGGTGATCCCCAAGCGGACGCAGGCGGCCCGCAGGTCCGGGACGCAGATCCGCCCCACGGTGTACACGCCGGGGCGCACCAGGGTCCGCTCCACGTTCCCGGCGGTCACCTCGACCGGGGTCAGCAGGATGGCCGGGATGTCCCGGCGGGTGGCGCTGTCCACCGTGATGGTGGCCACGTTCTCGGCGGACTCGCCCCGGCCGAGGGCCACGGCCATGGCGGCGGCCGCGGCGGCCTCCTTCTCGAACGGCTTGTACACGGTCATGTACTGCTCGCCGGCGACGACGCGGCGCACGGCCTCCAGGTCGGCGTCCTGCCCGGTGACCGGCGGCGGCTTGTCGACCCCGGCCTTCTTGAACGCGGAGACCACTCCGGCGGCGATGACGTCGTTGGCGGCCAGGACCCCGCTGATGCGGTCCGCCCCGAGGGCCGAGATCGCGGCGGACATGTTCGCGTGGGCGCTCTCCTGGCTCCAGCCCACGGTGTCGTAGGAGCGTGCGATGGTCACCTCGCCCGCCATGACCGACAGCGCGCCGCGCCGGAACCACCCCGCGTTGGCGCTGCTCGGGTCGCCGTTCATCATCACGACGGTCCGGCCGTCCCCGCGGGCCCTCATCGCCCTCAGCAGCGCCTCCCCCTGGAGCCTGCCGACCCGCGCGCCGTCGAAGCTGACGAATCCCGAGACGGGTCCCTCGGCGAGGCGGTCGTAGGCGACGACGGGAACACCGGCGCGGCGCGCCTCCTGGATCGAGGAGCGCAGCGCCTTGCTGTCGGCCGGGCCGAGGATCAGCACCTTCACCCCCTTGGTGATCATGGAGGTGACCTGGTCCCGCTGGCGGGCAGCGTCGGCCTCGGCGTTGGCGTACACCACCCGGCAGCCCGGGCACCGCCGCTCGACGTGCTTCTCGATCAGCGGCCTGTCCGCGTGCTCCCAGCGCGGGGTCATCCGGTTCGGGAGCAGCAGGCCGACGGTGAAGCTCTCCCCGCCGGCGTCGCCGTCCGAGCCGCACCCGGCCAGGGCCGGCGTCAGCAGTCCCGCGACGAGTGCCGCGGCGACGTGCAGCGTGCGGGTGCGCATCACGGCTCCCCTCGTCGCGTTCAGCGCGCGCGGCCGGCGGCGGCGCGGCCCGGCACGGTGACCTCGCTCCACACCTGCTTGCCGCCCGCCACCGGGAACGATCCGAACGACTCCGACACCGCCTCGACCAGCAGCAGGCCCCGGCCGCCGGTCGCCTCCCAGTCCACGATGACCGGTTTGGCGGGGGCGCGCGGCGAGGAGTCGGTGACACAGACGCGCACCCGGTCGCCGCGCAGGACCAGATCGAGCCGGACCGAGCCCTGGGTGTGCACGAGGGCGTTGGTGACCAGTTCGGAGACGACGAGCAGCACCGCGTCGGCCGCGTCCTCGACGTGCCAGCGGCGCAGGGTGCGCGCGGTGAACCGGCGGGCGTGCATCACGGCGTCGGGCAGCCGCCACACCACCCAGCCGGCCCGGATCGGCTTGGTCCGCGTGCCGTCGTAGCGCAGGAGCAGCAGCGCCACGTCGTCCTCGCGCGGGCCGCCGTCGCCGAGCAGCTGGTCGGCGGTGCGGGGCAGGTCGGCCGGGTCGGCGGCGGCCAGCGCGGCGCGGGTGCGTTCCATGCCGACGTCCAGCGGGAGGTCGGCGGCCTCCACGAGGCCGTCGGTGACCAGCGCGAGCACGGAGCCGGTGCTCAGCGCGACCGCCGTCATGGGGAACTCCGCGTCCGCGAGGACCCCGAGCGGGGGGCCGCCCTCGACCAGCACCTCCTCGGTGGTGCCGTCCGGGTGGCGCAGCAGGGGCGCCAGATGCCCGGCCCGTACGAAGAGGAAGTTGCCCTCCTCCATGTCCAGTTCGACGTAGCAGCAGGTGGCGAAGAGGTCGGTCTCCATGCCGGTCAGCAGGCGGTTGGCGTGGGCCACGACGACATCGGGAGGGTGCCCCTCGACGGCGTAGGCCCGCACCGCCGTCCGCATCTGGCCCATGATCGTGGCGGCTCCCGCACTGTGCCCCTGCACATCGCCGATGACGAGGGCGACCCGGTCGTCGGACAGCGCGATGACGTCGTACCAGTCGCCGCCGACCTGCAGTCCCTGCCGGGCGGGCAGATAGCGGGCGACGGCCGTGCCGCCGGGCAGCTCGGGCAGGCGGCGCGGCAGCAGGCTGCGCTGGAGCATGGTCGCCAGCTCCTGCTCGGCGTCGTGCGCGTGCGCCCGTTTGAGGGACTGCCCCACCAGTGCGGCGGTGGCGGTGAGCAGGGACCTCTCCTCGGGGGTGAACTCGTGCGGCCGCTCCCAGCCGACCAGGCACACCCCGGCGACGCTGCCCTTGGCGGGCAGCGGCAGCACGGCCAGACCGCCGGGGCCGATGCCCGCGAGCTCGGGCTCCAGGGGGGTTCCGGCGGGCCAGAGGTCCATCCGGCCGTCCCGCAGGGCGAGCTGCAGGGTGGGCACGGCGCCGATCGGGGCGTCGGGCCACTCCGAGCGCCACTGCGCCCGCCACACCTGGGGCCAGGCCGACGGTTCGGGCGGGTCGAGCAGGGTCACGACGAGCCGGTCGTCACGGATGTCGGCCAGTGCCACCCGGTCGGCGCCCAGCGGCTCGCGCAGCGCGGTGACGGCGACCCGGCCGACGTCCTGGACGGTCACGGCGTCGTCGAGCGCGGCGGTCAGCCACTGGATGCGGGACACGTCGTCGGTGGTGCCGTGCTCCAAGGAGGTGGCCGTGACCACGCCCAGCACCTCCTCGGACCGGTCGCCGGAGGCGGGCCGCACCCGGCAGCTCAGGCTCAGCCAGCGCAGCTCGCCGGAGGGGCGGCGGACCCGGAACTCCAGTTCCCTGCGGACGGGGGCCTGCGAGTTCGGTTCGAGGACGGGCATCAGCGCGGGCATGTCCTCCGGGACGGCGTGCCCGAGCAGGGAGTCCACCTTGCCGTCGAAGGCCTCCGGGGCGATGCCGACCAGCTCGAGCAGCGTCTCGTCCGCGTCGATCAGACCGGTCTCGGGGACGAGGACGAAGGAGCCGGCGCGCATGGCCTGCAGGGCGCGGGCGAGCAGATGACGGGGCGCGGCGCCGGCCCGTTCGGCGCCGAGCAGACGACCGACGCTGTCGGCGTAACACTCCAGGAAGCGCTGCTGTCCGGCGTCGAAGCCGTCCGCCGACGTGCCGACGACGACGAGGCAGCCGAGCACGCCGTCCGGGCCGCGCAGGGGCAGGGCGCCGAGGGAGCTGCTCCGGGCAGGGGGCGGCGTGGGCGCTCCCTCGGGATAGGAGGCCAGGGCCGCGGCGTTCAGCCACAGGGGGCGGCCGGTGCGGAAGGCGTGGGCGGCGGCCGAGCCGCCCGTCGCGGACAGGACGGGCGGCAGCCGGTGCTCCGCGGAGTGCAGGCCGGCCGAGTCGAGCAGCCGCAGCTCAGGTTCGTCCGGGTCGGCCGCGTAGACGGCGGCCAGCGCCGTCCCCGCGAAGATCAGCGCCCGGCCGCCCGAGGCGGCCTGTCCCGCCGTGAGCGCAGCACCCGTGCCCGTGATTCCGGCCTCCGGTGTGTCCGGCTCCGGAACTCCGGTCCGGGCACGGCCGTCATGAGGCATGTCCGCAACCTTCCTCCCGTCCCTGCCGGAGGTGCTGGGGGAGATCGGGGGCACCCTCACGCGGGAGGCGCACGGGAACCCGGGACACCAGAATCGCATATCCGGATGACCCGGACATATTTGTTTCATCGCCCGACCCCGTCCGCTGGTGGCAGCGCTGTCACTGCGCTCGCCGATCCACCGGGCCGGTGTCAGACTGACCGGGTGGTCGTCCGGCCGCCGCCAACGGAGCACGCACCGGCCGGGAGCCGGGTGCCGGCGCGCGGCCGCACGGTCGGAAGGCCTTCCACGGCCCGGCCGGGCGGTGGCGCCCGAGCCGCCCGGCGGATGGGCGCGACCGCCGCCCCGCACCGGCTCAGCCGACGCGCCACGGCACCACCGGCCCGGCGGTGCCGCCCCGGCACGCTCGGGAGGTCTTCCGTATGAGAGCTCGCGTACGGGACACCGCCGTCGCCCTGGTGGCGGCCTCCTCGGCCGTCGCCCTCGGGGCCTGCGGGTCGGACGGCGGGGGCGGTGCCGGCGACGGGAGCGGACCGAAGATCGGGATCCTGCTGCCGGACAACACCACGACCCGCTGGGAGACCCAGGACAGACCGCTGCTGGAGAAGGAGATCGACAGGCGCTGCGGCGACTGCACGGTGGTGTCCGCCAACGCCAAGGCGGACGTGGCCGCGCAGCAGCAGCAGATGGACTCGATGATCGCCAACGGGGCCGACGCCCTGGTGCTGGTGGCGGTGGACGCCCGGGCGATGACCGCCGCGGTCCGCAAGGCGCAGGAGGACGGCGTCCCCGTCATCGCCTACGACCGGCTCGCCGACGGCCCGATCGCCGGGCACGTCTCCTTCGACGCCGAGGAGGTGGGCAGGCTCCAGGGCACGGCCCTGCTCAAGGCGATGGGCGACGAGGTGCCGGGCGGCCGGATCGTCATGATGAACGGCGACCTCAGCGACCCCAACGCCGTGCTGTTCAAACGCGGCGCCCTGTCGGTGCTGCGGGGCAAGGTGAAGATCGGCAAGGCGTACGACACCCTGCAGTGGCGGCCCGAGGCGGCCAACCAGAACATGTCCGCCGCCATCGCGGCCCTCGGCGCCGAGGCCATCGACGGGGTGTACGCCGCCAACGACGGACTGGCCGCCGGCAGCATCTCCGCGCTCCGGGCGAACCAGGTCCGTCCGCTCCCCCCGGTCACCGGACAGGACGCCGAACTCGGCGCCGTGCGGCGCATCGTGCAGGGCATGCAGTACATGACCGTCTACAAGCCGTTTCCCCCGGAGGCGACCGCGGGCGCCGAGATGGCCGTGGCGGCGGCCCGCGGCGAGAACCTGGACCGGGTGGCCGGCGACGAGGTGACGACCCGTGACGGGCACGAGGTGCCGACGGTGACGCTCGCCCCCGTGTCCGTGACCGTCGACAACGTCAAGGAGACCTTGGTGCAGGACGGCGTGTACACGGTCCGCCAGATCTGCGTCCCCGACCTCGCCGCCGCGTGCCGTACGGCCCGACTGACCTGACCACCGCTCCGGCCCGGCCGGACGCCACGGGAAGGAGATCGTCTCCGTGTCCTCTCCCCCACTGCTGGCCCTGCACGGCGTGAGCAAACGCTACGGCGCCGTGGAGGTCCTGACCGACATCGACCTGGAGATCCGGGCCGGCCAGGTCGTCGCGCTCCTCGGCGACAACGGCGCCGGCAAGTCCACGCTGGTCAAGGTGATCTCCGGGGTGTCCCCGGCCGACCGGGGCGTGATCGAGTGGGAGGGGCGCGCCGTCCAGATCCGGCGCCCCGCCGACGCCCGCGCGCTGGGGATCACGACCGTCTACCAGGACCTCGCCCTGTGCGGAAACCTCGACGTCGTCGGCAATCTGTTCCTCGGCCGCGAGATCAGCCGGTACGGCTTCCTCGACGAGATGGAGATGGAACGCCGCACCCTGCACCTGCTGGAGCGCCTGACCCGGGGCGTCCCCGATCTGCGGGCCCCCGTCGTCTCGCTGTCCAGCGGCCAGCGCCAGACGGTCGCCCTCGCCCGGTCGCTCCTCGGCGACCCGCGGCTGATCCTGCTGGACGAGCCCACCGCGTCGCTGGGGTTCCGGCAGAGCACCGAGGTCATGGACCTCGTCGACGAACTGCGCGACCGGGGCATGGGGGTGCTGCTCATCAGCCACAACATGGGTGACGTCAAGGCCCTGGCGGACCGTGCCGCCGTCCTGCGGCTGGGCCGCAACAACGGCTTCTTCGACGTGAACACCGTCACCCAGGAACAGGTCATCTCGGCCGTCACCGGCGCGGCCGAGAACACGCCCCGCCGGCCGGCGCACCGGGAGGCGGCGTGGTGAAAGGGACCCGCACCGTGGAGGACGACCGGCGCACCGGGACCGCGGGGTCCCCGGCCGGGGACGGCCGCGGCCCCCGCGGGCGGACCGTGGCCGACGTCGTGGAACGCTGGACGGCCGTCGTCCGCCGCAGGCTGCGGGCCGGTGAGGTCGGCTCGCTGCCCGTCGTGGTCGTGCTCGCCGTCGTCTGGATCACCTTCCAGTTCCTGAACGACAACTTCCTCTCGCCCCGGAACCTGTCCAACCTGAGCGTGGACATCGTGGGCACCGGCCTGATCGCCGTCGGTATCGTCTTCGTCCTGCTGCTCGGGGAACTCGATCTGTCCGCCGGTTCGATCAGCGGGCTGGCGGCGGCCGTCTTCGCCGTACTGAACGTGCAGAACGGCGTGCCCGAATGGCTGTCCCTCGTCATCGCCGTCCTGGCCGGCACCGTCGCGGGCGCCGTGCAGGGCTACTCCTTCGCGAGAACCCGGGTGCCGGCGTTCGTCGTCACCCTCGCCGGACTGCTCACCTGGAACGGCCTCATGCTGTACGTCCTCGGGGCCAGCGGCACCATCAACCTCGACGAGAACGGGCTGGTGGCCCAGCTGACCAGCTACTACTTCGGCCAGGACGCCGTCGCCTACGCCGTGGCCACGCTGGCGGTCGGACTCGTCCTGCTGGCGTCCTGGCTGGACAGACGGCGCCGGGTGGCCGCCGGAATGCCGCACCGGTCGATGCAGGTGATCGTCGGGCGCGCCGGCGCGCTCGCGGTCATCGCGTTCACGACCGCGTACCTGCTCAACCGGTTCCAGGGGCTGCCGCTCGCGTTGCTGATCTTCCTCGTGGTGGTGGCCGGCCTCGACATCGTGCTCCGGCGCACGCGCTACGGACGGCAGGTGTACGCCCTCGGCGGCGGGGTGGAGGCCGCCCGCCGGGCCAGTCTCGGCGTGACCCGGGTGCAGACGGCGGTGCTCGCGGTATCGGGCACCATGGCCGCCGTCGGCGGGCTGTTCCTGGCCTCGCGCATCACCTCGGTGAGCCAGAGTTCGGGCTCGGGCGTGCTGCTGCTCAACGCGATCGCGGCGGCCGTGATCGGCGGGGCCAGCCTGTTCGGCGGGCGGGGTTCGACCTGGTCGGCGGTGCTCGGGATGCTCGTCATCCAGTCGATCGCCTCGGGCATGGCCATCACGGACACCCCGGCGGCCGTCCAGTTCATGATCACCGGAGGAGTGCTGTTCGCGGCGGTGGTCATCGACGCGCTGTCCCGCCGTTCGCAGGAGGCCCACGGCCGCGCGTGACCCCCGCGAGCGCGGCGCCGGGCGGGCGGGAGGTGAGGGCGTTGCTCACCGTGAACCCGATGGACGGTGACGCGGTCCTGGCCGCCTTCGGCGCCCTCGGCGTCCTGGTGGTGATCTTCGCCGAGTCCGGTCTGCTCGTGTTCGGTCTCTTCCTGCCCGGCGACACCCTGCTCCTGCCGGCCGGAGTGCTGTGCGCCGCCGGTACCGACCAGGGGCCGAGGCTGGTCCTCTGGCAGGTACTGCTGTGCGCGGCCGCCGGAGCCCTGCTCGGCGGCCAGGTCGGCTATCTGATCGGGCGCCACGGCGGCCGGGCGCTGCTCGCCCGCACCTCCCGGCCGCGCGTGCGCGAGGCGGCGGCCCGCGCGGAGACCCTGCTCGCCCGCTACGGCTACGGCAAGGCGCTGGTGATCGGCCGCTTCGTGCCGCTGGTCCGCACGGTCCTGCACCCGGCGGCCGGCGCGCTCGGCGTGCCCGCGCGGACGTTCACGCTCTGGCAGATCGTCGGCGGACTGCTCTGGTCCCAGAGCCTCGTCCTGGCCGGGTACGCGCTCGGGCACTCCGTCCCCGACATCGACGCCTATCTGCTCCCCCTGGTCGCCGTCGTCGTGGTGATCTCCCTGCTGCCCGCCCTGCCGGTCCTCGCCCGGGCCCGCCGCGAGCGCCGCGACCGCTGAGCGCGGCCGAACGCGCTGCAACCCCCTCGCAACCTTGCGTGTGGTGCGCTGGACACATGTATGAGGAGACCCCGCGCGTCGAACTCACCCCCGCGGCCGCCGATCTGCTCCGGCGGCTGCACGCCGCCCACGGGCCGCTGATGTTCCACCAGTCCGGCGGCTGCTGCGACGGCAGCGCGCCCATGTGCTACCCGGAGGGCGAGTTCCGCACGGGCGGTTCCGACGTGCTGCTCGCCGAGCTGGAGGTCGAGGGGGTGGCGGAGCCGGTGACGTTCTGGATGTCACGCCCCCAGTACGAGGCGTGGCAGCACACCCGTCTGATCGTCGACGTGGTCGAGGGGCGGGGCAGCGGATTCTCCCTGGAGGCACCCGAGGGAGTGCGTTTCCTCATCCGTTCCCGCGTCGTCGGCGCTCAGTGACGTCGCAGGTCGCCGTCGTCTGGTGCACTTCCCCTGAGTCCTGCCACATTTGACGTGACCTCAGGGGGGATCGTGACGCTTCGTCGGAGGAGATTCGGCACGGCCCGGGCGGCGCTCGCGCTGCTCACGGCGTTCGGCGCGCTGGCCGGTGCGGCCCTGACGGGGGCGGCACCGGCCGGCGCCGTGCAGCGGGGCACCCGGGTCGCGCCCGGTGTGGTCTACGACGAGTTCGACATCGCGGCGGCGAAGGGCACCGCGCACGCCCATGTCCTCACCGTCGACCTGCGGGAACGGCGGGTCCGCCTGGGCCTGCTGCACCCCGGGGCGGTGGCCGCGCGGGCGCCGGTCTCCCGGCAGGCGGCCGCGCTGGGGGCCGTCGCCGGGGTGAACGGCGACTTCTTCAACATCAGCGAGACCCAGCACCCCGGTGTCCAGGCGACCGGTGCGAGCGTGGGCCCGGCGATCGCGCGGGGCCGGGTGCTGAAGGGCGCGGTGCCGGACGGCCAGCGCTTCGGCCCGCCGCTGCCGCCCGGCACGAGCACCGAAAACGTCTTCGGGGTGGGGACCGACCGCCGGGCCCGGCTGGACCGGCTGCGCTTGACCGGCTCCGTCCGCACCCCCGGGGGTGTGCTGCCGCTGCGCGGCCTGAACCAGTACGCGCTGCCGGTCGGCTCGGTCGGGGCGTTCACGGCTGCCTGGGGCAGCGCGTCCCGGGTGCGCGCCACCTGCGGCACCGACACCGACCGGGCGGCCCCGTGCAGCACGGACACCTACGAGGTGACCGTCCGCCGCGGCCGGGTCGTGGCGGCCTCGGACACCCCCGGCGGCGGTCCGGTGGCCGCGGGCACCACGGTCCTCGTCGGCCGGGAGGAGGGCGCGCGGCGGCTGCGGAAGTTCTTCGTGGGCGAGCGGGTGACGGTACGGCACCGGCTGGTGGCGGCGGCGTCACGGGTCCCGTACCGCTTCGCGCTCGGCGGCTATCCGGTGCTGGCCGGCGGACGGCCGTTGCCCGGCCTGGACGACCGGACGTCGGCGGTGCGCACCGCCGTCGGCGTCGCGGACGGCGGCCGGCGCGTGGTGCTGCTCGCGCTGGACGGCGCACCCGCGTACCGCACGGGCCTGACCGTCGCGGAAGTGGCGGCGGTCATGCGGGAGTTGGGGTCGGTGCATGCCTTAAGCCTGGACGGCGGCGGCTCCTCGACCCTGGTCGCCCGTGAGCCGGGCGCGCCGGCCGTCTCCGTGCGCAACCATCCGTCCGACGGGACGGAGCGGCCCGTCGCCAACGGCATCGGGGTGTTCTCGACGCCCTGAGCCTCACGGCCTCAGACTGCTGACGATGTCCGCCGTGGCGGTCAGGCCGCTGCTGATGGTCGGCGCCATGCTGGTGCTGGCCAGGTAGAAGCCGAGCAGCAGACAGACCAGGGCGTGGGTGATCTTCAGTCCGCCGCTGCGGATGAAGATCACCGCCAGAATGAACAGCAGCAGTACCACCGAGATGGAAATGGCCATCGTCAACCTCCTCCGCCACGCCGCATCGCCCGGTTCACGGCGTTCGGCCGCAAGTGTGGCGTAGCGGAGGGTTCGTCCGGGCGGCTGACCTGTCCCCCGAACGTGTGATGTTCGGGGTCGTACGGCCAGGGCCTTTCGTTTGGATCATCCCGGCGTCGCGGGCTGATCCGAACGAAAGGCCCTACCCGCGGCGATGGCCGTCCAGGAACGCCTCCAGGCCGGCGAGGTCGTCGGTGTTGAGGTGGTCGACCCCGGCGGCGAGCAGTTCGGCCCAGAGGGCGTCGCGGGCGGGCCCCGGCGTGTCCGGTGTGGCCCAGAACCGGACCCGCTGACCGCGCGAGTGGGCCGCGCCGGTGAGCGTGCGCAGCCTGCTCCGCTCGGCGTCCGGGAAGGGGCCTGAACCCAGCCAGGTGAAGTTCAGCGTCCAGTTGTCGCTGATCAGCGGGATGAGGGAGGCGGGCGCTGCGCTGCCGAGGTCGGTGAGACGGCCGTCGTAGAAGGCGTGGCGGACCTGCTGGGCCTCCATCGGGGCGCGGGCCGCACGGTCGCCGGACACCACGGCGGTGACCGGACCGGGGTGCACCCGGCCGTGGGCCGAGGTCGTGAACAGATGCCGGTAGCGGGCGAGACGCCGGTCGAGTGCGAGGTAGGTCGAGGCGCCCTCGGTCTTGATGTCGACCAGCAGCTGGAACGACCGGTGACCACCGGGATGCACCCGGCCGTGATGGGCCCGGACGCGGGCGGCGAGCGGGTCGAGGTACAGGGCCTCCAGCGTGCGTGAGGGGTCGAGGCCCTCGGTGTCGTGCGCCACCAGGAGCCGGCCGTCGACGAGGTGGATGTCCGCTTCGACGCTGCCGAAGCGGTGGTCGAGGGCGTCGAGGAGGGGCCGCGGGTGCGCGTAGTCGTTGTGGGCGTGGGCCCGCCACAACGGGCGGCCGCGGTGCGGGTGTTCACCCGCCTGGGCACGGGCCGCGGGGAGGGCGGCCGCGCCGGCGAGGGCGGCGCCGAGGGTGGTGAGGGCTCTGCGACGGGTGGTGGGTGCCATGCTTCGCCTCCGTGTCGTGCCGGACGGGACCGCAGCGAGTATGCGATCCCGGCGGACCCGAACAGCAGGGGCCCGGAAGGGAATTGGCCGAACCGCCGCCCCTCGTTCACCTCATCCGCGCACGACGCACGGAGAAGCCCGCCCCTGCTGGGGCGGGCTTCTCCCGCGCTTTGCCCGGTTGCCTCAGGGAGCGCGGAGGTCGACGAGTTCGGCCAGCGCCGCGCGATGGGCGCCCGCCGTGCCGTAGGCGAGCGAGTCGGCCTTGGCCCGCTTCAGGTAGAGATGGACCGGGTGCTCCCAGGTCATGCCGATCCCGCCGTGCAACTGCAGGGCCTCCTCGGCGGCGTGGACGGCCACCGGGGACCCGTAGGACTGCGCGACGGCGACCGTCACGTCCGTGTCCTCGCCGGTCGCCAGCGCGTCGGCGGCCGCGCGGGCGGCGGCGCGCAGGTTGACGACCTCCAGCCACAGCTGGGCGAGCCGGTGCTTGAGGGCCTGGAAGCCGCCGACGGGGCGGTTGAACTGCTTGCGGTCCTTCAGGTAGCGCACCGTCTCGGTCAGCGTCCACTCGGCGAGCCCGAGTTGCTCGGAGGCGAGCAGCCCGGCGCCGGCGCGCAGCGCGCGTCGTACGGCGGGCCCGGCGTCGCCCAGCAGGCGGCCGGGAGCGCCGTCCAGGCTGACCGTGGCGAGGGGCCGGGTCAGATCCAGGGACGGGCGCGGCGTGACGGTCACGGCGTCGGCGTCGACCGCGTACAGCCCGCCGTCGTCGGCCGGGACGAGCAGGACGTCGGCGATCACGGCGTCCGCGACGCCGGTCGACTCGCCGTGCAGGGCGCCGCCTTCACGGCGGACGACCTGGCGGGCGCCGCCCGCGGCGGTGTTCAGGGGGAGCGCGAGCACGGCCACGGTCGTCGCGGACGCCAGCCGGCCGAGCAGGTCGTCGTCCCCGCACTCCAGCAGGGCCTCGGTGGCCACGACCGCGCTGGTCAGATACGGCACCGGGGCGACGGCCCGCCCCAGCTCCTCCAGGACGACGGCGGCTTCGCGGTGCGTGGCGCCCTGTCCGCCCAGCTCCTCGGGGATGAGCAGGCCGGCGAGCCCCATGCCGCCGGCGAGCGCCTTCCAGGCCGCCATGTCGTGCGGCGAGCCGGACTCGGTGCGGGCGATGACACCGGGGGCGTCGCAGTGGTCGGCGAGCAGGTCCCGTACGGCGGCCCGCAGCGCGTCTTCCTCCTCGGAGTACAGCAGATCGGGCTGTGTGCTCATCGGGCGAGGTCCTTCCAGGCGACGTCCTTGTCGGTGCGCGGCTCGGGGGGCAGGCCCAGGACGCGCTCGGCGACGATGTTCAGCAGGACCTCGCTGGTCCCGCCCTCGATGCTGTTGCCCTTGGAGCGCAGGTAGCGGTACCCGGCGTCACGGCCGGTGAAGTCCACCAGCTCCGGCCGGCGCATGGTCCAGTCGTCGTACAGCAGGCCCTCCTCGCCGCGGAGTTCGACCTCCAGGCCGCTGATCTCCTGGTTGAGGCGGGCGAAGGCGAGCTTCATGCCGGCGCCCTCGGGGCCGGGCTGCCCGGCGACGAGCTGCTGGCGCAGCCGCTCGGCGGTGAGGCGGGACACCTCGGCGTCCACCCACAGTTTCAGCAGCCGCTGGTGCAGGTCGTGGGTGCGCAGTTCGGGGCGTTCGCGCCAGGTCTTCGCGACCGGGCCGATCATGCCGCCCTCACGGGGCAACCGCATGCCGCCGATGGCGACGCGCTCGTTGTTCAGGGTGGTCTGGGCGACCCGCCAGCCGTCGCCGACGGCGCCGAGCCGACGGGAGTCCGGGATGCGGACGTCGGTCAGGAAGACCTCGTTGAACTCGGCCTCGCCGGTGATCTGGCGCAGCGGGCGGACCTCGACGCCGGGGTCGGTCATGTCGCACAGGAAGTACGTGATCCCCGCGTGCTTGGGCACGTCCGGGTCGGTGCGCGCGATGAGGATGGCCCAGCGGGCGAGGTGGGCGCTGGACGTCCACACCTTCTGCCCGTTGACCACCCAGTCCCCCCCGCTCCCGGCTTCGCCCGGGCGGGAGGTGCCCCCGTCCTCCCGGACGGCACGGGTGCCGAGCGCCGCCAGGTCGGAGCCGGCGCCGGGCTCGCTGAAGAGCTGGCACCAGACCTCCTCGCCGGTCCACAGGGGCCGCAGGAAGCGCTGCTTCTGCTCCTCGGTGCCGTACTTGAGGATGGTCGGCGCGGCCATGCCGAGGCCGATGCCGATGCGCCGCGGCTCGTTGTCGGGGGCTTCGGCGGCGTCCAGTTCGGCGTCCACGACGGCCTGGAGGGAGCGCGGCGCGCCGAGGCCGCCGAGGCCCTCGGGGTAGTGGACCCAGGCCAGGCCCGCGTCGAAGCGGGCGCGCAGGAAGTCCAGGCGGCCGGTCGTGGCCGGTGGGTGCGCGGCCAGCAACTCCTGGGTCCGGCGGCGCAGTTCGGCGGCGTCGGTCATGCCGCTCCTCCTTCGGTGAGTCCCGGGAGCACGGCGACACGGCCGGTGGTGACGCCGTCGGCGACCCGCTGGACGGCGGCCGCCGCCCCGGTCAGCGGGACGCGCTCGCTGACGAGCGGTTTGACGGCGCCCTGCGCGGCCAGCTCGGTGAGCCGTTCGTGGCAGTGCCGGACCAGCTTGGGGTTCTTGGTGTTGTACAGGCCCCAGTGCAGGCCCAGGATCGAGTAGTTCTTCACCAGGGCGTGGTTGAGGGCGGGGCTCGGGATGGTGCCGCTCGCGAAGCCGACGACGACGATCCGGCCCTCGAAGGCGACGGTCTTGGCGGACTGGGTGTAGGCCGCACCGCCGACGGGGTCGTACACGACGTCGGCGCCCCGGCCGCCGGTCGCCTCCTTGACGGCGCCGATGACGTCCTCGGCGTGCCGGTCGATCACCACGTCGCAGCCGAGCTCGCGGGCCACGGCCGCCTTGGCGGCGCCGCCCACCACTCCGATGACCCGGGCGCCGGCCGCCTTGCCGAGCTGGACGGCGGCGCTGCCGACCCCGCCCGCGGCCGCGTGGACCAGCAGGGTCTCGCCGGCTTCGAGCCCCGCGCGGCGGTGCAGGCCGAACCAGCCGGTCTGGTATCCGATGTGCAGGGCGGCGGCCTCGGCGTCGTCGAGGGCGTCGGGCGCGGGCAGCAGGGCGGCGGCGTCCGCGACGGTGTACTCGGCGAATCCACCGTGCGGCAGCGCGGGGGTGGCCAGGACGCGGCGGCCGTCCTCGGTCTCGCCGCAGATCTCCACACCGGGCGTGAACGGCAGCGGGGGCCGGACCTGGTACTGGCCCCGGCACAGCAGCGCGTCGGGGAAGTTGACGTTCGCGGCACGCACCTTCAGCAGGACCTGGCCGTCGCCGGGCGTGGGCGGTTCGATCTCGTCGAGTCGCATCACCTCGCCCGGTTCGCCGTTGCTGTGCACTTGCCATGCCTGCATGCGGAGCCTCCACGGGGGACTGCGTCGTCTGTCCGGGTCGGTTCGCATACTAAGCGGTCGCTTGCCGATCAGGGAACCGTCGAACGCGTCACGTATGCCGAGGCCGTGCCCGTACGTGCATCCGCTCGCCCTGCGGCCCGAACAGGCTCAGGAACTCCACGGGCCCCTCCCCCGTCGAGCCGAACCAGTGCGGGACCCGCGTGTCGAACTCGGCGGCCTCCCCCGCGGTGAGCACCACGTCGTGCTCCCCCAGCACGAGCCGCAGCCGGCCGGACAGGACGTACAGCCACTCGTAGCCCTCGTGGGTGCGCGGCTCCGGAGGGCAGCGGCGCTGCGGTTCGAGCACCTTGAACGCCTGCAGGCCGCCGGGCTGGCGCGTGAGCGGCCAGTGCTTGCGGCCGTAGCGCTCGATCGGCTCGGTCGCGCGCACCCTCGGGTCGCCGACGGCCGGGTTGCCGACCAGCTCGTCCAGCGGCACCTGGTGGGCGCGGGCGATCGGCAGCAGCAGTTCCAGGCTGGGCCGGCGCAGGCCGGACTCGAGCCGGGAGAGCGTGCTCACCGAGATGCCGGTGGCCTCGGACAGCGCGGAGAGCGTCACCTCGCGCTCCTTGCGCATCCGGCGCAGCCTGGGGCCCACACCGGCAAGGACGTCGTCGTCACTCATGCTTTCGTCCGCCATGCGGTCATTGCAGTTTCGGCAACCATGTTTGTCAATCCCGCAGGGCGCGCCGCAGGGTTCAGGTGGAGGTGGTCATCGTGACCGAAACGTACGAAGTGATCGTGGTCGGCGGCGGCGCGGCCGGGCTGTCCGCCGCGCTCGTCCTGGGCCGCGCCCGCCGCCGCACCCTGGTCGTGGACGCCGGGGAGCCGCGCAACGCGCCCGCCGCCCATGTGCAGGGCTATCTGACCCGCGACGGCATGCCGCCCGCCGAGTTCCTGGCCGTGGGCCGGGAGGAGATCGCGCGATACGGGGTGGAGCTGGTCCGGGACCGGGCGGTGGACGTCTCCCGCGACGGGGAGGCCGGCGACTTCGCGGTCGAGCTGGCGGGCGGCCGGACCGTGCGCGCCCGGCGCCTGATCGTCGCCACCGGCCTCGCGGACGAGATGCCGGCGGTCCCCGGCGTCGCCGAGCGCTTCGGCGCGGACGTGCTGCACTGCCCGTACTGCCACGGCTGGGAGGTCCGCGACCGGGCCTTCGGCGTCCTGGCGACCACCCCGCTCGGCGCCCACCAGGCGATCATGGTGTCGCAGTGGTCGAAGGACGTGACCTTCTTCCTGCACGAGGTCGCCGAGTCCGACCTCACGGACGACGATGTGCGCAGGCTGGCGGCGGCCGGGGTGAAGGTGGTCCCGGGCGAGGTGGCCGGGCTGGTGGTCGAGGACGACCGGCTCACCGGCGTCCGGCTGGCCGACGGCAGCCTTCACACGCGCGAGGTGCTGTTCGTCGCCCCGCGCGCGGTGCCGCGGACCGGCCTGCTGGAGAGGCTGGGCGCCGAACTCCACGCGACCCCGTTCGGCTCCTACCCGGTGGTGGACGCCACCGGCCTGACCTCGGTACCGGGCGTCTGGGCGGCCGGCAACGCGATGGGCTTCTCCGAACAGGTGGTCAACGCCGCCTCAGCCGGCTACCGGGCAGCGGCCACCCTCAACGGAGAACTCCTCTTCGCCGACCTGGACGCGAGGCGGTAGCGGTCACGTCGAACGCCGCGACCGCACGCGCCCCCCCGGGGGCGCGGCGGACCACACACCCGCGACGTCCAGGTGTAAACCCGCGGAGCGCGTCGCAGGATGGTCTGCATGCTGCTGACCCGTCTGGCCCGCGTGTCCCAGGAGGTCGCCGCGACGTCGGCGCGGTCCCGGAAGATCGCTCTGCTCGCGGAGCTCTTCCGGGACGCCGAGGCGGACGACGTGCCCATCGTCATCCCGTACCTGGCGGGCCGGCTGCCCCAGGGACGGCTCGGCGTCGGCTGGAAGGTGCTGAGCCGTCCGGTTCCCCCGGCCGCCGAGCCGACCCTGACCGTCCATGAGGTGGACGCCCGGCTCACCGCGCTCGGCAAGGTGTCCGGCTCCGGCTCGCAGACCGAACGCACCCGCCTCGTCGGCGAGTTGATGGGCGCGGCGACCGAGGACGAGCAGCGTTTCCTGCTGGGTCTGATCACCGGCGAGGTACGCCAGGGCGCGCTCGACGCGGTGGCGGTGGAAGGGCTGGCGCAGGCCACCGGCGCACCGTCCGCGGACGTACGGCGGGCGGTCATGCTCGCCGGCTCCCTCCAGAGCGTCGCGCAGGCCCTGCTCGCGGACGGCCCGGAGTCGCTGGACCGCTTCCGGCTCACCGTCGGCCGCCCGGTGCTGCCGATGCTGGCGCACACCGCGTCCTCGGTGTCCGAGGCGGTCGGCAAGCTGGGCGCCTGCGCGGTGGAGGAGAAGCTGGACGGCATCCGCGTCCAGCTCCACCGCGACGGCGACACCGTGCGGGCGTACACCCGCACCCTGGACGACATCACCGACCGGCTCCCCGAAGTCGTCGCGGCGGCACGGGAGTTGCGGGGTGAGCGGTTCATCCTCGACGGCGAGGTCATCGCGTTCGACGCCACCGGGCGGCCCCGCTCCTTCCAGGAGACCGCGGGCCGCGTCGGCTCCCGGGTGGACGTCGCGACGGCCGCCCGGGAGGTCCCCGTCTCCCCCGTCTTCTTCGACGCCCTGTCCGTCGACGGCCGCGACCTGCTCGACCTGCCGTTCACCGAGCGGCACGCGGAGCTGGCCCGGCTGGTCCCGGAGCCGATGCGGGTGCGCCGCGCCCTGGTGTCCGGCCCCGACGACCTGCCGCGCGCCGAGGAGTTCCTCGCGGAGACCCTGGAGCGGGGCCACGAGGGCGTCGTCGTCAAGGCGCTCGACGCGCCCTACAGCGCGGGCCGGCGCGGCGCGTCCTGGCTGAAGGTCAAACCGGTGCACACCCTGGACCTGGTGGTCCTGGCCGCCGAGTGGGGCCACGGCCGCAGGACCGGCAAGCTCTCCAACCTGCACCTGGGCGCGCGCACCGCGGACGGCGGGTTCGCCATGCTGGGCAAGACGTTCAAGGGCATGACGGACGCGCTGCTGACCTGGCAGACCGAACGGCTCCAGGAGCTCGCCGTGCGCGACCACCCCTGGGGGGTGACCGTGCGCCCCGACCTGGTCGTCGAGATCGCGTACGACGGTCTGCAGCGCTCCTCCCGCTACCCGGCCGGGGTGACGCTCCGCTTCGCGCGGGTGCTGCGCTACCGCGAGGACAAGCGCCCGGAGGAGGCGGACACCGTCGAGTCGCTGCTGGCCGCGCACCCCGGAGTGCGGCCGTGAGCGCGGCCCGCGAGCTGCGCAGCGCCGGCCTGCTGCTGTTCCGCCGTACCGGGGCCGGCCCGGAGGTGCTGCTCGGCCACATGGGTGGCCCGTACTTCGCGCGGCGGGACGCCGGGGCCTGGACGGTCCCGAAGGGCGAGTACCCGCCGGACGAGCCCGCGTGGGACGCGGCCCGCCGCGAGTTCCAGGAGGAGCTGGGGCTGCCGCCGCCGGACGGGGAGGCCGTCGCGCTGGGCGAGGTCCGGCAGGCGGGCGGCAAGACCGTCACCGTCTGGGCGGTCGAGGCCGACCTGGACCCGGCGGCCGTCGTGCCCGGCACGTTCACGATGGAGTGGCCGCCGCGCTCGGGTCGTACGCGGGAGTTCCCGGAGCTGGACCGGGTGGCCTGGCTCTCCCTCGACCGGGCGCGCGAGCTGATCGTCAAGGCGCAGGCCGCGTTTCTCGATCGGCTGGCGGAGCACTCGTCCTGAGCAGCAGCACGCGTTGCGGGACCCACCGCGGCGCGGGAAGGTCGAAGCAACAGGTCGCTCCCCAGGAGGTCGGTCATGCCCATCGCGACGGTCAACCCGGCGAACGGCGAGACGCTCAGGATTTTCGAGGCCATGGGCGAGGAGGAGGTCGAGCGCCGGCTCCAGCTCGCCGAGGCCACGTTCCGCACGTACCGGACCACAAGCTTCGCCGACCGCGCGCGGCTGCTGAACCGCGCCGCGGACCTCCTCGACGAGGACCAGGGTGACGTCGCCCGGATGATGACCACCGAGATGGGCAAGCCCCTCGCCCAGGCCCGCGCGGAGGCCGCCAAGTGCGCCAAGGCGATGCGCTGGTTCGCCGAGCGCGCCGAGGGGCTGCTGGCCGACGAGGAGCCCTCCGACGACGACGTGAAGGACTCGGGCGCCTCCCGGGTGCGGGTCCGCTACCGCCCGCTGGGTCCCGTGCTCGCCGTGATGCCGTGGAACTTCCCGCTGTGGCAGGTGATCCGGTTCGCCGCTCCCGCGCTGATGGCGGGCAACGTGGGCCTGCTCAAGCACGCCTCCAACGTCCCCCAGACCGCCCTGTACCTGGAGGACCTGTTCCATCGGGCGGGCTACCCGGAGGGCTGTTTCCAGACCCTGCTGATCGGCTCCGCGCAGGTCGACGACATCCTGCGCGACGGCCGGGTCAGGGCGGCCACCCTGACCGGCAGCGAGCCCGCGGGCCGCGCGGTCGCCTCCACCGCCGGCGAGATGATCAAGAAGACGGTGCTGGAGCTGGGTGGCAGCGACCCCTTTGTCGTCATGCCGTCGGCCGACCTGGACCGGGCCGCGAAGGTCGCGGTGACGGCGCGGGTGCAGAACAACGGGCAGTCGTGCATCGCCGCGAAGCGGTTCATCGTGCACACGGACGTCTACGACGCCTTCGCGGAGCGGTTCGTGGCGGGCATGAAGGCGCTGGTGGTCGGCGATCCGATGCAGGAGGGCACCGACGTCGGCCCGCTCGCCAGCGAACAGGGCCGCACGGACCTGGAGGAACTGGTCGACGACGCCCTCCGCAGCGGGGCGACGGCGCTGTGCGGCGGGCACCCGCTGCGCCGGCCCGAACTGCCGGGTTGGTACTACCCGCCGACCGTGCTGACCGGCATCACCCGCGAGATGCGCATCCACCGGGAGGAGGCGTTCGGGCCGGTCGCCACGCTGTACCGGGCGGCGGACCTGGACGAGGCGGTGCTGATCGCCAACGACACGCCCTTCGGGCTGAGTTCGAACGTGTGGACGCGCGACGACGCCGACGTGGACCGATTCGAACGGGATCTGGAGGCCGGGAGCGTGTACGTCAACGGCATGACGGCGTCGCATCCGGCGTTCCCGTTCGGCGGCGTGAAGCGGTCCGGGTACGGGCGTGAGCTGTCCGGGCACGGAATCCGCGAGTTCTGCAACATCACTACCGTTTGGCAGGGCGCGTGAGCGGAGCGCGACTACGATCCCGGGTGTGAACCGCGAAGTTACTCTGCCGCTGATCGTCGACGACCGGGGGACCTTGCAGGTGGCCGCCGCCGACGTGAGCAAGCTGCTGCGCACGCTGGGCGGCCGGTGGCTGCACCTGGTGGAGGCAGGCGCGGACGGACTGGACGAGGACACGGTCGCGGCGCTGACCATCGAGCTGGCCAAGCTCGCGGACCGGATCGACGTGGCCTGCATCGCCCACAGCAGCGGCACCACGCCGTAGGGGCCCGCGCGCCGCGCGGGCCCCGTCCACCGCTCCACGGGTCGTCTCGTCGATCACGCCGGGCTCCCGGCGTCCGGCCTGATCGACAAGACACCTCCTAGCGGATCGACATGCCCGACAGCGTGCGGGCGATCACCAGCCGCTGGATCTCGCTCGTCCCTTCGAAGATCGTGTAGATGGCCGAGTCCCGGTGCATGCGCTCCACCGGGTACTCCCGGGTGTAGCCGTTGCCGCCCAGGATCTGGATGGCCTGCGCCGTGACCTTCTTCGCCGTCTCGCTCGCGAACAGCTTCGACATCGACCCCTCGGCCGCCGTGAACGGCTTGCCGTTGATCGCCATCCAGGAGGCCCGCCACACCAGCAGCCGCGCGGCGTCGACCTGGGTGCGCATGTCGGCGAGCTGGAAGGCGACGCCCTGGTTGTCGATGATCGGGCGCCCGAACTGCTCACGCGTCGTCGCGTACTCCAGGGCGACCTCGTAGGCGGCGCGGGCGGTGCCGACCGCCATCGCGCCGACCGCCGGCCGGGACGCCTCGAAGGTGGCCATCGCGGCGTTCTTCACGCGCTCGCCGCCCTTCCTGGCCCGCTCACGCGCCCGCGCGAGGCGCTCGTCCAGCTTCTCCTTGCCGCCGAGCAGGCAGGAGCCGGGGACGCGCACGTCGTCCAGGACGACCTCGGCGGTGTGCGAGGCGCGGATGCCGTGCTTCTTGAACTTCTGCCCCTGGGACAGGCCCGGCGTGTTCGGCGGGACGATGAAGGAGGCGTGGCCCTTGGAGCCGAGCTCGGGGTCGACGACGGCGACGACGACGTGGACGTTGGCGATGCCGCCGTTGGTCGCCCAGGTCTTGGTGCCGTTGATCACCCACTCGTCCTTGGCCTCGTCGTAGACCGCGCGCGTGCGCATCGAGGCGACGTCCGAGCCGGCGTCGGGCTCGGAGGAGCAGAACGCCGCGAGCTTGACGTCGTTGGCGTCGCCGTACATCTGGGGCACCCAGGTGCCGATCTGCTCCTCGGTGCCGTTGGCGAGGACGCCGACGGCCGCGAGGCCGGTGCCGACGATGGACAGGGCGATGCCGGCGTCACCCCAGAACAGCTCCTCCATCGTCATGGGGATGCCGAGGCCGGTCTGGTCGAAGTACTGCTGGGCGTAGAAGTCCAGCGAGTAGATGCCGACCTTCGCGGCCTCCTGGATGACCGGCCAGGGAGTCTCCTCACGCTCGTCCCATTCGGCGGCCGCGGGGCGGATCACGTCGGCCGCGAAGCCGTGCAGCCAGTCCCGGACCTCCTTCTGTTCGTCGTTGAGCTCCATGGTGAACTCGGCCATGACCCCTCCAGCGGCGTACGCGCATGCCCGCTGCATGCTTGTTACTAGCGGTAACCCTAGTTTGTTACTCGTCGGTAGGTAAAGTCAACCCGCGATGCCCGCTCGGCAGCCCGTTCGATGGTCACGCCTGGTTGAGTGTTACTTTGCGCAGGCGTCACCGAACCAGTACGGGTGGGGAGAGCTCATGGACACCACGCAGCGGACGGATCAGCAGCGGTCCGCCGATCGCCGTCGGCGCGAGCTGCTGGAGGCCGCCGACAGAGTGGTGCTGCGGGACGGCCCGCAGGCCTCGATGAACGCCATCGCGGCCGAGGCCGGCATCACCAAGCCCATCCTGTACCGGCACTTCGGCGACAAGGGCGGGCTGTACGCGGCGCTGGCCAAGCGGCACACGGACGCCCTGCTGGACTCGCTGCGGGCCGCCCTGGACGCGCCCGCCGACCGGCGCGAGCGCGTCGAGTCCACCCTCGACACCTATCTGGCCGCCATCGAGGCACGCCCCCAGGTGTACCGGTTCCTGATGCATCCGGCGGAGGGCGGTCACGCCGGTGACCAGGGGTTCGACGTCGGCAAGCACTCCGCCCCGCTGCTGCGGCGGATGGGCGAGGAACTGGCCACCGTCATCGAGGAGCGCCTCGACCTCGGTCCCGGCAGCCAGCAGCTGGCCCGGGTCTGGGGCCACGGCATCGTCGGCATGATGCACGCGGCCGGGGACTGGTGGCTCGGCGAGCGGCCGTGCTCGCGGGCGGAGTTGGTGCGCAGCCTCGCGGATCTGCTGTGGGGCCGGCTCGCCGCGGCGGGCGACAAGGTGGGCGGCCCCGGCTTCTGACGGCCGCCTTCCGCGGGCGGTCAGCCGGACCGGCGCCAGGGGGCCCGTGCCACCTGGCGCATCAGCCGCCGGCGGCGCAGGCCGCCGAGCCGGTCCGCGTACACCCGGCCCTGAAGATGGTCGTACTCGTGCTGGAGGCAGCGGGCGAAGAACCCGGTGCCGTGCACGGTGACCGGCTCACCCGTCATCGTGAACCCCTCGACCACCGCGTGGTCGTACCGCTCCGTGCCCGCCTCCAGCCCCGGCAGCGACAGACAGCCCTCCGGACCCCGGACCACCACGCCGTCCGCCTCGACCAGCCGCGGGTTCACCACGTGCCCGAGATGGCGGACGTCCTCGTCGTCCGGGCAGTCGTAGACGAACACCCGCAGGGACTCCCCCACCTGGTTCGCCGCCAGGCCCACGCCGCGCGCCGCGTACATCGTGGCGAACAAGTCCTCCACGAGGGCCGCGAGTTCCGGGCCGAAGCCGGTGACCTCCGCGCAGGGGGTGTGCAGGACGGGGTCGCCGAGCAGGGTGAGGGGCCGGACTCGCCCTCGGGTGCCCGGAATGGAGCTGTTGCGCATGGCCGCAAGGGTACGGCGATTCGGGAGTGCGATTGGATCTCGAATAGGCTGACCACCACCACGTTGCCGTAGGGCTTCAGGCGCGGCGCGTACGCAAGGAGGATCGAGATCTGATGGCAGGCAACTCGGACCCGCTGACGCCGCGGGCCAAGCTCGCCGTGACCGCGGGCAAGGCGGTCGCGGCTGCATCACGCGCCGCAGGGCGTGGCAGCGGTTCGGTGATCGGCGGCCGGGTGGCGCTCAAACTCGACCCCGACCTCCTCGCCCGGCTGGCGCAGAACCTGGACGTGGTCCTGGTGTCGGCCACCAACGGCAAGACGACGACGACCCGGCTGATCGCGGAGGCGCTGCGGGCCGCGGGTCCGGTCGTCTCCAACGCGCTCGGCGCCAACATGCCGGCCGGCATCACCTCGGCGCTCGCCGGCGGCACGGAATCCCGCTACGGCGTCATCGAGGTCGACGAGAAGTACCTCGCCGGCGTCGCCCGGGACACCGACCCGAAGTGCATCGCGCTGCTCAACCTCTCGCGCGACCAGCTGGACCGGGCCGCCGAGACCCGGATGCTCGCCGAGAACTGGCGGGAGGGCCTGGCCGGTTCCAAGGCCGTGGTCGTGGCCAACGCCGACGACCCGCTGGTCGTGTGGGCCGCGTCCTCCTCCCCGAACGTGATCTGGGTCGCGGCCGGGCAGATGTGGAAGGACGACGCCTGGTCCTGCCCGTCCTGCGGCGGTGTCATGCAGCGGCCCGGCGAGGACTGGTTCTGCGGCGAGTGCGGCTTCCGCCGGCCGACGCCGAGCTGGGCGCTCTCCGGTGACCACGTGCTCGACCCGCACGGGTCGGCGTGGCCCATCCGGCTGCAGCTGCCCGGGCGGGCCAACAAGGCCAACGCCGCCTCGTCGGCCGCCGTCGCCGCCGTGTTCGGCGTGCCCCCGCAGGTCGCCCTGGAGCGGATGTACTCCGTGCAGGCCGTGGCCGGCCGGTACGACGTCGTGCAGTTCATGGAGCGGGACCTGCGCCTGCTGCTCGCGAAGAACCCGGCGGGCTGGCTGGAGACGTTCTCGCTGATCGACCCGCCGCCGACCCCGGTGATCCTCTCGGTGAACGCGCGCAGCGCCGACGGCACCGACACCTCCTGGCTGTGGGACGTCGACTACACGCGGCTGACCGGCCACCCGATCTGCGTCGTGGGTGACCGCCGGCTCGACCTCGCGGTGCGCCTGGAGGTGGCGAACCAGCAGTTCCAGGTGTTCGACACCCTCGACGAGGCCGTGCGGGCCTGCCCTCCGGGGCGGATCGAGGTCATCGCCAACTACACCGCGTTCCAGGACCTGCGCCGCCGCGTCGGCAACTGAGCCAAGAGACTTCAGGGGACTTCAAGTGAGCGACAACCAACTGCGGGTCGTCTGGATCTACCCGGACCTCCTCAGCACCTACGGCGACCAGGGCAACGTCCTCGTGGTGGAGCGCCGGGCGCGCCAGCGCGGCCTCGACGTGGCCCGCCTCGACGTGCGCAGCGACCAGCCGATCCCGACCTCCGGGGACATCTACCTCATCGGCGGCGGCGAGGACCGGCCGCAGCGGCTCGCGGCCGAGCGGCTGCGCCGGGACGGCGGGCTGCTGCGGGCCGTGGAGAACGGCGCCATCGTGTTCTCGGTGTGCGCGGGCTACCAGATCCTCGGCCACGAGTTCATCAACGACCTCGGCCAGCGCGAGCCCGGTCTCGGTCTGATCGACGTGGTGTCCGTGCGCGGTGAGGGCGCGCGGTGCGTCGGCGACGTGCTCGCGGACATCGACCCGCGGCTCGGCCTGCCCCCGCTGACCGGCTTCGAGAACCACCAGGGCGTCACGCACCTCGGCCCGACCGCCCGCCCGCTGGCCCAGGTCCGCTTCGGCAACGGCAACGGCACGGGCGACGGCACGGAGGGCGCGTACAACGACACCGTCTTCGGCACGTACATGCACGGCCCGGTCCTCGCGCGCAACCCGCAGATCGCCGACCTGCTGCTGAAGCTGGCGCTCGACGTCAACGCGCTGCCGCCGACCGACGACCGCTGGTACGAGTCTCTGCGCAACGAGCGCATCGCGGCCGCGCAGCAGCCCGCCTGAACCGGGTCGCGAAGGCCCGTCTGACGGCGTCTCCGCACAGGTGAGCGGGGCCGTCCAGCAGGCGGACGCACGGTTCGGCCCCGCCCCCCGATGCCGCTAGGGTGGCGGGGATTCGAGCCGGACAACGTGGTCCGGTCCCGGCCCACGTGGAGAAGGTTTTCGGGCTATGCGCATTGGTGTCCTCACGTCCGGCGGCGACTGCCCGGGCCTGAACGCCGTCATCCGGTCCGTCGTGCACCGCGCCGTCGTCGACCACGGCGACGAGGTCATCGGCTTCCGGGACGGGTGGAAGGGCCTCCTGGAGTGCGACTACCTCAAGCTCGACCTCGACGCGGTGGGCGGCATCCTCGCCCGCGGCGGCACGATCCTCGGTTCCTCCCGTGTCCAGCCCTCCCATCTGCGGGACGGCGTGGAGCGGGCCAAGGGCCACGTCGAGGAGCTGGGCCTGGACGCGATCATCCCGATCGGCGGCGAGGGCACGCTCAAGGCGGCCCGGCTGATGTCGGACAGCGGCCTGCCGGTCGTCGGGGTGCCGAAGACCATCGACAACGACATCGCGGTCACCGACGTCACCTTCGGTTTCGACACCGCCGTGACCGTGGCCACCGAGGCTCTGGACCGGCTGAAGACCACCGCCGAGTCCCACCAGCGCGTCCTGGTCGTCGAGGTCATGGGCCGCCACACCGGCTGGATCGCGCTGCACTCGGGCATGGCGGCCGGCGCGCACGCCATCGTCGTCCCCGAGCGGCCCTTCGACATCGACGAGCTGACCCGGCGGGTCGGGGCCCGCTTCGAGGCGGGCAAGCGCTTCGCGATCGTCGTCGCCGCGGAGGGGGCCAAGCCGGCGCCCGGCACGATGGCCTTCGACGAGGGCGGCAAGGACGTCTACGGCCATGAGCGCTTCGCGGGGATCGCCCGCCAGCTGTCCATCGAGCTGGAGCACCGGCTGGGCAAGGAGGCGCGGCCGGTGATCCTCGGGCATGTGCAGCGCGGCGGCACGCCCACCGCGTACGACCGGGTGCTGGCGACGCGGTTCGGGTGGCACGCGGTGGAGGCCGTGCACCGCGGCGAGTTCGGGCACATGACGGCGCTGCGCGGCACGGACATCGAGATGGTGCCGCTGGCGCGGGCCGTGGAGACGCTCAAGACGGTCCCCGGGGACCGCTACGAGGAAGCCGAGTGCGTCCTGTAGAGGACACCGCGCGGATCTGACGAGTCTGCCCCCGGCCGCGAGCGCGGCCGGGGGCAGTTCTAGTCTGTGTGCGGACAGAAATGCACAACCCCCACGAAACAGGAGCCGTCGGATGGATCACAGCGGGCACGGCACGATGACGGATCTGCCGCCGTTCACGCTGGGGCGAGGGCTCGCGTGGTCCACTGACCCGTTCTTCCTCATCGCCTGCCTCGTGGGGCTCGGACTGTACGCGTGGGGGGTCGTGCGGCTGCGGCGGCGCGGCGACGCCTGGCCCGTGGCCCGTACGGTGTCGTACGTCGCCGGCGTGCTGACCGTGCTGCTGGTGATGTGCACCGGGCTGAACGACTACGGCATGGTCATGTTCAGCGTGCACATGGTGCAGCACATGGTGATCAGCATGCTGTCGCCCATCCTGATCCTGCTCGGGGCGCCCGTCACCCTGGCGCTGCGCGCGCTGCCGCCCGCGGCACGGGGCCGCAAGGGGCCCCGCGAGCTGCTGCTGGCGCTGCTGCACAGCCGGTACATGCGGATCGTGACGCACCCGGCGTTCACCATCCCGATGTTCGTCGCCAGTCTCTACGCCCTGTACTTCACGCCGCTCTTCGACTTCCTGATGGGCTCGAAGACCGGGCACATCGCGATGATGGTGCACTTCCTCGCGGTCGGCGTGGTGTTCTTCTGGCCGATCATCGGCGTGGACCCCGGGCCGCACCGGCCGGGCCACCTGATGCGGATGCTGGAGCTGTTCGCCGGCATGCCGTTCCACGCGTTCTTCGGCATCGCGCTGATGATGGGGTCCGTTCCCCTGGTGGAGACGTTCAGGGACCCGCCCGCCTCCCTCGGCATCGACGCGCTCTCGGACCAGGGCGCGGCCGGCGGCATCGCCTGGGCCTTCAGCGAGATCCCGTCCGTGCTCGTGCTGATCGCGCTGCTGTTCCAGTGGTACGGCTCGGAGCAGCGCCAGGCCCGCCGCAAGGACCGCGCCGCGGACCGGGACGGCGACAAGGAGCTGGAGGCGTACAACGCCTATCTCGCGTCATTGAACGCACGCGGGAACTGAAGTCGGGGCACCATGGAGGGAACCGAACCTTAGGAGGGTGTCGCGATGCCCGGTTCTGCGGACGGTTCCACCAAGGCGATGGGGGCGCTCACGGTCGGCGGTCTGGTGATGGTGACCGCGTACACGGTGGCGCTGGGGAGCAACGGCTGGCTGTGGTTCGGGTGGGTGGTGCTGGGCCTGATCACGCTGGCGATGGTCGTCAGCCGCAGCACGTGAGCCTCAGGGGGCGGTGAGCCGCCCGGCGGAGTGCACCCCCGGCTGGTACTTCGGGAGCCGTGCGGTGATCTTCATGCCCGCGCCCGGGGCGGTCTCGATGACGAGTCCGTAGTCGTCGCCGTACACCTGCCGCAACCGGTCGTCGACGTTGGACAGGCCGATGCCCCCGGACGGGCTGCCCTCGCCGGCGAGGATGCGGCGCAGCGCGTCGGGGTCCATTCCGGCGCCGTCGTCCTCGATCACGACGAGGGCCTCGGCGCCGGCGTCCTGGGCGGTGATGCCGATATGGCACTTCGCGGCCGCCGACGACGCCCCCTTGCCCTCCAGGCCGTGCTTGACGGCGTTCTCCACGAGCGGCTGGAGGCACAGGAAGGGCAGGGCCACCGGCAGGACCTCCGGGGCGATCTGGAGGGTGACGTCGAGGCGGTCGCCGAAGCGTGCCCGCACCAGCGCCAGGTAGTGGTCGATGGCGTGCAGCTCGTCGGCGAGGGTGGTGAAGTCGCCGTGCCGGCGGAACGAGTACCGGGTGAAATCGGCGAACTCCAGCAGCAGCTCACGGGCGCGCTCGGGGTCGGTGCGCACGAAGCTGGCGATCACCGCGAGCGAGTTGAAGATGAAGTGCGGGGATATCTGGGCGCGCAGCGCCTTGATCTCGGCCTCGATGAGCCGGGTGCGGGACCGGTCGAGGTCGGCCAGCTCCAGTTGCACCGACACCCAGCGGGCGACCTCGCCGGCCGCCCGTACCAGCACCGCGGACTCGCGGGGCGCGCAGGCGACGAGGGCGCCGTGCACCCGGTCGTCGACGGTGAGCGGGGCGACGACCGCCCAGCGCACCGGGCAGTCGGGGCTGTCGCAGCTGAGCGGCAGCGCCTCGCCGCGGCCGGACTCCAGGGACCCGGCGAGGAGCTCCATGATCTGGGTGCGGTGGTGCTGGCCGACGCCGTCCCAGACCAGGACGTCGGTGCGGTCGGTCAGGCAGAGCGCGTCGGTGCCGAGCAGGGAGCGCAGCCGGCGGGCGGACTTGCGGGCGGCCTCCTCGGTGAGTCCGGCGCGCAGCGGGGGCGCGGCGAGGGTCGCGGTGTGCAGGGTCTCGAAGGTGGCGTGCTCGACGGGTGTGCCGAGGTCGCCGAGGCTCTGCGGGCGGACGGTGCGCCGGCCGAGCCAGAAGCCGGCGGCGAGCAGGGGCAGGATGGCCACGCACAGGCCCGCGACGAAGCCGCTCATGCCTTGACCTCCGCTCTGAGTTCCTCGGGCAGATGGAAGCGGGCGAGGACCGCCGCGGTGCCGGGGGGCACCCGGCCCGGGGTGGCCAGGGACACCAGGATCATGGTGAGGAAGCCGAGCGGCACCGACCAGAGAGCGGGCCAGGCGAGCAGCGCGTGCAGCGCGCCGGCCTTGGGGAAGCCCGCCATGGTGGCGGCGACGGCGAGCAGGGCGGACCCGCCGCCGACGAGCATCCCGGCGGCCGCGCCGGGCGGGGTGAGCCGGTGCCACCAGATGCCGAGGACGAGCAGCGGGCAGAACGAGGACGCCGAGACGGCGAAGGCGAGGCCCACCGCGTCGGCGACGGGCAGACCGCCGACCAGGACGCTCGCGGCCAGCGGGACCAGCATGGCGAACACGGTGCCGAGCCGGAAGTGCCGCACGCCCCGCGAGGGCAGGACGTCCTGGGTGAGGACGCCCGCGACGGCCATGGTCAGGCCGGACGCGGTGGACAGGAACGCGGCGAAGGCACCGCCCGCGACGAGCGCGCCCAGCAGTTCCCCGCCGACGCCGCCGATCATGCGGCCGGGCAGCAGCAGCGCGGCGGCGTCCGCGTCCCCGGTGAGAGTGAGCTCGGGGGCGTAGAGCCGGCCCAGGGCGCCGTAGACGGGGGGCAGCAGGTAGAAGGCGCCGATCAGGCCGAGCACGGCGACCGTGGTGCGGCGGGCGGCGACGCCGTGGGGGCTGGTGTAGAAGCGGACGACGACGTGCGGCAGCCCCATGGTGCCGAGGAAGGTGGCGAGGATCAGCCCGTACGTGGCGTACAGCGGGCGTTCGCCGCGGCTCTCGGCCTGCGAGGGGGACAGTCCGCCGCCGGTGCCGTGGTCCCGGGCGGGGACCTCGTCGCCGCGGGCGAAGGTCAGCCGGGTGCCGTTGTCGATGTGGTGCGCCCCGGCGTCGAGCCGTACCCGGCTGTCCTCGTGGGCGCGGCCGTCGACCGTGCCGTCCACGGTGACCGTCAGGGGGCTGCGCAGCTTGATCGTGATGGTGTCGTCGACGCGGACGACGCGCTGCTCGCGGAAGGCCGCGGGCTCGTCGAAGGCGTGGCGGGGGGCACCGTCGCCCTGCCAGGCGAGGACGAGGAAGAACGCGGGGACGAGGAGCGCGGTGAGCTTGAGCCAGTACTGGAACGCCTGCACGAAGGTGATGCTGCGCATGCCGCCGGCGGCGACGATGGCGACGACCACGACGGCGACGACGAGGCCGCCGAGCCAGTCGGGCGCCCCGGTGAACACGGTCAGGGTGAGTCCGGCGCCCTGGAGCTGGGGCAGCAGATACAGCCAGCCGGTGCCGACGACGAAGGCGCCGGCGAGCCGCCGCACCGCCTGCGAGGAGAGCCGTGCCTCGGCGAAGTCGGGCAGCGTGTAGGCGCCGGAGCGGCGCAGCGGGGCGGCGACGAACAGCAGCAGGACGAGGTATCCGGCGGTGTAGCCGACCGGGTACCAGAGCATGTCGGGGCCCTGGACGAGGACCAGCCCGGCGATCCCGAGGAAGGAGGCGGCGGACAGGTACTCGCCGCTGATGGCGGCGGCGTTGAGGCGGGGGCCGACGGTGCGGGAGGCCACGTAGAAGTCGGAGGTGGTGCGGGAGATGCGCAGGCCGAACGCGCCGACGAGCACGGTCGCCAGGGCCACGAGGGCGACGGCGGGGACGGCGTAGCTGGAGTTCACGGCCGGATCGGTTCCTGGTCTCGGTCTGCGGGGGCGACGGGCTGGTGGGGCGGCTCAGCGGTCCTCGACGAGGCGGACGAAGTCCCTTTCGTTGCGTTCGGCGCGGCGGACGAACCAGCGGGCCAGCAGCACCAGGGGCGCGTACAGGCCGAAGCCGAGGACCGCCCAGACCAGCTGGCGGGCGTTCGGCATCGCCGCGAAGAGCAGGGGCAGCGGGCCGACGAGCAGGCCGAGGACGGCGAGGACGGCGAGTGCGGTGCGCAGTTGGGTGCGCATCAGGGAGCGGACGTAGGTGTGGCCGAGGGTGGTCTGCTCGTCGATCTCGGTGCGGGGCCGGTAGTAGCCGGAGACGCGGCGGGTCCGGGTGCGCCGGGGCGGGCCGGTGACGACGACACGGCGGTCGGCGGGGCTGCTGGGCATCGTCATGGCCTCCGCATCAGCAGGTCCCGCAGCTCGCGCGCGTGGCGGCGGCTGACCTGGAGTTCCTCGGAGCCGACGACGACGCTCACGCTGCCCGCGTCGAGGCGGAGTTCGCCGATGTGGCGCAGGGCGACGAGGTGGCGACGGTGGATGCGCACGAAACCGCGGGAGCGCCAGCGCTCCTCCAGCGTGGACAGCGGGATGCGGACGAGGTGGCTGCCCTTGCCGGTGTGCAGACGGGCGTAGTCGCCCTGGGCCTCGACGTGGGTGATGTCGTCGACGGGGACGAAGCGGGTGACGCCGCCGAGTTCGACGGGGAGGTGGTCGGGGTCGGGTTCGCTGACCGGTATCCGCGGGGTGGCGCCGCGCTGCTCGGCGGCCCGGCGGACGGCTTCCGCGAGGCGTTCCTTGCGGACGGGTTTGAGCACGTAGTCGACGGCCTTGAGGTCGAAGGCCTGGACGGCGAAGTCCTCGTGCGCGGTGACGAACACGACGAGCGGCGGTTCGGCGAAGCCGGTGAGCAGCCGGGCCAGGTCGAGGCCGTCGAGGCCGGGCATGTTGATGTCCAGGAAGACGACGTCGATGGCCTCCGCTCCGCCGGGGCCGGACTCCAGCGCGCGGTTGATGCGGCGCAGCGCCTCGGTGGCGTCGCCGGCGCCCTCCGCGCTGCCGATCCGCGGGTCCGCGTTCAGGAGGTACAGCAGTTCCTCCAGCGAGGGGCGTTCGTCGTCGACAGCCAGGGCGCGCAACATGCACCGGAGTGTAGGAGCAACGGGCGCCGCTGGTACACGTGCCGGGAGGGGACGTTCGCGCTGGGTGCCCGGGCGCTTACAGTGCCCTCATGAACAGCGGCGCGGCTTCTTTCGACGAACTCGACCGGAAGATCATCACCGCTCTGATGGCGAACGCCCGGACCAGTTTCGCGGAGATCGGCCTGGGCGTCGGGCTCTCGGCGACGGCCGTCAAGCGGCGGGTGGACCGGCTGCGGGAGACGGGAGTGATCACCGGGTTCACGGCCACGGTCCGGCCGTCGGCGCTGGGCTGGCGCACGGAGGCGTACGTCGAGGTGTACTGCGAGGGCGCGGCACCCCCGCGGCGCCTCGCGGAGGTGGTCCGCAACCATCCGGAGATCACCGCGGCGATGACGGTGACGGGGGGCGCGGACGCGCTGCTGCACGTCCGGGCGCGGGACGTGGAGCACTTCGAGGAGGTCCTGGAACGCATCCGTGTGGAGCCGTTCATCCGCAAGACGATCAGCGTCATGGTGCTGTCCCACCTCATCCCGGAGAGTCCGGAGGCGGGCGCCACCCAGCCGGCGCCGACCGACGCAGGAGTACTGCGTGGACCGGCCTGAAGACGCAGCATTGCTGCATGGACACGCAATTCCCGTTTCTTGTCGCTCGTCAGGGTCGGTTTCTACCGTTGAGTCAATCCTCATCGACACCGTAGTAGGAAGCGGAGGAACCCCTTCGTGCCCGAAACCCGTGTGCCGCGCCGGCGGCGCTTCCTCGTCTGCGAACCCAGACACTTCGCCGTGCAGTACGCGATCAACCCGTGGATGCGACCGGACGTCCGGGTCGACGTCGATCTGGCGCACGAGCAGTGGCAGGCGCTGATCAGCGCCTACCGTTCGCACGGCCACGCGGTCGACGTGGTGGAGCCGGTCGCCGGTCTCCCCGACATGGTCTTCGCCGCGAACTCGGCGGTCGTCGTCGGCGGCCGTGTCTTCGGATCCCTCTTCCACGCGCCCGAGCGGCGCCCGGAGTCCACCCACTACGCCCAGTGGTTCCAGGCGGCGGGCTTCGACGTCCACCGCCCGGAGTCGGTGTGCGAGGGCGAGGGCGACCTGGTCTGGACGGGCCGCTACGTGCTCGCCGGGACCGGGTTCCGCACGACCCGGGAGGCGCACCGCGAGGTCCAGGAGTTCTTCGGCCACCCGGTGATCAGCCTGACGCTGGTGGACCCGTACTTCTACCACCTGGACACCGCGCTGTTCGTGCTGGACGACGACAACATCGTCTACTACCCGGAGGCGTTCTCGGCCGGCAGCCGCGAGGTGCTCGCGCGGCTCTACCCGGACGCGGTGCTCGCCTCCCGGGAGGACGCGTCCGCGTTCGGGCTGAACTCGGTGTCCGACGGCCGTCACGTCTTCATCGCGCCGCAGGCCGAGGCCCTGGCGGCCCGGCTGGACGACCGCGGCTATGTCCCCGTCCCCGTCGACCTGTCGGAGTTCCGCAAGGCCGGCGGTGGCATCAAGTGCTGCACCCAGGAGATCCGCTCATGACCGCGCCCGCGCAGACCCGTTCGTCCGCCGATCTGATCCGCGCCGAGGAGCCGGTCCTGGCGCACAACTACCATCCGCTGCCCGTGGTCGTCGCCCGTGCCGAGGGAAGCTGGGTCGAGGACGTGGAGGGCCGCCGCTACCTCGACATGCTGGCCGGCTACTCGGCCCTGAACTTCGGCCACCGCCACCCGGCGCTGATCGAGGCCGCGCACCGCCAGCTGGACCGGCTGACGCTGACCTCCCGCGCCTTCCACAACGACCGGCTCGCCGGTTTCGCCGAACGCCTGGCGGCCCTGACCGGCCAGGACATGGTGCTGCCGATGAACACGGGCGCCGAGGCCGTGGAGAGCGGCATCAAGGTGGCCCGCAAGTGGGCGTACGACGTGAAGGGCGTCCCGGCCGACCGGGCGACGATCGTGGTCGCGGCGGACAACTTCCACGGCCGGACGACGACGATCGTGTCGTTCTCCACCGACGAGTCCGCGCGGGCGGGCTTCGGGCCGTTCACGCCGGGCTTCCGGATCGTGCCCTACAACGACCTGCCGGCGCTGGAGGCGGCGGTGGACGAGACGACCGCGGCGGTGCTGCTGGAGCCGATCCAGGGCGAGGCCGGTGTCGTCATCCCGGACCAGGGCTATCTGGCCGGGGTGCGGGAGCTGACCCGCCGGGCGGGCTGCCTGTTCATCGCGGACGAGATCCAGTCGGGCCTCGGCCGAACCGGGCGCACACTGGCCGTGGAGCACGAGCCGGTCGTACCGGACGTGCTGCTGCTGGGCAAGGCGCTCGGCGGCGGCATCGTGCCGGTCTCGGCGGTGGTCGGGCGCCGGGACGTGCTGGGGGTGCTGCGGCCGGGCGAGCACGGCTCGACGTTCGGCGGCAACCCGCTGGCGGCCGCCGTCGGCACGGCGGTGGTCGAGCTGCTGGAGACGGGTGAGTTCCAGCGCCGGGCCACCGAGCTCGGCGTGGTCCTGCGGGGCGGTCTGGCGGCCCTCGTCGGCAAGGGCGTCGTCGGGTTCCGCGCGCGCGGGCTGTGGGCGGGTGTCGACATCGACCCGGCGTTCGGCACCGGCCGGGAGATCAGCGAGCGGCTGCTGGCCGAGGGCGTGCTGGTCAAGGACACCCACGGCTCCACGATCCGGCTGGCGCCGCCGCTGACGATCACGGCGGACGAGCTGACGGGCGCGCTCGCCGCCCTGGAGAAGGTCCTGGCCTGATCGGCTCGGTCCGCGATCCGCACCGGCCGCCCGGGGAGTCCGCCCCGGGCGGCCGTACGGCGTCGTCCCCACACTCCCGGCCCCCGCGGAGAGGCAAGGGGGCCCGGAAGGGCGAAGATGGGGACAAGTGGTGGTAGACCGCTCTCAGCGACAGAGAGGTCGGCCGTGGGCTCACAGGACGAGCGGAGCGTGGCCCGGCAGGGGCTCGACGTGGCGGACGCCGTGCCCGTGCTGCTCGACGCCCAAGGCGTGGTCACCGGCTGGACCCGGGAGGCCGAGCGCCTGCTGGGGTACCCCGCCGCCCGGGTCGTGGGGCACGGTGTCGCGCAGGTGCTGGCCGCGGACGACGCGGGCCGGGTGCCGGAGCTGATGGACCGGTGCCGCGGGGAGGGCGGCTGGGCGGGGCTGCTGACGGCGGTGCGCGACGACGACACCCGGCTGCGGCTGATGGCCCGGATCACGCCGGCCCTGGACGACGGCGGCCCCGCGCGGCGGCTGCTGCTCCTGTCGGAGCTCGCGGGGGCGCCGGGCTGGGACATGAGCCGGCAGGTGCTGGAGCAGATGGTCACCCGCTCCCCCGTCGGCATAGCCGTCGTCGACACCGAGCTGCGGTTCGTCTGGTCCAATCCGGCGCTCACGCAGTTCGGCGGGGGACCGCCGAGCAGCAGGCTGGGGCTGCGGCTCGCGGACATCCAGCCCGGTCTGGACGCCGAGAACATCGAGGCGCAGATCCGCCAGGTGCTGCTGACCGGTGATCCCGTCGTCGGCTACGAGCACGTCGGGCAGGTCCGGTCCGCTCCGCTGCGGGAGACCGCGCACATGATGTCGTTCACCCGGCTCGACGACGGGCACGGCAACCCCATGGGGGTGTACTACACGGTCGAGGACGTCACCGACCGGCACCGCACCCGCCGGCGCCTGGCCCTGCTCGACCGGGCCGGCGGGCACATCGGCCGCACGCTGGACGTCACCCGCACCGCGCAGGAGCTGGTCGACGTGGCCGTGCCGGGGCTCGCCGACGTCGTCGCCGTGGATCTGCTGGAGTCGGTGCTGAGCGGCGGTGAGCCGTCCGACGAGCCGCTGAGCGGCACGGAGCGGGTGCCGCTGCGGCGCGCCGGGTACGGGTCGGTCAGCCGGCGGGCGCCGGAGGCGGTCGTCGGCATCGGCGAGGTGGTCACCTACCCGGCCGGGTCGCCCCCGATCCGGACGCTCAGGACGGAGCGGTCCTGGCGGGAGCCGCGCCTGGACCCGCTGGGCGAGGCGTGGGCGGAGCACGTGCGCGGCGGAGGGGCCGCCATCTTCCTGGAGCTGGGGCTGCAGAGCGCGATGATCGTGCCGATCCGCGCGCGGGGCGTCACCCTGGGCCTGGCCACCTTCTTCCGGCGGCACCGTCAGGAGCCCTTCGAGGCGGAGGACCTCAGTCTCGCCGAGGACCTCGTGTCCCGGGCGGCGGTCTGCATCGACAACGCCCGGCGCTACAACCGGGAACGCGACGCGGCGCTGGTCCTCCAGCGCAGCCTGCTGCCGCACCGGCTGCCCGAGCAGGAGGCCCTGGAGGTGGCCGCGTGCTACCGCCCGGCCGACGAGCTGACCGGGCTGGGCGGCGACTGGTACGACGTCATCCCGCTGTCGGGGGCGCGGGTGGCCCTGGTGGTGGGCGAGGCCACGGGTCACGGCATCGACGCGGCGGCCGCGATGGGGCGGCTGCGGACCGCCGTACGGACGCTGGCGGTGCTGGATCTGCCGCCCGACGAGGTGCTGGCGCATCTCGACGACCTGGTGGCGCGGTCGGTGCGGGAGGAGGGCGTCGACCCGGGCGCGGCGGGGGCCGACAACACGCTGGGGGTGGGGGCGGGCTGCGTGTACGTGGTGTACGACCCGGTGGACGGGACGTGCACGATGGCGGCCGCGGGGCATCCGGCGCCCGCGGTGGTGATGCCGGACGGGCACGTCGCCTTCGTCGACCTGCCGCAGGGACCGCCGCTGGGGGTGGGCGGCCCGCCCTTCGAGTCGGTGGAGATGGCGCTGGCGGCGGGAAGCACGCTGGCCCTGTACACCGACGGGCTGACGGCCGGGGCGCGGTGGGCCGCGGACGCCGACCGGCAGCGGCTGCGGCAGGCCCTGGAGAAGCGGGCGGAGTCCCTGGAGCCGCAGTGCCGGGCGGTGGTGGACGCGCTGGTGCCGGACCGGCCGTACGACGATGTGGCCCTGCTGCTCGCGCGTACCCGGGTGCTCGGGGACGCGCAGGTCGCCGAGTGGGACCTGGCCGCCGACCCGGCCGGGGTGGCCGAGGCACGCCGGACGGCGTGCCGGCAGCTGGCGGAGTGGGGGCTCGACGAGCTGGCGTTCACGACGGAACTCGTGGTCAGCGAGCTGGTCACCAATGCGATCCGGTACGCCACGGGCCCGATCAGACTGCGTCTGATCAAGGAGCGCGCGCTGTTCTGCGAGGTCTACGACGGGGGTGCGACCGCTCCGCATCTGCGCCATCCCCGCACCACCGACGAAGGGGGGCGCGGACTGCTGCTGGTGTCGCAGTTCACCCAGCAGTGGGGGACCCGGTTCGTCCCCGAAGGGAAGATCATCTGGGCCGAGCAGTCGCTGACGGACGCACCGCCCTGACCTGCCGGATCATCCTCTCCGCAGAACAGCGGTACAGATGACCCATAGCGTGCGAAACTGGTCAGATCACGGCGTGAGGCAGGTGCCATGGGCGAGGTCGACTACGAGGCGGTCTTCCAGGCGCTGCCCGGCATGGTGGCCTTGCTGGACACCGATCTGGTCTACGTCGACGCCAACGAGGACTTCCAGCGGCTGTCCGGGCGCAGCCGGGAACAGCTCGTCGGCCACTACATCTTCGAGGTGTTCCCGGACAACCCGAACAACCCCGCAGCCACCGGGACGCGCAACGTGCGCGCGTCCATGCGGCGCGTGGCGGCCACCGGCGAGCGCGACGCCATGGCGCTCCAGCGCTACGACGTGGAGGACACGGGCAATCCCGGTCACTGGGAGGAGCGCTTCTGGAGTCCGATCAACGCCCCCGTGACCGGTCCGGACGGGAAGGTCGCGTTCGTGCTGCACCGGGTGGAGGAGGTCACCGAGCTCATCCGGGTACGGGGCGGCGCGGGCCACGACAGCCGGGCGCACATCCTGGAGGCGGAGCTGTACACGCGGGCCCGGGAGCTCCAGGAGCTCAACGAGCGGCTGCGGCTGGCCCACGCCCGCGAGCGCGAGGTGGCGCTGGCCCTGCAGGAGGCGATGCTGCCCGCGAGCCGGCAGGTGGGCGACCACCGCACGGCGGTGCGCTACCGGCCGGCGGTCGGCGCGCTCAACGTGTGCGGGGACTGGTACGACCTGGTCGACCTGGTCGGCGGGAACCGCATCGGGGTGTCCGTGGGCGACGTCGTCGGGCACGGCCTGCGGGCGGCCGGCGTCATGGGGCAGCTGCGCAGCGCGCTGAGCGCCTCGTCGCGGGTGGCCGCGGGCCCGGCGCAGGCGCTGGACGTGCTCGGGCGGTACGCGCACGTCGTCGACGGGGCCGAATCGGCCACCGCGGTCACCACGTTCATAGACTTCGACGCCCGGACGATCACCTACAGCAGCGCCGGCCATCCCCCGCCGGTCCTGGTGCACGCCGACGGCCGGGTGGAGTTCCTCGACCAGGCCACCGACACACCGCTGGACGCCCGTCCCGACCCGATGCGCCGGCCGCAGGCCGCCACGGCCTACGAGGAGGGCGCGACGCTCGCGCTGTACACGGACGGTCTGGTCGAGCGCCGGCGGGAGGACATCGACGTCGGTCTCGGCCGGCTCGCGCACGCGCTGGTCGAGCACCTCACCGCCACCCCGGAGGAGCTGGCCGACGCCGTCCTGCTGCAGCTGCTGCCTCCCGGCGGCGCGACGGACGACACGGCCCTGGTCATCGTGCGGCTGTGATGCGGGCGGTGCGGCTCCGGTACGGGCGGGCTCCCCGCCCGAGCCGCCGTGATCACGCCAAACCCGGAGACCGGCTTGCCGCGTACCGGCCCCGGGGACGAGGCTGGTCCGGCGGCCCTCCCCACCCGCAACACCCGCCAGCCGCCCGTCGTCTGACATACCGTCAGGCAGGGGGAGGTCAGCGGTCCGCGCCGGTTCCGGCGATCGGGCCCTGCGCCTACACTGACCCCCCCACGGCACACTGGCTGACCTGCCAGAACTTGGCGGCCCGAGCTGATCCGCCCGAGTGAGGAGCGCCCCCTTTGTTCTACTACGTCCTCAAATACGTGTTGTTGGGTCCTCTCCTGAGGCTGGTCTTCCGGCCCCGTATCGAAGGTCTGGAGCATGTGCCGGCCACGGGCGCGGCCATCGTCGCCGGCAACCACCTGTCGTTCTCCGACCACTTCCTGATGCCCGCGATCCTCAAGCGACGCATCACCTTCCTCGCCAAGAAGGAGTACTTCACCGGCCCCGGCATCAAGGGCCGGCTGACCGCGGCGTTCTTCCGCAGCGCCGGGCAGATCCCGGTCGACCGCACGGGCAAGGAGGCCGGCCAGGCCGCGATCCGCGAGGGCCTCGGGGTGCTGCGCAAGGACGAGCTCCTCGGCATCTACCCGGAGGGCACCCGCTCGCACGACGGCCGCCTCTACAAGGGCAAGGTCGGGGTCGCCGTGATGGCGCTCAAGGCCGGGGTGCCCGTGGTCCCGTGCGCGATGATCGGCACCTTCGAGGCCCAGCCGCCGGGCAAGGTCATCCCGAACATCCGCCCGGTGACCATCCGCTTCGGCGAGCCGCTGGACTTCTCCCGCTACGCCGGGATGGAGAACGAGAAGACGATCCTGCGGGCCGTGACCGACGAGATCATGTACGCCATCCTGTCGCTGTCCGAGCAGGAGTACGTCGACCAGTACGCGGCCGTCGCGAAGGCCGAGGAGGCCGCCGCCGAGGCGGAGCAGGGCCGCCGGTTCCCCCGGCTGCCCCTCAGGTGACCGGGGCCGCCGCACCGAGCAGCGCCAGCGCCTCGTCGAGCGTCGCGCGCAGCCGCCGCGCGTCCGGCGCGACCGCGCTCACGAGCACCGCCGGCCCCGCCAGGGGCAGCACTGCGGCGCTCTCCCCCAGAGCCCGGGGCGCGACCGGAGCGCTCGCGAACTCGGGACGCACGACGAGGAGCTGCCCGACGGCACGGTGGCCGCCGAGCCCGGCGGAACCGTCCCAGCCGCCCGGCGCACCCGGCCCGCAGACCAGTTCCTGATCGAGGACGAGCCGCCCCGCGATCCTCACGCGCAGCCGGCTCGCCAGCCGCCCCGGCTCCTCCCCCACCCGTCCGAGCACCTGCTCCTCGCGCAGCACGAGCCGTCCCGCGGCGCCGGCCTCGACCTCGGTGGTCACGGTCAGGTCGCTGCCGCACGCCGAGATCAACGGCTCCGGCAGCCAGTGCAGTTCGGCGTCGTCGGCCACCGAGAGACGGACGTCGTAGCGGGCCGGGCTCTTGTCCTGCCCCGGCAGCGCGAGGGTGGCCGCCGCCGATCCGGCGCGCAGCCGGGCGCCGCGGAGCACCTCCGCCTCGACGGTGAAGTGGTCGCCGCCGAGCGGCCCGCTCATCGCTCCTACGAGGAGGACGTTCGCCTCGCCCGCGGTGCCGCGGGTCCGCCGTGGCGCGAGCGGCCCGTCGCCGTCGAGGACCGGCAGCGCGGTGCCGCCCCGCCCGTCCGGCCGGGCGACGATCCGGGCGCGGGCCCGGACCCCGGAGGTCACGCCGTCCACGCGGCCAGCCGCGCCCGTACCCAGTCGGCGACGTCGCCCACGCCCGGCTCGCTCCTGAGCGACTGCAGGACGACGGGCAGTTCGGCCCGCTGCGCCTTGGCGTCGGCCGCCATCCGTGCCAGGTCGGCGCCGACGTACGGGGCGAGGTCGGTCTTGTTGACGACGAGGAGGTCGGCGGTGGTGACCCCGGGGCCGCCCTTGCGGGGGATGTCGTCCCCGCCCGCCACGTCGATCACGAAGATCTGGGCGTCCACGAGCCCCTTGGAGAAGATCGCGGTGAGGTTGTCCCCGCCGGACTCCACGAGGATCAGGTCGAGCGGTCCGACCCCGTCCTCCAGGTCCTCGACCGCCTCGAGGTTCGCGGAGATGTCGTCCCGGATCGCGGTGTGCGGGCAGGCGCCCGTCTCCACGGCCGCGATCCGCTCCGGGGGCAGCACGGCCTCGCGCAGCAGGAACTCGGCGTCCTCGCGCGTGTAGATGTCGTTGGTGACGACCGCGAGGGACAGCTCCTCCCGCAGCGCGCGGCACAGGGCGGCGACCGTGGCGGTCTTGCCCGAGCCGACAGGGCCGCCGAGACCGATGCGCAGGGCCCGGCGTGAACCGTCGGGACGGCGGGCGTCCGCGCTGAGGGCGGCGGGGCCGTCGTGGGTGTGGTCGAGGTGCATCGGACACGGCTCCTGTGGGTGGACGGTGAGGGACGGGGTCAGGATGCGAAGAGGCGCACCGGCCAGCCCGCGTGCGCCTGCGCCGAGATCTCCAGCAGGGGCGCGGAGGCGGCGGGCAGCGCCTCGGTCCCCTCGCGGGCCGCGCGCCGGGCCGCTTCCACCGCCCCGTCGGCGACGCGGTCGAGCTCCGGGGCCAGCCGTGCCAGTACGGCGGTGGCCTCGAAGGGGTCGAGGCCGAGCAGCCGCACCACCGCCGTCGCGGGCCCGCTGACCGACTCGTACGCCGCGCAGTGCGCCGCGTCGAGCGGTCCGAGTCCGGCGACCCGGGCGACGGCTCCGAGGACCACGGGCTGGTGCGCGCCCTTGGGGAACCTGGCGGCGAGGACGTCGAGTTCGGGGGACGGCCAGGTCCCGCGGGCCGCCCGCAGCAGTTGCCGGCCCAGCTTGCGCGCGGTCGTCCGCAGCGCCGGCGACGGCGTCCGGGCGTCGGCCGCGGCGTCCAGGACGGCCGGGTCGAGGCCGGCCGCGGCCGCCGCCGCGAGCGCGGCGGACACGAGGCCGGCCGTGTGCAGCCGGCCCCGGCAGAAGTCCTCCAGGCTCGGGGCGTCGGTGATCCGCCCGGCCCGGACGGCCGCCTCGGCCCCGCCGGAGTGGGCGTGTCCCCCGGCGGGGAAACGGCCGTCGGCCAGGACGAGCAGCGTGGCCCGTGTCATCTCCGGCCGCCCTCAGAAGAGGAAGTAACGCTGGGCCATGGGCAGTTCGGCGGCGGGCGTGGCCTCCACCAGCTCCCCGTCGATGTGCACGGCGAAGCTGTCGGGGTCGACGCGCACCTCGGGCCGCGCGTCGTTCTCCCGCATGTCGGCCTTGGTGACCCCGCGTGTCGACTCGATGGCCACGAACCGCTTGCCCAGCCCGAGCCGTTCCGGCAGCCCGTCCTCGATGGCCGGCTGCGCCACGAAGTTGACCGAGTTCGCGGCCGGCGCCCGGCCGATCGCGCCGAACATCGGGCGGGGCAGGATCGGCTGGGGTGTCGGGATCGACGCGTTGGCGTCGCCCATCTGCGCGTAGGCGATCTGCCCGCCCTTGATGACGAGGTGCGGCTTGACGCCGAAGAAGGCCGGCTCCCACAGCACCAGGTCGGCGAGTTTGCCGGTCTCCACGGAGCCGATCTCGCGGCCGAGGCCCTGCGCGAGCGCCGGGTTGATCGTGTACTTGGCCACGTAGCGGCGCACCCGGTGGTTGTCGGCGCGTCCGTCGCCGGGCAGCGGGCCGCGGCGCCGCTTCATCACGTGGGCGGTCTGCCAGGTGCGCAGGACGACCTCGCCGACGCGGCCCATGGCCTGGGAGTCCGAGGAGATGATGGAGATGGCGCCGAGGTCGTGGAGGATGTCCTCGGCGCCGATGGTGGACGGCCGGATCCGGGACTCGGCGAAGGCCAGGTCCTCCGGCACGGCCGCGTTGAGGTGGTGGCACACCATCAGCATGTCGAGGTGTTCCTCGGCGGTGTTGACGGTGAACGGCCGGGTCGGGTTGGTGGAGCTGGGCAGCACGTGCGGTTCGGAGACCACGGTCATGATGTCCGGCGCGTGCCCGCCGCCCGCGCCCTCGGTGTGGTACGCGTGAATGCCGCGGCCCGCGATCGCCGCGAGGGTGTCCCCGACGAAGCCGGCCTCGTTCAGGGTGTCCGTGTGGATGGCGATCTGCACGCCGGTCCGGTCGGCGACGGTCAGCGCGGCGTCGATGACGGCCGGGGTGGAGCCCCAGTCCTCGTGCAGTTTGAGACCGAGCGCGCCGCCGCGGATCTGGGAGAGCATCGCCTCCTGCGAGACGGTGTTGCCCTTGCCCAGCAGACCGAAGTTGACGGGGTGTCCCTCCATCGCCTCCAGCATCCGGGCCAGATGCCAGGGGCCCGGGGTGACGGTGGTGGCCTTGGAGCCCTCGGCCGGGCCGGTGCCGCCGCCGACGAGCGTGGTGATGCCCGAGGCGAGCGCCTCGTCGGCGATCTGGGGGCAGATGAAGTGGACATGGGCGTCGATGGCTCCGGCGGTGAGGATCCGTCCGTTGCCCGCGATGATCTCGGTCTCCGGGCCGATGACCAGGTCCGGGTGCACCCCGTCCATGGTGTCCGGGTTGCCGGCCTTGCCGATGCCGGTGATCCGGCCGTCGCGGATGCCGAGGTCGGCCTTGACTATCCCCCAGTGGTCGACGATCACGACCCCGGTGACGACGGTGTCCGGGGTGCCGTCGGCACGGGTGGCCCGGGACTGGCCCATGGACTCGCGGATGACCTTGCCGCCGCCGAACACGGCCTCGTCACCGGCGCGTCCGGGTCCGCCGGAACGATCCTCCTCGATCTCGACGAGCAGATCGGTGTCGGCGAGCCGGATGCGGTCACCGGTGGTCGGCCCGAACAGGTCGGCGTAGGCGGCGCGGGAGATCTCAGGCATCGAGGGCACCTCCGGTCTCGCCCCGCAGGCCGGGCACCACACGGGCGCCGGCGAGGGGGACGAGTTCGACGTCGACGGGGATGCCGGGCTCGAAGCGCACCGCGGTGCCGGCCGCGACGTTCAGCCGCTTGCCGCGGGCCGCGGCACGGTCGAAGCGCAGGCCGGGATTGGCCTCGGCGAAGTGGTAGTGGGAGCCGACCTGGACGGGCCGGTCGGCGGCGTTGAGGACGGTCAGCCGGGTGACCTCACGGCCCTCGTTGTATGCGATCGGGCCCTCGGCGAACAGGACTTCTCCGGGAATCATGGCCGCCCTCAGACGATCGGGTCGTGGACGGTGACGAGCTTGGTGCCGTCGGGGAAGGTCGCCTCGACCTGGACGTCGTGGATCATCTCGGCGATGCCCTCCATGACGTCGTCCCTGGTGAGCAGGGTCCGGCCGGAGGACATCAGCTCCGCGACCGTACGGCCGTCGCGGGCGCCCTCGAGGATGTGCGCCGTGATGAGGGCGACGGCCTCGGGGTGGTTCAGCCGGAGCCCGCGGGCCCGGCGCCTCTCGGCGACGTCGGCCGCCACGTGGATGAGCAGCCTCTCCTGCTCGTGCGGGGTCAGTTGCACGGCGTCCCACCTCACAGTCCTCGCTCCGGACCGTGCGGGGTCCGGTTGCCGACGCCGTCGGGCGAGGGCCCGGTGGCGTGGGTGGGCAGGCTAGTTGGGCCGCGTTTCGGGCGCGTTAACCCCGCGCGGGGCCGGCCGGGGCCGGGCCGTCGTCCCGCATGCTCATCAGGGCGCGCAGCCCCTGCTGCAGGACCTCGACGGGCGCGGGTCCGAACAGGGACTGCTGGGCGATGAAGCCGAGCACGGAGGCGATCATCGTGCGGGCTACGTGGTCCGGGTCCACGTCCGTCCGCATCATCCCGGCGTCCTGGTAGCCCTCGACGATCCGCGCCCAGGCGCCGCGCACCGAGCCGTAGCCCTCCCGCAGGACGGCGGCCAGCTCGTCGTTGCGCAGGGTCTCCGTCCACACCTGGATGACGAGCCGGGGGAAGGCGGGCCTGCCGTCGACGACCAGGGACGCGCGCTCGGCGAGGGTGCGGCCGAGGACGTGGGCGAGGAGCTCGTCCGGCGGTGGGGGCGGGCTCTGCCGCGCGGCCTCCTCGAACGCCGCGCGGACCGAGCCGAGCACCTCGGCGACGATCGCGCCGATCAGCTCCTCCTTGCCCGTGAAGTAGCGGTAGACGGCCCCCGCCGAGAGGTCGACCTCCTTGAGCACGTCCTGCATCGAGGTGGCGTGGAAGCCGTTGCGGGCGAAGCAGAGCGCGGCGCCGTCGAGGATCTGGCGGCGGCGCGCGTCGAGGTGTTCCTGGGATACGCGGGCCATGCCCTCAACGTAAAACGAACATTCCTTCTTGACAAGCACCGGTCGCCGCGAGCACGGTGGAACTCCAAAAACGAACGATCCTTCTTTTTAGATTCACGGGAGATCCCATGTCCTCGCCGTCCGCCACACCGCCCAGGAAGGCCGCATCCCGGCGCCTGGTCGCGGTGGTCGTGCTCGTCCCCGTGCTGGCCGCCCTCGCCCTGTGGGCGTTCGCCTGGCCGGCCGCCCGCACCGCGCCGCGCGACCTCCCGCTCGGGGTGGCAGGGCCCGCATCGGCCGTGACGCAGGTGGAGCGGCAGCTGTCCGCCCGCGACGGCGCGTTCGAGGTGCACCGCTACGCCGACGAGCCGGCCGCCCGCGACGCCATCGAGGACCGGGACGTGTACGGCGCGGTCGTCGTGACACCCCAGGGCCCCCGACTGCTGACCGCGTCCGCCGCGAGCCCGGCCGTGGCCCAGCTGCTGCAGCAGGCGGTGGCCGGGCAGGCGGCCGCCGAGGGGACGCGGGTGGAGACCGTCGACGTGGTACCGGCGCCCGATCAGGACCCGCGCGGGGCGGCGCTGGGCTCCAGCGTGCTGCCGCTCGCCCTCGCGGGCATCGCGGCGGGTGCCGCGGTCACCCTGCTGGGGCTGCGCGGCCTGGGCGCCGCGGGCGCCCTCGTGGGCACGGCCGCCCTGACCGGCCTGCTCGCGGCCACGCTGGCGCACAGCTGGCTGGGTGTCCTCACGGGTGACTGGTGGGCGGAGAGCGGGGTGCTCACCCTGATGACCCTTGCCGTCAGCGCCGCCGTCGCCGGGCTCGGCGCCCTCCTCGGACCGGCCGGCACAGGTCTGATGGCCGCCACCGTCATGCTCATCGGCAACCCGTTCTCCGGGGCGTCGTCGGCACCGCGGATGCTGCCGGAGCCGGTCGGGACGATCGGCCAGTGGCTGCCGCCGGGCGCGGGCACGACCCTGCTGCGTTCGGTGTCCTTCTTCGACGGTGCCGCGTCGGCCGGCCCCGCCCTCACCCTGACCTGGTGGGCCGCACTGGGCCTCGGCGCGGTCCTGCTGGGCGCCCGCCTCAAGGCGAACGCGACCACGAGGAGCCCTGCCCCGGCCCGCCGGCCCGCCCCCGCCGGCTGACCCCGCCCGCGCCGGCGGAACCACCGAACCGGCCGTGCGCCCCCGCTGCAGCGGACGGGGGTGCACGGCCTCGACGCGTCCGAGACGCGACAGGCGGCAGGGGGCGACCCAGCCCGACCTTCACGCCGGGGGGCCACCCGGGGCCTCAGGTGGGCTTCGGCCCCCGGTGCTCCGCCGTGCGGCCGAAGCGTTGGTGTGCGGGGAGCGGACGCGACCTCGCGGACCTGCGCGGCCGCGCCCCCAGGTGGCCGCCGATCCCGAGCGCGAGGCCGTGTTTCGACGCCCAGGAGGCGCTGTGGTACCGGCCGGTGGACCGCGCGGCCGCGACCGCCCGGACGAGGGGCGGTGACCGGAGGATGCCCACCCCGAGTTGCCGCCCCCTCCCGCGCCGACGCGCGCGGAGGCGGAGCCGATCGACCGTCACCTGGAGGTCGTGGACCTGCTGGGCCGTATCGACCCGGCGAAGGACGGCGACATCTACCGGGGCCTGCGCGCCGCCCGGGCGCTCGTCGGCAAGGCGGTCGCGCTCCGGGACGCGCCGGCGCCGACGCGCCGTCGGGGCGAGACGGAGCGGCACGCCCGCACGCTGGAGCGTGCGCTGCGCGTCCTGGACGGGGAGCGCCGCACGGCTCGCGTCACGCTGCCGCCGCGCTCCGACAGTTGACGGCGCCACAGCCGCGATCCGGACCCGCGGCCCGCCGCCGCGCGTCTGCCGCCACGCCGAAACGGACCGAATGGCGTACCCCCCGTCGGCGTATTCCGTACTCCTTCCGTGCGCTCGTACGGCTTGCGTCACGGGCGGGACACACAGCCGGATTTGAGCCTTCCGCCGCTGGTCCGGGGCTCGTCGGGCACCTGGCCACTTCCTCGAACGCAGTAGCGTCCACCCGAACGGGTGAGTGGTGAGTAACACCACAAATCCCCGGTTCCGTTGGGATTTTCGTTCTTCCGTGCGCCAAGATCCCTGACTGACGACAAGCCCCCGCCGCAGCGGCGGGGCGATCGGGGCGGACGCCGAGTCCTGCCGCCGCCCGGATGACCGGTCGACAGGAGTGGATCGGCAGGAGTGGAGGACCCGAGCAAGACGGGTCGCCGGTACGGACGTTCGTTCGAATCGAGCAACCCTTGGGGTGAAGCCGCGACGCGGCCGGGCAACTTCGCCAGCCCGAATCCGACAGGTCATCCTTCACAGGCGGCTGACGAAGGGTTGCGCATGACTGCGCTCAATCGTGTCCCGTCGCTCATGGCCAGGGCCGGTACGGCCTCGGCCCTCACTCTCGCCGCGGTGGGCGGCTCGATCGTGGCGCCCGGTCTCACCTCGGAGGCGGAGGCCGCCACACCGGCGACGAAGGCACTTCGGATCGCCGCCTCGAAGAAGGGGTCGCCGTACAAGTGGGGCGCCACCGGCCCGAACCGGTTCGACTGCTCCGGGCTCACGCTGTACTCGTTCAAGAAGGCCGGCAAGAAGCTGCCCCGCACGGCGGCCCAGCAGTACAACAAGACCCGCCACATCTCCGCCTCGCATCGCAAGGCCGGTGACCTGGTGTTCTTCCACTCGGGGTCGTACGTCTACCACGTGGGCATCTACGCCGGTAAGGGCAAGATCTGGCACTCCCCCAAGAGCGGTGACGTGGTCAGGCTGCAGAAGATCTGGACGAGGAGCGTCTGGTACGGCCGGGTGAAGTGACCCCGCGGGGCGCCCACGGCGCCCCCACCCCCGCCGGCGCCCTCCCGGAGCGCGGAGGGCGTCCGGCACGGGCCGGGCCCTCCGGCGCCTCCGGGGCCTCCCGGGGCCGGCGGGGGCGGAACGCGCCGCGCGGCGCCTCCTGCGGCGCCACGCGGCGCTCCTACGGCTCCTGCGGCGTCGCGACCGCGACCGGCGAGGCCGGTACGGTCCACGGCAGCTCGATGGAGACCGTCTTGCCGCCCTCGCGGGTCGGCCACACCTGCATTCGGCCGCCGCACTCGGCGGTCAGCCAGCGGATGATCACCATGCCCCGGCCGTTGTCCTGCTGGACGGCGGCCGGCAGCCGTTTGGGGAACCGCGGATGGCTGTCGGTCACCCCGATGCGCAGCTGCTCGTCGCGGTCGAGTTCGAGGTCCACCGTGAAGGTGGGCGACTGCCCGAGGGTGTGCTGGACGGCGTTGGTGGTCAGTTCGGAGACGATGAGCCGGATGGTCTCCGCCGCGTCCGTGTCCGATGGCAGCCCCCACTCGGCGAGCGTGGTGATGACGTAGGACCGGGCCGCGGAGACCGAGGCGGGATCGCTCGGCAGAGTGACGGATGCTTCCAGATGGTCTGCCATGGCGACGTCGTCCCTTTCCGACGGGACCGCAGTCCGACACGGAGCGGAGGGTTCGAGTACGGTCCCGGACTGGTGCTTCGCCGCCAGACTGCCACCACCGCGACGGTCACGGGTGCCGATCCACCAAGATATGCATATATCTGTCGCTCGAAGCGGTGAACTCTGCGACGGCAGACCGTATTTGGGCGGCCCGGTCGGAGTAAGGAGTTGCCCATGCAGCACGGCCCGGCGGTACGCCGCCGGAAACTGGGCGCGGAACTGCGTGCGTTGCGCACCGGGACCGGGCTCACCAGTGGTGAGGCGGCCCGCCTGGTGGGCTGGCACCAGTCCAAGGTGAGCCGTATCGAGACGGGCGCCAGCGGGGTGAAACCGGCCGATGTGCGATTACTGCTCGACGCCTACGGCGTACGGGACGCCCGGCTGCGGGAGGTGCTGCTGGCGCTGGCCGGTTCCGACGCGGCGGGTCGGCACCACTGGTGGCACGCCTACCGCGGGGTCCTGCCGCCGACCTACCGGGACTTCATCAGCCTGGAGTCCCAGGCGAGCGCGATGCGCACCCTGGAGACCTCCGTGGTGCCGGGGCTGCTGCAGACGCCCGAGTACGCGCGGGCGGTGACCCGGGCGGCGACGGGCGGGACGGACGACGGCGCCGACGACCGGCTCGACGCGCTGGTCGCGGTCCGGCTGGCCCGGCAGGAGGTGCTGCGGGCCGATCCACCGCTGCGGCTCAGCGCCGTGCTGGACGAGGCGGTGCTGCGCCGGGAGGTCGGCGGCCCCGAGGTGATGCGGCGCCAGATGGAGCGCCTGCTGGAGGCGGCGCGGCTGCCCCAAGTGAGCCTGCAAGTCCTGCCGTTCACGGCCGGTGAGCATGTCGGCATCACCGGACCTTTCGTTATCTTCTCATTTTCGAGCACTTCTGATCTGGACGTGGTGGTTCTCGACCACTTGACGAGTAGCCTCTATCTCGAACGGAAAGAAGACCTCCGGGCCTACACGGAGGCCTTCGACACCCTTCGGCTCCACGCCCTTTCACCCGAGGAATCGCTGGATCACATCGCCGCGATAGGTGGCGGCGCGTAAGGAGGCACCATGACCGCACTGCCTCGGAACCTCAGGTCGAGCACCGAACTGGCGGACGCCCGTTGGCTGCGCAGCAGCTACAGCACGGGCGCGAACAACTGCGTCGAGACGGCCCGGCCGCACTCCGGTCCCTGGACCGGGCTGCTGGCCGTGCGCGACTCGAAGGACCCGGCAGGACCCGCGCTGCTCTTCTCCCTCGAGAGCTGGTCGGGTTTCACGGCCGCGCTCCAGACCTGATCGTTCCTGATCACTTCTGCCCGCTCCGGTGCCGCCCGGCCGTGTCACGCCGACTCATGGTCGTGTCGTACCGATGACCCGTACAGCGCGTTCGATCTGTCCCTCGGAGAGGTCCGCGCGGGCGGTCAGCCGCAGCCGTGAGATGCCGTCCGGTACGGAAGGCGGACGGAAGCAGCCCACGGCGAGACCCGCCGCACGGCACTCGGCCGCCCACCGCACGGCCCCCTCCGGGGACGGCGCCCGTACGGAGACGACCGCGGCGTCCGGACGCACCGCCTCCAGACCCGCGGCCGTCAGCCGGGTGTGCAGCTCGCCCGCCACCGCGCGGGCCCGCGCCGCCCGTTCCGGCTCACGGCGCAGCAGCCGCAGGGCCGCCAGGGCGGCACCCGCCGGCGCGGGGGCCAGCCCCGTGTCGAAGATGAACGTCCGGGCGGCGTTGACCAGGTGGTCGATCACCCGGGCCGGGCCCAGCACGGCACCGCCCTGGCTGCCGAGCGACTTGGACAGCGTGACGGTCACGACGACGTCCCCCGCGCCCGCGAGACCGGCCGCGCGCGGAGCGCCCCGGCCGCCGTCCCCGAGGACGCCGAGGCCGTGCGCGTCGTCCACGACCAGCCCGGCACCGTGCTCCCGGCACGCCTCGGCGTAGGCGGCCAGCGGGGCGGCGTCGCCGTCGACCGAGAAGACGGTGTCGGAGACGACCACCGCGGGGCCGTCGTGCGTGCGCAGCGCCTTGCGCACGGCGTCCGGGTCGGCGTGCGCGGCGACCTGGGTGGTGCCGCGGGCCAGCCGGCAGCCGTCGATGAGCGAGGCGTGGTTGCCCGCGTCGGAGACGATCAGCGAGCCGTGCGGTGCCAGCGCGGTGACGGCGGCGAGGTTGGCCGCGTAGCCGGACGAGAAGACGAGCGCCGCCTCGAAGCCGCAGAAGGCGGCCAGTTCCTGCTCCAGCTCGGCGTGCAGTTCCGTCGTACCGGTGACGAGCCGGGAGCCGGTCGCGCCGCCGCCCCACGTCCGCGCGGCGCGCGCCGCGCCCTCGACCACCTCGGGGTGCCGGGCCAGGCCCAGGTAGTCGTTGCTCGCGAGGTCGAGGAGCGGGGAGTCGGCGGGGCGGGGGCGCAGGGTCCGTACCAGGCCGGCGCGGCGGCGCTGGTCCGCCTGTTCGTCGATCCAGCCGAACGCCATGGCTCCTCCGGGCTTTTGTAGGCAGTGCACAGACACTAGCGGCCGGGACCGCCGCCCACGGTGTGGCAATACCCACACATCGAATCGACAGGGTTGTGCAAACTCACCTTGGCTCGGGCCCCCTCCGTACGTCAGGATCACCTCCCATGGACCTGCTGAACACGCTGGTGGACAAGGGGCTTCGGCGCGAGCTGCCGACCCGCGAGGAAGCACTCGCCGTTCTCGCCACTTCCGACGACGACCTGCTCGACGTGGTGGCCGCGGCCGGCAAGGTGCGCCGGAAGTGGTTCGGCCGGAGGGTGAAGCTGAACTATCTGGTCAACCTCAAGTCGGGCCTGTGCCCGGAGGACTGCTCGTACTGTTCGCAGCGGCTCGGCTCCACCGCCGGCATCCTCAAGTACACCTGGCTGAAGCCGGACGAGGCGTCCCAGGCCGCGGCCGCCGGTTTGGCGGGTGGCGCCAAGCGGGTGTGCCTGGTGGCGTCCGGGCGCGGCCCGACCGACCGTGACGTGGACCGGGTCTCCGAGACCATCAAGGCCATCAAGGACCAGAACGACGGCGTCGAGGTGTGCGCCTGCCTCGGGCTCCTCTCGGACGGGCAGGCCGAGCGGCTGCGCGAGGCCGGCGCGGACGCCTACAACCACAACCTCAACACCTCGGAGTCCACGTACGGGGAGATCACGAGCACCCACACGTACGCCGACCGGGTGGACACGGTGAACAAGGCGCACGCGGCCGGTCTGTCCGCCTGCTCCGGGCTGATCGCGGGCATGGGCGAGAGCGACGAGGACCTGGTCGACGTCGTCTACGCGCTGCGTGAGCTGGACCCGGACTCGGTGCCGGTCAACTTCCTGATCCCGTTCGAGGGGACCCCGCTGGCCAAGGAGTGGAACCTCACCCCGCAGCGCTGTCTGCGGATCCTCGCGATGGTCCGGTTCGTGTGCCCGGACGTCGAGGTGCGCATCGCCGGCGGCCGTGAGGTGCACCTGCGCACCCTGCAGCCCCTCGCGCTGCACCTGGCCAACTCGATCTTCCTCGGCGACTACCTCACCAGTGAGGGCCAGGCCGGCCAGGCCGACCTGGACATGATCGCGGACGCCGGCTTCGAGGTGGAGGGCGCCGACCAGGTGACCCTGCCGGAGCACCGGGCGACCGCGGCCGGGGGCGGCTGCGGATCGCAGGGAAGCGCGGGCTGCGGGTCCCACGAGAGCGCCGGGTGCAGTTCGCACGCGGACGGCGGGGTGTGCGGTACGTCCGCTCCCGGTACGGCCGCTCCCGCGCCGGCCGCCGAGCCGCGCACCGACCTGGTCGCCGTCCGCCGGCGGGGCGCCGGAACGGACCTCGCGCCCAATGCCTGAGCTGCCCGGCCTGGGCGTGCCCGAGCTGCTGGACCTCGACCGGCGGCACGTCTGGCATCCGTACGGCCCGATGCCGGGCCGCGCCGAACCGCTCGTCGTGGAGTCGGCGAGCGGGGTGCGGCTGCGGCTCGCCGACGGCTCGGGCGAGCTGGTCGACGGCATGTCGTCGTGGTGGTCGGCCATCCACGGCTACAACCACCCGGTCCTCAACGAGGCGGCGCACGAGCAACTCGGGCGAATGAGCCACGTCATGTTCGGCGGGCTCACGCACGAGCCCGCCGTACGGCTGGCGAAGCTCCTTGTCGACATGTCGCCCGACGGCTTGGAGCACGTCTTCCTGGCCGACTCCGGCTCGGTGTCGGTCGAGGTCGCGGTCAAGATGTGCCTGCAGTACTGGCGTTCGCTGGGACGGCCCGGCAAGCGGCGGCTGCTGACCTGGCGCGGCGGCTATCACGGCGACACCTGGCAGCCGATGTCGGTGTGCGACCCCGAGGGCGGGATGCACGAGCTGTGGGCGGGTGTGCTCCCGCGCCAGGTGTTCGCCGACGCGCCGCCGGCCGAGTACGACGAGGCGTACGCCGAACGGCTGCGGTCGCTGATCGAGCGGCACGCGGACGAGCTGGCGGCGGTGATCGTCGAGCCGGTGGTGCAGGGCGCCGGCGGGATGCGGTTCCACTCCCCGGCGTATCTGCGGGTGCTGCGGGAGGCGTGCGACGCGCACGGCGTCCTGCTCGTGTTCGACGAGATCGCGACCGGCTTCGGGCGCACGGGCGCCCTGTTCGCGGCGGAGCACGCGGCGGTGACCCCGGACGTGATGTGTGTCGGCAAGGCGCTGACCGGCGGCTATCTCACGATGGCGGCGACGCTGTGCACGGCACGCGTCGCCGACGGCATCTCGCGCGGCGAGGTGCCGGTGCTCGCCCACGGCCCGACCTTCATGGGCAACCCGCTGGCGGCCGCGGTCGCCTGCGCGTCGATCGAGCTGCTGCTGGGCCAGGACTGGCGGGCCGAGGTCGGGCGGATCGAGGCGGGGCTGCGGTCCGGTCTGGCGCCCGCGGCGGATCTGCCGGGCGTCAAGGACGTACGGGTCCTCGGCGCGATCGGTGTGGTCCAACTGGACCACGAGGTGGACATGGGGGCGGCGACGGCGGCCGCCGTGCGCGAGGGAGTGTGGCTGCGGCCGTTCCGCGACCTGGTCTACACGATGCCGCCGTACGTCACGGGCGACGCCGACGTCGCACGGATCGCCCGCGCGGTGTGCGCGGCCGCACGAGAGGGCTGAGATGCCGGTACTGGTGGTCACGGGCACGGGCACGGAGGTCGGCAAGACGGTCACGACCGCGGCGGTGGCCGCGGCGGCGCTGGCCTCGGGCCGTACGGTCGCGGTGCTCAAGGCCGCGCAGACGGGCGTGGGCCCGGACGAGGACGGGGACGCGGCCGAGGTGGCACGGCTCGCCGGTCAGGTGACCACGGCCGAAATCGCCCGCTATCCCGACCCGTTGGCCCCGGCGACGGCCGCGCGGCGGGCGGGCCGGGCGCCTGTCCGTCCCGCGGAGGTCGCCGAGGCCGCCGCGAAGCTGGCCGCCGAGCACGACCTGGTGCTGGTGGAGGGGGCCGGCGGGCTGCTCGTCCGCTTCGACGAGGCGGGCGGCACCCTGGCGGACGCGGCCGAGCTGATGGCGGCCCCCGTCCTGGTGGTGGCGTCGGCCGGTCTCGGCACCCTCAACACGACGGAGCTGACGGCCCGTGAGCTGCGGCGCCGGCGGCTCGACCCGCTGGGTGTGGTGATCGGCAGCTGGCCCGGCGAACCGGACCTGGCGTCCCGCTGCAACGTGGCGGATCTCCCTGAGGTCGCGGGGGCGCCGCTGCTGGGCGCGGTGCCCGCGGGTGCGGGCGGGCTGCCGCCCGCCGGGTTCCGGGCGGCCGCTCCGGACTGGCTGGCGCCCCGGCTGTTCGGCCGGTGGGACGCGGACGGGTTCCGGGAGCGGACGGCGCACTGAGGCGTCGCGGGGGGCTGTTGCGCGCGGCGGGGGTGCGTCCGCGTCGTTCGGGGGAGAATCGGGAGTGAGTCCCGTACTGCCCGGGAGGTCCCATGGCCCTGCGATCCGCCCGTGCGGGCGCCCGCCCACGCGACGCCGTGCACCACCCGGTGTTCGCCCGCTGCTACGCCAAGGTGAGCCTCGGCGCCGAGAGCCGGATGGGCATGGCCCGGATCCGGGAGCGGCTGCTGGGCGGGCTGTCGGGCCGGGTGCTGGAGATCGGCGCGGGCAACGGCCTGAACTTCGCGCACTACCCGGCCACGGTCTCCGAGGTGGTCGCCATCGAACCGGAGCGGACGCTGCGGCGGTTGGCGGTGGAGGCCGCGCTGCGCGCCGAGGTGCCCGTGGACGTGGCGCCGGGCACGGCGGAGGCGCTGCCGGTCAAGAGCGAGGGCTTCGACGCGGTGGTGCTGTCGCTGGTGCTGTGCAGTGTGCGGGACGTGCCGCGGGCACTGTCCGAGGTGCGCCGGGTGCTGCGGCCCGGCGGGAGCGTGCGGTTCTTCGAGCACGGCCGGGGCGGCGGGCCGGTGATGCTCCGCACCCAGCGCGTGCTGGACCGTACGGTGTGGCCGCTGGTCAGCGGCGGCTGCCATGTCTCGCGCGACCCGGTGGCGGCGCTGCGGGACGCGGGTCTCGAACTCGGCCCGTACCGGCGGGTGATGGTCCCGGAGAAGGGACCGGCCCTGCCGTCGTCGTACTGCGTGCTGGGCACGGCGTGGCGGGCGGCCGAGGGTGGGACGTCACCCGGCCGGTAGGGCGCTCACAGGCTCCAGCTCTCCAGTTCCCGCGCGATGTCCTGCACGGACGCCTCGCCGCTGTGCACCAGGCGGGCGAGGTCGCGGACCTGTTCGGGCGAGGTGACGACCTTGAGGCCGCTGGCCACGAGGTAGGCGTAGGCGACCGCGGCGGCGAACATCGCGTTCGAGCGCTCCAACGCGGGGACGTGCATGAGCAGTTGCAGCAGGGAGGCGGCACGGGCCTGAGGGCTGCCGTAGACGGGGACGTCGAATATCTCGGCCTGATGACGGGCGACGGCGGCGACGAGGGCGCCCCAGTCGGTGACCCGGGGGTCGCCCGGTGTGCGCTTCTCGGCAACCATGAGCAGCCAGGCGAGATCGATGGTCAGCGGGCTCAACGGATCAGTGGCGCCCTTCGCGCGGGCCCTCGCGGTCGGTGCCGAACTCCTCGGCGAAGACCGACTCGTACTGCTTCATGAAGTCGGCCGCCGCCTCCACGAAGGTGTGGCCGACCTCGCCGGTGTCCTGGCGGACGAGCTCCTCGATGTAGCGGTTCACGCTCATCCCGCGGGCCAGGGCGCGTTCGCGGGCGGCGCGGGCCGTGCCCTCGTCCACTCTCACGTTCAGCTGGGTCTTCGCCATACTTCGAAGCTAGCGCGCGGGCGCTAGCACGGCAAGCGTCCTCCCGGCGGCAGCGGGTGCCCCTTACACCGGTCCCGGGTCCCCCACCTGGGTCGGAGGCGGCGCGGCACCGCAGGAGGATACCCGGTGTGGGGTGGATCACATTAGGCTCGGCGGCACCGAGAAGGGCGGCGTCCCGGCGGCCGCCGTGGCGTCCCGTGAGGAGGCGGCCTTGTCCACAGCAACTGCGGAGTACGTCCCCGGTCCCGCGCCGGCCGAAGGAGTGGCGGCCCGCGCCCGCGGGCTGACCAAGGCGTACGGCTCCGGCGAGACCGCCGTGCTCGCCCTCGACGCGGTGGACGTGGACATCGCGCGCGGCCGGTTCACGGCGGTGATGGGGCCCTCGGGGTCGGGGAAGTCCACGCTGATGCACTGCCTGGCCGGTCTGGACGACGTCTCGGCAGGACGGGTCTGGCTCGGCGACACCGAGATCACGGGGCTGAAGGACCGTGAGCTGACCCGGCTGCGGCGGGACCGGATCGGGTTCATGTTCCAGTCTTTCAACCTCATCCCGACGCTGACCGCGGCGGAGAACATCACCCTGCCCATGGACATCGCGGGCCGCCGGCCCGACGAGGCGTGGCTGGCCCAGGTCGTCGACACGCTCGGGCTGCGCGACCGGCTGCGGCACCGCCCCTCCCAGCTGTCCGGCGGCCAGCAGCAGCGCGTCGCCTGCGCCCGCGCGCTCGCCTCCCGGCCGGAGCTGATCTTCGCCGACGAGCCCACGGGCAACCTGGACTCGCGGGCCGGCCTGGAGGTGCTCGGGTTCCTGCGCGAGGCCGTCGACCGGCTGGGGCAGACGGTCGTCATGGTCACCCACGATCCGGGGGCCGCCGCCCACGCCGATCTGGTGCTGTTCCTCGGGGACGGGCGGATCGTCGACGAGATGCGGCGCCCCACGGCGGAGGCCGTGCTGGAACGGATGAAACGCTTCGACGTGATCCGCGGGGCCTTCGAGGACGGCGGGCGCGCCCCGGGCGTAGAGGCCGGGGAGGGCCCGGCGCTCGGGAAGGGCTGACCGGTGATCAAGGCGACACTCAGGAGCTTCCTCGCCCACAAGGGACGGCTCGCGCTGTCCGCCCTGGCGGTGCTCCTGTCGGTGGCGTTCGTCGTCGGCAGCCTCATCTTCTCGGACACCGTCGGCCGCACCTTCGACCGCCTGTTCGCCTCGACGGCCGCGGACGTCACCGTCACCCCCAAGGAGTCGTTCGACGAGACGATCTCCTCCGGGCGCACACCGACCCTGCCGGCCGCGCTGGCCGGGCGCCTCGCCCGGGTGGACGGTGTCGCGGCGGCCCGGGCGGAGGTCGACGTGGACGGCATCACCGTCGTCGACGCGGACCGCCGGCGGGTGAGCCCGACCACGGGCGCGCCGACGCTGGCCGCCGTCTGGAACCCGACCGAGCGCAGCCCGGTCGAGCTCACCTCCGGGCACGCCCCCACGGGCGGCGGGCAGGCGCTGCTCGACGCGGACACCGCGGACCGGGCGGACGTGCGCATCGGGGACCGGCTCACCGTCGTCGGACCGCAGGGCTCCTTCCCGGTCCACGTCGTCGGCATCGCCACCTTCACCACCACCAACCCCGGTGCCGCGCTGGTCTTCCTCGACTCGGCCACCGCGCGGACGAGACTGCTCGGCGACGCGGACAAGGCCACCGGCATCACGCTCGACGCGGCCGACGGCGTCACCGACGCGGAGGTCGAGCGGCGGGCGGCCGAGGCCCTGGGGGCCGATGCCGCGGCCTACGATCTGCGGACCGCCGACGAGCAGGCCAAGTCGGACGTCGAGCAGCTGGGCACGTTCCTCGACGTCATCAAGTACGTCATGCTCGGCTTCGCCGCGGTCGCCGTCCTGGTCGGCGTGTTCCTGATCGTCAACACGTTCTCCATGCTGATCGCCCAGCGCACCCGTGAGCTGGGGCTGCTGCGCGCGCTGGGCGCGGACCGCCGCCAGGTGCGCCGCTCGGTCCTCACCGAGGCACTGCTGCTGGGACTCGTCGGCTCGACGGCGGGGCTGGCGGCCGGCATCGGCCTGGCCGTCGGGCTCATCGAGCTGATGGGCCTGCTGGGCATGCGCATCAGGACCGGCGAGATGGTGATCGGCTGGGGCACACCGGTCGCCGCCTACGTCGTCGGACTGGGCGTCACCTTCGTCGCGGCCTACCTTCCGGCGCGCCGGGCGGCCAGGGTGTCCCCGATGGCGGCCCTCGCGGACGCGGAGATCGCGGACGTCGGACGCCCGCTGCGGCTGCGCGCGGTGGCGGGGTCGGCCGTCGGGGCGGTGGGAGCGGCCGCGCTCGCGGGCGCCGCCGTGTCCTCGCGGACGTCCACGGCCGCGTCCCTGCTCGGCGCCGGCGTGCTGCTCACTCTCGTCGCCACGGTCGTCGCGGGCCCGCTGCTGGTGCGTCCCGTCATCCGGGTGCTCGGCGGCGCCTTCCCGGTGCTGTTCGGGCCGGTCGGCCGGATGAGCCAGCGCAACGCGCTGCGCAACCCGCGCCGCACGGGTGCCACCGCGGCCGCGCTGATGGTGGGCCTGGCCCTGGTCGGCGGGATGTCGGTGGCGAGCGCCTCGATGTCGACGTCGTTCGACCAGCAGATCGACAAGACCCTCGGGGCCGACTTCGTGGTGCAGGACGGCAACTTCGTCCCCTTCCCCCGGGAGATCGCCGACCGGATCCAGGCGACCGAGGGCGCCGGGCTGGTCGTCCGCTCGCAGCTCACGACGATCGCGCTGCGCCTGCCCGACGGGGACCGGGTGCGGACCACCGCCGCCGGGTACGAGCCCGAACTCGACGAGGTCGCCCATCTCACCTACGCGCGCGGGGACTCCGCGGCGGCGCTCGCGGACGGGCACCTCGGGATGGACCGCGACTTCGCCCAGGACCACGGGGTGCGGGTCGGCAGCGCGCTGTCCGTCGAGTTCCAGGACGGCCGCCGGGCCAGGCTGACGGTCGGGGCCCTCACCGACCAGGACTCCGTCGACGGCTTCGGCGCGCAGGGGGGCGTCTTCCTCGGCCTGGCCACGCTGGAGAAGTACGCGCCGGGCGGCCAGGACGCGGCCGTGTACGTGAACGCCGCCCCCGGCACGGACGCGGACGCGCTGCGGGCCGCTCTGGAGGGGACTCTCGAGCCGTATCCCCAGGTGCAGGTCCGGGACGTCGCCGACTACAAGGAGCTGGTGCACGACCAGATCGCCGTGCTGCTCTACCTGGTGTACGCCCTGCTGGGTCTCGCGATCGTCATCGCGGTGCTCGGCGTGGTCAACACGCTCGCCCTGTCGGTGGTGGAGCGGACCCGGGAGATCGGGCTGCTGCGGGCCATCGGGCTGGCCCGGCGCCAGCTGCGCCGGATGATCCGGCTGGAGTCGGTGGTGATCGCCGTGTTCGGCGCCGTCCTCGGGCTCGGGCTGGGCCTGGTGTGGGGCGTGTGCGCGCAGCAGGTGCTGGCCCTGCAGGGCATGACGGCGCTGGCGATCCCGTGGGGCACGATCGTCGCCGTGGTGATCGGCTCGGCGGTGGTGGGGGTCGTGGCGGCGCTGCTGCCCGCGCTGCGCGCCTCGCGCATGAACGTGCTGGCGGCCATCGCGCACGAGTGACGGCCCGGGGCCCGGGCGTCCGTATGGCGGAATCCCGTGCGGCGCTCCGGCCCCGGTGGTGGGATCGGAGCATGAGTGATCTTCGTACGCGTCCCGCCACCGCCCGCGATCTGGACGCCGTGCTGGCCTTCTGGAAGACGGCCGCCGAGGGCACCAGCATCAGCGACGACCGGGACGGCGTCGAGCGGCTCGTCGCCCGCGACCCCGAGGCGCTGGTCCTGGCCGAGCTGGACGGCGAGCTGGTCGGCACGGCGATCGCGGGCTTCGACGGCTGGCGCTGCCATCTGTACCGGCTGGCGGTGCACCCGGACCGGCGCCGTCAGGGGATCGGCTCGGCGCTGCTGGCCGCCGCCGAGGAGCGGTTCGTACGGCTCGGCGGCCGCCGCGGCGACGCGATGGTCCTGGAACGGAACACGCGTGCGCATCATGCCTGGCGCGCAGCGGGGTACACGCCCGAGGACGAATGGCGGCGGTGGGTCAAGCACCTCGCGGCCTGACCGCTTTTGCCGATCCTTTACTATTGGAGCGTCACTTCGGTCCTCCAGTGAAAGGTGTGAGCCTCCGCCCATGGGCGAGCCTCCCAGTTGTAGACATCGCGCGTATGTTCCCTCCCCGTCCGACCATGGGACGGAGGTGACCCGATGACCGAAGTGCTCCTCCTTCTGGTGGCGATCCTGCTGTCGCTGGCGTGCGGCGCGTTCGTCGCGGCCGAGTTCTCCCTGACGACCGTCGAGCGCGGCGAGCTGGAGCGGGCCGCGGAGCGCGGCGAGCGCGGCGCCGCGGGCGCCCTCAAGGCCGTACGGAACCTGACCTTCCAGCTCTCCGGCGCGCAGCTCGGCATCACCGTCACCAACCTGGTCGTCGGCATGCTCGCCGAACCGTCCATCGCCGCCCTGCTCGCGGGCCCGCTGCAGTCGATGGGCATCTCCCGCTCGGTGGCGAGCTCGATCGCGCTGGTCATCGGCACAGCCCTGTCGACGGTCGTCCTGATGGTCGTCGGTGAACTCGTCCCCAAGAACTGGGCGATCTCCTCCCCCCTGGCCGTCGCCAAACGCGTGGGCAACGCCCAGCGCTGGTTCAGCGCGGCCTTCCGCCCCTTCATCACCCACCTGAACAACACGGCGAACCGCATAGTGCGCTGGTTCGGTGTCGAGCCGACCGAGGAGCTGGCCGCCGCGCGCGGCCCCCAGGAGCTGGCCGCGCTGGCCCGGCACTCCGCCCGGGAAGGTGCCCTGGAGGCGGACACCGCCGAACTCTTCGTGCGGACGCTGAACCTCGCCGACCTGACGGCGGAGAACGTGATGACCCCGCGCGTGCAGGTCGTCGCCCTCGACGTCCAGGCCACCTGCGAGGACGTGGCGAACGCGACCCGCGCGACGGGCCTCTCCCGCTTCCCGATCTACCGGGGCAACCTCGACTCGGTGGTGGGTACCGCCCACATCAAGGACATCATCGCGGTGCCCGCCGAGGAACGGCCGCGCACCCCGGTGTCCGAGCTGATGCGCGAGCCGCTGCTGGTCCCGACCACCCTCACCGTGGACCGGCTCCTCGACCGTCTCTCCGGCAAGCGCACCATGGCCGTGGTCATCGACGAGTACGGCGGCACCGCGGGCGTGGCCACGCTGGAGGACATCGTCGAGGAGGTCGTCGGCGAGGTCCGCGACGAGCACGACCCGCACGAGACGCCCGACATCGCCCCCGCCGGCACCGACGAACTGGGACGGGCGCTGTACTCGGCCGACGGCTCGACGCGCATCGACCAGCTCGCGCGCGTGGGCCTGAAGGCGCCCGAGGGCCCCTACGAGACCCTGGCCGGTCTCATCGCCACCGAGCTCGGCCGGATCCCGGCCGTCGGCGACGAGGTCGAGGTCGCCGGGTGGCGGCTGCAGGTGGTGGACGCCGCGGGCCGCAGGGCCGCGCGGGTGCTGTTGCACGCCCCGCTCGACGAACCGGCGGAGCACGAGACGCAGGAGGACGGGCGATGACCGCCGTACAGCTGTTCATCGGCCTGCTGACGCTGGTCGTCAACGCCTTCTTCGTGGGCGCCGAGTTCGCCCTGATCTCGGTGCGCCGCTCCCAGATCGAGCCCTACGCCGAGCGAGGGGACCGCCGCGCCAAGAGCGTGATGTGGGGGCTGCAGCACGTGTCCGCGCTGCTGGCCGCGGCGCAGCTCGGCATCACTCTGTGCACCCTGGTGCTCGGCATCGTCGCGGAGCCGGCCATCGCACATCTGCTGGAGCCCGTGTTCCACGCGGTGGGCGTCCCCGAGGGCGCCGGACACGCGGTCTCCTTCGTGATCGCGCTGACGCTGGCCACCTATCTGCACATGCTCCTCGGCGAGATGGTGCCGAAGAACATCGCCCTGGCCGAGCCGGTGCGCAGCGCCCTGCTGCTGGGTCCGCCGCTGGTCACGCTGTCCCGTGCGCTGCGGCCGGTGATCTTCACGATCAACGCGTTCGCCAACACGCTGCTGCGGCTGCTGCGCGTGGAGACCAAGGACGAGGTCACCGCGACCTTCTCGGACTCCGAGCTGGCCCGGATGGTGCGGGACTCGGGTGAGGCCGGTCTCATCGACGAGCGGGCGCGCGAGCGTCTGCACGACGCGCTGGAGCTGGGCCGCCGGCCCGTACGCGACGTGGCGCTTCCGCTGGAGCGGGTCGTCTACGCGCACGTGGGCATCACACCGGAGGAGCTGGAGAGGCTGTCGGCGCAGTCGGGCTTCTCGCGCTTCCCGGTGGTCGACTCGGGCCGCCGAATCGTCGGCTATCTCCATGTCAAGGACGCGCTCGACGCCTCCCCGCGGGACGTGCCGTTCCAGATCCGGGACATGCGGCCCATCGCGCGCGTCCGGGAGAGCACACCGCTGGACGACGTGCTCACCGCGATGCGGGGCAGCCGTACGCACCTCGCGGCCGTCCTCGGCGGCGACGGGCGGCTCGCCGGGCTGGTGACGATGGAGGACGTGCTGCGGGAGCTGTTCGGACAGCGCGCCTGACGAGGCCGGAGAGTGGTTCCCGGGCCGACCGACCGCTGGGTATGGAGCTCGGGATACCATTTCCGTCGCCATGCAGACGAATCCCACTCACAGCAGCCTGGTCGCCGTCGGCGACTCCTTCACCGAGGGCATGTCGGACCTTCTCCCGGACGGTTCGTACCGGGGCTGGGCCGACCTCCTCGCCGGCCGGATGGCCGCCCAGACCCCCGGCTTCCGGTACGCGAACCTCGCCGTGCGCGGAAAGCTGATCGGGCAGATCGTCGACGAGCAGGTCGACGTGGCCGCCGCGATGGGCGCCGACGTGATCACCCTCGTCGGCGGGCTCAACGACACCCTGCGGCCCAAGTGCGACATGGGCCGGGTGCGCGGCCTGCTCGAGGAGGCCGTGGAGAAGCTGGCGCCGGCCTGCCGGCAGCTGGTGCTGATGCGCAGCCCGGGGCGGCAGGGGCCGGTCCTGGAGCGGTTCCGGCCCCGCATGGAGGAGCTGTTCGCCTGCGTGGACCAGCTGGCGGAGCGCCACGGCGCGATCGTCGTCGACCTGTACGGGGCGCCGTCGCTGGGCGACCCGCGGTTGTGGGACGTGGACCGGCTGCACCTGACGGCAGAAGGGCACCGCCGGGTCGCGGAGGCCGTGTGGCAGGCGCTCGGCTACGACCCGGCCGACACCGAGTGGCGTACGCCGCTGCCGGCCGCGGTCCCGCCGCGCTGGGTGGCGCGACGGGTCATGGACGTCCGTTTCGCGCGTCAGCACCTGCTGCCCTGGATCGGGCGGCGCCTGACCGGACGGTCCTCGGGCGACGGACGGCCGGCGAAGCGCCCCGAGCTGCTGCCCTACGACGGGCCGGGCGCGTAGGACAGCGGTGCGTGATGACGCCCCCGCCGGGTCGAGGCAGGGGCGTCACTCCTCTAGCCGCGCGACCAGCCGCGCGACGCGGATCGGCTGCGCCGGTACAGCACGGTGCCGGCGATCAGCAGTGCGCCGCTGACCGCGATGCCTCCGACGACGCCTCCGATGCCGGTCTCGGGCAGGTGCGGCCGGTCCGGCCCGGCGGGCGGCGCCTGCGAGGGCGCCGGTCCGGGCTCGTGGGGCGTGGGGCCGGGCCGGGTGGGGGTGGGCTCGGGGGTGCCGGGCTCGTCGCCGTACCCGTAGCCGTGCCCGTGCCCGCTGGGCTCGTCCGTCTTGTCGGGCTCCTCGCCGTAGCCGTAGCCGTAGCCGTAGCCGTACCCGTAGCCGTTTCCGTGGCCGGTGGGCTCGGACGGCTCGTCGCCGTAGCCGTAGCCGTGGCCTTCGTCGGACGGCTTGTCGGAGCCGTAGCCGCTCGGCTCGTCCGTGCCGTAGCTCGCGCTGGACGGCTCGTCGGAGCCGTAGCTCGCGCTGGACGGCTCGTCGGAGCCGTAGGAGCCGGTGCCCTGGCCGGAGGGGGTGGCCTCCGGGGTGGCGCCCGGCAGTTCCAGCTCGTCGATCCTCTTGTCCACGCCGTCGAGCTGCTCGTCCATCGCGCCGAGTTTGCCGTCCAGCTGATGCAGCCCGTCCGGGTCCGGCGCTTTCGCGTGACCCGGCAGGACGACGGCGGATTTCACCACGGTGCCCGGTACACGGGGGGCCGCGGACGCGCTGGTGCCGTACAGGGACAGGGCGCTCGTCGCGGCGGCGGCCACGATCAATCCCCTGGTCAGAGCCTGTCGCATTCTCGTTGTCTTTCTTTCGGACGGAATGGGAAGCCGACGTCGGTCATCGACACGAATTCATCGCTCGCCGGAATTCGAGACGTCGTGGCAAAGGTGACGCGCAGCTGCGAACTCGCCACGACCTGCAGACTATGAACGAGTTGTGAAGGCCCCGGGAAACCGGGACGCGGGCACCGGCGGGGAATTCACCCGATCGACCCGCCACGGCCGCCCGCCGGGAACCGGCACCCGGGGTCGCGCCCCTGACCTGGGGTGCCCGGCCGGAGCGGCGCCCGGGGCCCGGAGGGCGCCGGGTAAACTCCGTGCACGTGACTTCTGCGCCCCCCAAGCCCCGCATCCCGAACGTCCTCGCCGGACGCTACGCCTCCACCGAGCTCGCCACGCTCTGGTCCCCCGAGCACAAGGTGAAGCTGGAGCGTCAGCTCTGGCTCGCCGTGCTGCGGGCCCAGAAGGACCTCGGCATCGAGGTGCCGGACGAGGCGATCGCCGACTACGAGCGTGTCCTCGACACCGTGGACCTGGCGTCCATCGCCGAGCGCGAGAAGGTCACCCGGCACGACGTGAAGGCGCGGATCGAGGAGTTCAACGCGCTCGCCGGGCACGAGCACGTGCACAAGGGCATGACCTCCCGTGACCTCACGGAGAACGTCGAGCAGCTGCAGATCCGCCTCTCGCTGGAGCTGATGCGCGACCGGACGGTGGCCGTGCTGGCCCGTCTCGGCAAGCTGGCCGGTGAGTACGCCGAGCTGGTCATGGCCGGCCGCTCCCACAACGTCGCCGCCCAGGCGACCACCCTCGGCAAGCGCTTCGCGACCGCCGCGGACGAGCTCCTCGTGGCGTACGGCCGGGTCGAGGAGCTGCTGGGCCGCTACCCGCTGCGTGGCATCAAGGGTCCGGTGGGCACCGCTCAGGACATGCTCGACCTGCTCGGCGGGGACGCGGTGAAGCTCGCGGAGCTGGAGGACCGGATCGCCGCGCACCTGGGCTTCTCGCAGGCGTTCACGTCGGTCGGCCAGGTCTACCCCCGCTCGCTGGACTACGAGGTGGTGACCGCGCTGGTGCAGCTGGCCGGGGCGCCGTCCTCGCTGGCCAAGACGATCCGGCTGATGGCCGGGCACGAGCTGGTGACCGAGGGCTTCAAGCCGGGCCAGGTCGGCTCCTCCGCGATGCCGCACAAGATGAACACCCGGTCCTGTGAGCGGGTCAACGGCCTGATGGTGATCCTGCGCGGCTACGCCTCGATGACCGGCGAGCTGGCGGGCGACCAGTGGAACGAGGGCGACGTGTCCTGCTCGGTGGTCCGCCGGGTCGCCCTGCCGGACGCCTTCTTCGCGCTGGACGGCCTGCTGGAGACGTTCCTGACGGTCCTCGACGAGTTCGGCGCCTTCCCGGCCGTCGTCGCCCGCGAACTGGACCGCTACCTGCCGTTCCTCGCCACCACCAAGGTGCTGATGGGCGCCGTGCGCGCGGGCGTGGGCCGTGAGGTCGCGCACGAGGCGATCAAGGAGCACGCCGTCGCCTCGGCGCTGGCAATGCGGGAGCAGGGCGCCGAACGCAACGAACTGCTCGGCAAGCTGGCCGCCGACGAGCGCATCCCGCTGGACCGGGCGGCGCTGGACGCGCTGATGGCCGACAAGCTGTCGTTCACCGGCGCCGCCGCCGCGCAGGTCGGTGTGGTCGTGGGCCGGATCGAGGAGATCGTGAAGCAGCGGCCGGAGGCCGCGGGCTACACGCCCGGCGCGATCCTCTGACGTGGCGCACGGCATGCCGCGCTTCACCGCCGAGCAGTTGGAGGCCGCCCGCGACCGCCTCGTCCCCGACGTGGTCGCGGACGGCCTGCGCGTGCTGTTCTGCGGTATCAACCCCGGTCTGATGACGGCCGCGACCGGCCACCACTTCGCCCGCCCCGGCAACCGCTTCTGGCCGGTCCTGCACCTGTCCGGTTTCACGCCGCGCCTGCTGAAGCCGTCGGAGCAGGGGGAGTTGCCGTCGTACGGGCTCGGCATCACGAACGTCGTGGCGCGGGCGACGGCGCGGGCCGACGAGCTGAGCGCCGAGGAGTACCGCGAGGGCGGCCGCCTGCTGGCCGCCAAGGTGGAGCGGCTGCGGCCGCGCTGGCTGGCCGTCGTCGGGGTGACCGCCTACCGGGCGGCGTTCGACGACCGCGGGGCGCGGGTGGGTCCGCAGGAGCGGACGATCGGGGGGACGCGGGTGTGGGTGCTGCCCAACCCGAGCGGGCTGAACGCGCACTGGACGGCGGCGACGATGGCGGAGGAGTTCGCCCGGCTGCGGGTGGCTGCGGAGGACTGATCCGTCAGGGCGGGTCCCTGTCGGTCACCAACAGCAGGAGTTCGGGGTCCGCCTCCGGGTCCCGGTCGGCGACGGCGAGGCCGACCCAGCGGCCGGTGCCCGGCGCCCGCCAGGTCCGCAGGTCGTCCGCGCGGGTGCCGAGCTCGGCCCAGGGCTCGGGTATCTCCTCCCCTCGGGCTCCGCGCTCCAGCAGCGTCACGCTCCCCCAGCGCGCCCCCTCCCCCCAGCGCGCCTCGAACCGCTCTATGAGCGCGGCCTCGTGGGCGTACAGATCGGCGGCCGTGCCGTCGCCGACGGCCCCGAGCACCACCAGGAAGTAGCCGGGGCCGCCCGGCGCGGGGCCCGCCCCGTCGCGTTCGGCGGGGAACTCCCGTGCGCACAACGAGTCGGTCAGGGCCAGGTCCTTCACGACGTCCATGGGGTGCAGTATCGCCGCCCCCACTGACAATTGGCGTGCCGTCAGGTATCCCTGCGCCGCACGCTCCACGCCCCCGCGAGGAGCGCGGCGGCCGCCCACAGCGCGGTCACCGCGAGCCCGGACCACGGTCCGAGGGAGCCGTCGTACGTCCGGTGGAGGACGGTCTGTCCCGCCTTGTCCGGGAGGAAGTCGGCCACGGTGCCCACCGAGTCGCCGACGACGAACGACACCACGAGGACGAACGGGATCAGGAGGGAGAGGGTGGTCGCGCCGCTGCGGAACACGGCGGTCAGACCGGCCGCGAACAGGGCCATGAGCATGAGGTAGAGGCCGCATCCGATGATCGCGCGCGCCTGCTCCGAGCCGGTCAGGCCGTCCGCGCGGGCCGCGGCGAGCGCCGTCGCGGCGGTCACGAGGCCGGTGAGAAGGACCGGCACGGCGACGGCCGTCAGCTTCGCGGCGTACCAGCGCCCGCGCTGCGGGACCGCGGCCAGCGACACCCGCAGGGCTCCCCCGTGGTACTCGGCCGCCATGGCCAGGGCGCCGAAGGAGACGGCGGCGATCTGACCGGGCAGGACCCCGAACAGCGCCGTGAACAGCGGGTCGGAGCCCGGGTCGTCGCCCGTGTCGGCCCCCGCGAGCGCGGAGAACGCCGTGGTCACCGCGAACAGCGCGACCAGAGCGGCCGGCAGGGACCGCAGCGTACGGATCTTGAGCCACTCCGAGTGGAGTACGGGTGCGTGCGCCATCGTCAGACCTCCTGCCGCTGCGCGGTGAACTCGGTCGCCTCCGAGGTGAGATCCAGGTACGCCTGCTCCAGCGTGCCCTCCTCGGCGGCGAGTTCGAGGAGCGGGACGCCCGCCTGCGCGGCGAGGCGCCCGACGGCGTCCACGCGCGCGTGACGTACCGTCCAGTGCCCGTCCTGGTGCCGGTCGGCGTCGAGGCCGTGCCGGGCGAGCAGCGACTCCAGCGCTTCGGCGTCACTGGTGCGGACCCGCACGCGTGGCTCCACGCGCGCGCTGATGAAGTCCCGCACCGGTGTGTCGGCCAGCAGCCGGCCGCGGCCCAGGACCACCAGGTGGTCGGCGAACGTCGCGGTCTCGTTCATCAGATGGCTGGAGACGAGGACCGTGCGGCCCTCCCCCGCGAGGCGGCGCAGCAGTCGGCGGATCCAGATGATGCCCTCCGGGTCGAGGCCGTTGGACGGCTCGTCGAGCAGCACGACCTCGGGATCACCGAGGAGCGCCGCCGCGATGCCGAGCCGCTGGCGCATGCCCAGGGAGTACGTCTTCACCCTGCGCCGCGCCACCGAGGTGAGCCCCGTCCGCGCCAGCACCTCGTCGACCCGGGGCGCCGGGATGCGGTTGCTCGCGGCGAGGACGCGCAGATGGTCGCGGCCGGTGCGGGAGCCGTGCGCCGCACCGGCGTCGAGCAGGGCGCCCACCGTGCGCAGGGGGTCCCGCAGGGTGGCGTAGGCGCGGCCGCCGACGGTGGCCGTCCCGGAGGTGGGCCGGTCGAGACCGAGCACGAGACGCAGGGTGGTGGACTTGCCGGCGCCGTTGGGGCCGAGGAAACCGGTGACGCGGCCGGGGAGGACGGTGAAGGTCAGGTCGTCCACGGCTCGTCCGGTGCCGTACTCCTTGGTGAGTGCTTGGACTTCGATGCTGGTCATGACCTCAGCCTGACCGGCGGAGGTGGGGCGTGGCCTCCCCCGCGGGTGGAGATCGTCTCCCCCGCGCGGGGGAGGTCCGTTGTCGGTGGTGCCTGGCACGATGACGCGATGGCCCGTTTGCTGCGCCCGTTCGGCCGGGCGGTGACGTACACACGGCTGCTGCACCTCTTCTTGACCGTCGTGTGGCCGGCGATGCTGATCTTCATCCGGGAGGAGTGGTGGATCTGGCTGGTGGCCGCGGCCGCGCTCGTCCCCGCCGGGCTGGTGCCGGCCGTGCGCACGGTCGAGGGGCTGCAGGCACGGCTGTTGCTGACCGGGCACCGTCACGACAGCGACAGCGCGGGCATCGTCGTCGCCCCGTCCGCGACCTGGGCGGACCGGTGGCGGCTCGTACTGTGGCTGGAGTCGCGGTTCCTCCTCGGCTGTGCCTCGATGACGCTGATCGCCCAACTGCTCTTCGCCGTGGCGGATCTGCTGCCGGCCGCCGCGGGCTCCGGGCCGGGGAGCGTGATCGTGCCCCCGCTCGGCCCGGCGCGCGTGTGGCACATCCTGCTCGTGCCCGTGCTGCTCGCGGTGCTGGCGGCGGCCGTGTGGTCCGCGGGCCACCTGATCACGGCCCTGGCCGTGCGGCTTCTCGGTCCCTCCCCGGCCGAGCGGCTGGCCGCCCTGGAGGAGCGCACCGAGCGACTTCTGGAGCGCACTCGCATCGCCCGTGAGCTGCACGACTCGATCGGGCATGCGCTGACCGCTGCGGTCCTCCAGGCCGGGGCGGCCCGTGCCGCGGACGATCCGGCGTTCACCCGGCGGGCGTTGGACGCCATCGAGGAGACGGGCCGGGCCGCTCTGGAGGACCTGGAGCGCGTCCTGGGCGTCCTGCGGGACTCCGGCAGGCCCGCGGGCTCCCGGCCGACGCTGACGGACGCGGGACGTCTGCTGGAGTCGGCGCGGGCGTCCGGCGCCGAGGTGGACGCCGATCTGACGGGGCCTCTGGAGGGCGTGCCGGGACCGGTCTCCCGGGAGGGCTACCGCATCCTCCAGGAATCGCTGACCAATGTGCTGCGGCACGCGGGGCCTGTCCCGGCCCGGATCCGCGTCAGCGTCGAGGACGCCACCCTCCGCCTCGACGTGCGCAATCCCCTGCCCGCGGAGTCACCCGAGCCGGGAAGGGGCAGCGGCCTGCGGGGCATACGCGAGCGCGCCGCCCTGCTGGGTGGCCACGCGAGCGCCGGACCTGTCGGGGACGCCTGGCAGGTGCACGTCGAGCTGCCGTTGAGGTGATCTAGGCTGGCCGGATGCCGGTCACCGTGCTCCTCGTCGACGACGAACCCCTCGTACGCGCGGGCCTGCGGGCCGTGCTCGAGACGCAGGACGACATCGAGGTCGTCGGGGAGGCCGCCGACGGGGCGGCGGTGATCCCGCTGGTGCGTGAGCTGCGCCCGGACGTGGTCGCGATGGACGTGCGGATGCCGCTGCTGGACGGCATCGAGACCACGCGCGCGGTCCTGCGCACGGTCGCCGAGCCGCCGAAGATCGTCGTGATCACCACCTTCGAGAACGACGAGTACGTCTACGAGGCGCTGCGCGCCGGAGCGGACGGTTTCCTGCTGAAGCGGGCCCGCCCGGCCGAGATCGTGCACGCCGTGCGACTGGTCGCCGCGGGCGAGTCGTTGCTGTTCCCCGCCTCGGTGCGCCAGTTGGCCGCCCGCTACGGGGACGGCGGCGGCAACCGCGCGGCGCGGGCGGCGCTGGAGCGGGCCCGGCTGACCGAGCGGGAGGCCGACGTCCTGCGCCTGATGACGCGTGGGCTGTCGAACGCCGAGATCGCCGCGCGGCTCGTCGTGGGCACGGAGACGGTGAAGTCGCATGTGAGCGCCCTGCTGGCGAAGCTGGGGGCGCGCGACCGCACGCAGGCGGTGATCACGGCGTACGAGTCGGGGTTCGTCGCGCCGGGGTGAGGGGACCGGGCGGCGGGCGGCCCCCGTTCCCTGTGACGCCCGGCACTCGCAGGGGTGGGCGCCGACGAGTAGCATCCGCCCCACACGCGCACGAGCTGGGAGGACGGACCTTTGGGGCAGCTGACCGGTGGGGATCCCTCGCTGCTGCGAAGGATCAACTCCGCGGTGGTACTGCACGCGCTGCGTGCCACGGATGCCGCCACGCTGACGGAGATCACCCGGGTGACAGGGTTGTCCCGCCCCACCGTCGAGGGGGTCGTCGAGGGGCTGATCGAAGCGGGTTACGTCGTCGAGAAGGCGGCCGACGACAGTGTCGCCCGCCGGCAGGGCCGGCCCGCGCGGCGGTTCCGGTTCCGTGCCGAGGCGGGTCATCTGCTGGGCCTGGACATCGGCGCGCACCGGGTCGCCGCCCTGCTCGCCGACCTGGACGGCCGGGTGATGGGCGCCACCGCCAAGGACGTCGACGAGGCGGCCGGGGCCGACGAGCGGCTGGAGAAGGTCCGGACGGCGGTCGTGGAGCTGCTGCGCCGTGCGGGGGTCGCGCGCGGCTCGCTGCGGGCCGTGGGCGTGGCGACGCCGGGCATCGTGGAGGCCGACGGCACGGTGCGGCTGGGGGCGGCGCTGCCCGGCTGGACCGGGCTGCGGTTGGGCGAGCGGCTGAGCCGGTCCTTCAAGTGCCCGGTGCTGGTGGAGAACGACGCCAACGCGGCGGCGGTCGCCGAGCACTGGAAGGGGTCGGCGACCGACTCCGACGACGTGGTGTTCGTGCTGGCGGGGCTGAGCCCGGGGGCCGGTTCGCTGATCGGCGGGAAGCTGCACCGCGGGTTCGGCGGTGCGGCCGGGGAGATCGGCGCGCTGCACATGCTGGGCCGTGAGGCGACGCCGGAGACCCTGCTGTCGACCACGGACGAGCCGCTGCGCCCGCTCGACGAGCGGGCCGTGGCGGCGGTGTTCGCCCAGGCCCGGGACGGCGATCCGCGTGCTCTGGAGGCCGTCGAACGGTTCATCCAGCGTCTCGTCCACGACGTGGCCGCCCTGGTCCTCGCCCTGGACCCGGAGCTGGTCGTGGTGGGGGGCTGGGCGGCCGGCCTGGACGGTGTCCTGGAGCCGCTGCGGCGTGAGCTGTCCCGCTACTGCCTGCGCCCGCCGAACGTCGCCCTGTCCCTGCTCGGTGAGGCGGCCGTGGCGACGGGCGCGCTGCGGCTCGCCCTCGACCATGTGGAGGAGCAACTGTTCGCGGTGGAGGGGACGGTCACGGGCCGCCGGTGAGCGTGCCCGCGTCCCGCGCCGCGGAGCCGGGCTCCGGGGCGCGGGACCGTCGGCTGTCGAACCGTCAGGAGGCCCGGCGCTCCGGGTCCTGGTGTATCTCCACGCCTCCGGTGTCGCCGAACGTCAGCCGGCAGGTGTCGGCACGGTAGGTGGCGACGGAGAGCGCGGCGACCCTGCCGCGGGCGAGGTAACGGGTCGTCACCACGAGCACCGGCGCCCCGGGCAGCCGGTCGAGCTCCCTTGCGTCGTCGGCGCGGGCCGAGCCCAGCTCGACGGCGCTCTCCTGGCCCTCCAGCTCCAGGCGCTGGAGCTCACGCAGCACGGCACGCGCGCGGGCCGCGCCCGAAGGAGCGTCGATGGCGGAGAGGTCGGGCACCGAGGACTGCGGGACGTAGAGCAGTTCGGCGGCGACCGGCTGACCGCGTGTCACCCGGGAGCGGCGGACGGTGTGCACGGGCTCGGCGGTGCCGGTCACCAGGGCGTCGGCGACCGCGGCGGGCGGCGCGGCGAGGGCGCAGTCCGTGGCCTGCCAGCCGTCCTCGGCGGACCCCGGCCAGGCGTGCTGCTCGGTGCCCACGGCCACGCCCACGCGCGGCGGGGCGACGGTCGTGCCGACACCGCGGCGGCGCTGCAGCCTGCCTTCGAGTTCGAGTTGTTCGAGCGCCTGGCGGAGCGTGGCCCGGGCGACGCCGAAGCGGGCCGCCAGGTCCCGTTCGTTGGGCAGGATCTCGCCCACCGAGAACTCCGACTCGAGTGCCTCGCTGAGCACGGTCCTCAGATGCCAGTACTTCGGTTCCGGCACCGTTTCCAGCTGCGTGGTCCCCACCCTGTCCTCCGCAATCGCCGTGGCCCGGCGGCGTTTCAGCGCCTTGTTTATTAAAGGTTGTTGCACTTGTCAGCGACCATAGGACGGCCCTCACCCTTGGTCAAGACCAATCACCCGGACCGCTCACTGCTCGTGATCACGTCATCACGTCGGTGTCGGGCGTCATTCAGGCGCTTGGGAGAGCCTTGAGCTTGTCGGGGTTGCGGACGACGTAGACCACCTGGATCCGCCCGTCCAGGACGTCCACCTGGAAGACGCTGTCGGGCTTGCCGCCGGACAGGACCAGCAGCGCGGGGCCGCCGTTGACCTCCAGGAACCGGAAGGAGGCGTCGGCGATGCCCTTCCGCGCGACGCCCGCGAGGAAACGGCCCACGTGGTCGGCGCTCTCCAGGACCCGCAGCGGCGCCTTGGCCTTGCCTCCGCTGTCGCCGATGAGCCGGACGTCCGGCGCGAGCAGCGACATGAGCCCCTCCAGGTCGCCGCCGGCCGCCGCGGCGAGGAACCGCTCGGTCAGGTCGCGCCGCTCGGCGGGGTCGACCTCGTAGCGGGGCCGCCGTTCCTCGACGTGCCGGCGGGCGCGCCCGGCGAGCTGACGCACCGCCGCCTCGCCCCGGTCGAGCATGGCGGCGATCTCGGCGTAGGGGTAGCCGAATGCCTCGCGGAGGACGAACACCGCCCGCTCCAGCGGCGACAGGTTCTCCAGGACGACCAGGACGGCGACGGAGACCGAGTCGGCGAGGACGGCCCGTTCGGCGGTGTCCGGGACGTGGTCGCCGAAGTCGGTGACGTACGGCTCCGGCAGCCACGGGCCGACATAGGTCTCGCCGCGCGCCTTGACCTGGCGCAGGCGGTCGATGGCCAGGCGGGTGGTGACGCGCACCAGGTAGGCGCGTGGTTCGCGCACCTCGGACCGGTCGTCCCGGGACCAGCGCAGCCATGCCTCCTGGACCACGTCCTCCGCGTCGGCCACCCGGCCGAGCATGCGGTAGGCGACCCCGAGGAGGGCGGGGCGGTGCTCTTCGAAGACATCGGTCTCGGCATCGGTGGTCACGGCACCATCCCATCCCGACACGGTGGGACGTGTCCAGGCGATTCGGACGGCCGGGGACGTGATGCCCCCCGGTGACCGACGTCGGAACCACCCACCGGCCGCAGGGGTCTACCCGTCGGTAGCTATTGCTGACAAGCTGTCTACGGCCGTCCGTCGGCGTGTCCAGCCGGGTTCAGAGTAGGAGCACCGCCATGTCCGCCACCGTCTCCTTCCAGGTCGCTTCCCCCCTCGGGCCACGCGACGTGACCGTCCACTACGCGCGCGTGGGCCGCGGCGAGCCGCTGCTCCTGCTGCACGGCATCGGTCACCACCGGCAGGTCTGGGACCCGGTGGTGGACATCCTCGCGACCGAGCGGGAGGTGGTCACGGTGGACCTGCCCGGCTTCGGGACCTCCCCCGGGCTGCCGGACGGGCTCGCCTACGACCTGGCCACGACGAGGGCCGTGTTCGGCGCCCTCTGCGAGGCCCTGGAACTGGACCGACCGCACGTCGCGGGCAACTCGCTGGGCGGGCTGATCGCCCTGGAGCTCGGCCGCGAGAAGCTCGCCCGGTCCGTCACGGCCCTGTCCCCCGCCGGTTTCTGGACCCCGGCCGAGCGGCGCTACGCCTTCGGCGTCCTGCTCGCGATGCGGCACATCTCCCGGCGGATGCCGCTGCCGCTGGTCGAGCGGCTGTCCCGGTCGGCGGCCGGCCGGACGGCGCTGACGAGCACCATCTACGCCCGCCCCGGCCGCCGCTCACCGGAGGCCGTGGTCGCCGAGACTCTCGCGCTGGCCGGGGCCACGGGCTTCGAGCAGACCCTGAGGTCCGGCCGGGCCGTCCAGTTCCTGGACGACGTCCCCGGCATCCCGGTGACTCTGGCCTGGGGCAGCCGGGACAGGCTGCTCATACCCCGTCAGGGCGTGCGCGCCAAGCGGGTCATCCCCGGGGCGCGACTCGTCCGGCTGCCCGGCTGCGGTCACTGCCCCATGAACGACGACCCGGCCCTGGTCGCGCGCGTCATCCTCGACGGCAGCCGCTGACCGCCGGCGCGGCCGCGGCACGCCGGAGCCCAGGACGACTCCGGCGCCGACCAGGGCGCTGCCGAGGGCCTGGACGAGGCCGTAGGAGCCGGTCCCGGCCAGCGGGGCGGTGCAGGCGGCGGCGACCGGGATGAGACCGGAGAAGAGCGTGGCCCGTTCGGCGCCGATGCGCTGCATGCCCATGTACCAGCACACGAAGCCGACGACGGTGACGATCGCCGCCTGCCACAGCAGCGCGGCGGTCTCGGTCGCGTCGGGCCGGCGCAGCCAGGCGGTGCCGTCCGCGAGCAGCCCGACCAGCGCGGCCTGGACGGCCGCGACCCCGCAGACCGTCGCGGACAGCAGCCGCGGCCCCAGGGGCCGCAGCACGGGTACGGCGAGGACCGCGAAGCCCACCTCGCCGACCAGGGCGCACACCGAGAAGGCGATGCCGGTGCCGTCCGTGCGGCCCCACCCCTGCACGGTGAACGCGCCGACCGCGACGAGCGCCGCGCCGTACAGGACGGCCCGTTGCGGGCGGCGGCCGTCCAGGAGCGGGACGAGGACGGCCACGGCCACGGGGGCGCAGCCGACGAACACACCGGGGACGGCGGGTTCCGCCGTGCGTTCGGCGGCGAGGACGGCGAGGTTGAAACCGAGCATGCCGACGGCGGCGAGCAGCCCGAGGCGCACCCACTGGCGGGCGGTGAGCGCGCGCAGCCGGGCGGCGGCGCCGCGGCCGGCGAGCGGCACCAGCAGCAGGCAGGCGAGCGCGTAGCGCAGGAACTGGCCGCCGGCGTACGGGTAGTCGCCGAGCAGGCTGTTGGCGGTGAAGGATCCTCCGACGAGGACGCAGGCGAGCGCGGCGAGCAGGGCGCCGCGCGTGGTGGTGGCGTTCATGGCAGTGACGCTAGGAATCGCGGTGGCCCGGTTTAAGGTCCACTTCCATGACGTCATCGGAGACCAATTCCGCGCGGGACACTGCGCGGCACGCCGGGTCGCCCGCCGCCGACGGCTCGCGGCGGGCGGCGCCCTCGGCCGCCTGGGAGGTCCTGCTGCCCGCGGTCGCGGCACCCGCCCGCGCGCGGGGACGGTCGCTGCAGGAGGCGCTGCGCGAGGCGGTGCGGTCGGGACGGCTGGCTCCGGATACGCGGCTGCCGTCGAGCCGGGATCTCGCCGCCGACCTCGGGGTGTCGCGCGGGCTGGTCACCGAGGCGTACGAGCAACTGACGGCCGAGGGGTATCTGCGCAGCGGCCGGGGCGCCGGAACCTGGGTCGGGGGGGCCGCCCGGGCCGCCCCGCCCCGCGCGCGGGACCGCGCGCCCCGCCCCGCCGGGGACCGGGCCGGCTTCCTGCCCGGGACGCCGGACGTGTCGCTGTTCCCGCGGGCCGCCTGGGCGGCGGCACACCGCGCCGTCCTGACCGAACTCCCCCACGGGGACCTCGGTTACCCGGACCCGCGCGGGCTGCCCCGGCTGCGTACCGCGCTGGCCGCGCTCCTGGCACGCCGCCGGGGCGTGGTCGCCGACCCCGAGCGGATCGTGGTGCTGTCCGGGGTGTCGCAGGCGATGGCGGTGTTCGGTTTCGTGCTGCAGGCGCGCGGCATCCACGAGGTCGGTGTCGAGGACCCCGGGAGCCCGCAGCACGCCGCCCTGTACGCCGCCGCCGGGGTGCGGGTGGTGCCGCTGCCCCTGGACGGCGAGGGCCCGGCGCTGGGCCGGCTGCGGGGGTCGGGGGTGCGGTGCGTCGTCACGACACCCGCCCACCAGTTCCCGACCGGCATCGCCTGTTCGGCCCGGCGACGTGCCGAACTGCTCGACTGGGTACGGTCGGTGGACGGCTTCGTGCTCGAGGACGACTACGACGGCGACTTCCGCTACGACCGGGCGCCCGTCGGGGCGCTCCAGGGACTCGATCCGGAACGCGTCGCCTACGCCGGGTCGGTCAGCAAATCCCTCGCGCCGGGGCTGCGGCTGGGCTGGCTCCTCGTGCCGGAGGCCCTGACCGAGGAGGTCGTCGAGCGCAAGCGGACCATGGATCTCGGTCATCCCACGCTCGACCAGGCGGTGTTCGCGCGGTTCGTGGAGCGCGGCGACTACGACCGGCAGCTGCGCCGCTGCCAGCGCGTGTACCGGGAGCGCCGCGACACGCTCGTCGCGGCGCTCGACGAGCACTTCCCCGGCGTACGCGTCACCGGCATCGCCGCGGGGCTGCACGTCATCGCCGCACTGCCCGCGCGGTACGGCCCCGAAGAGCGGTTCCTCGCGCGCGTGGCGGCGGCCGGAGTGGCCGTACACCCGCTGACGCACTACACGCACGCGCGTACCGGGTGCGGCGAGGAGGAGGGGGTGCGCCTCGTGCTGGGGTACGCGCACCTGCCGCCCACGCGGATACGGGCGGGGGTGCGGCTGATGGCCGAGGCGGTCGCGCCGCGCTGAGACGGCGGCGCGCCCGGCGGACGGCTGAGGGCGTGCGTCTCCGGGGCGCCCATGAGGCGTTCGCCGTGCGGCCGGAACCGTGCGTCCCCCGGCCGTCCGGGTGAACGCCCGGTTCCCTCCCGGCCGGGACCGGTTGTTCACTTGTGGTTTCCGCCGGCGCCCAGGCGCACCAGTAGTTGTGGCTCTGCACACCGGCCGGATCACGCCCCTGGAGGCTTGCCATGTCCCTTCCGCTCCCGGACCGCCGCGGTGTCTTGCGCGGCTCGCTGGCCGCGTCGGCGGCCCTCACCCTGCCCACGGCACTCGGCTCCGCACCGGCCTTCGCCCGGTCCGGGCGGCCGAGAGCGGGCTGGGGCGTGCAGACGGGCGACGTGACCACGGACTCGGGTCTGGTGTGGGTGCGTTCCGACCGCCCGGCCCGGATGATCGTCGAGACGTCCGCCACCGAGTCGTTCCGCAGGACGCGCCGCTGGCACGGCCCGCTGCTGGGCGCCGGCACCGACTTCACGGGCACGACACGGCTGCACGGCCTGCCCTCCGGGGAGCAGATCCACTACCGGGTGCTGCTCGCCGACCCCGACGACCCGCGCCGCACGGGCCAACCGGTCGGCGGCACGTTCCGCACGGCCTCCGCACGGCGCCGGGACGGGGTGCGCTTCCTGTGGTCGGGCGACCTGGCCGGACAGGGCTGGGGCATCAACCCGGACTTCGGCGGCTACCGCATCTACGACGCGATGGCGCGGCTCGACCCGGACTTCTTCCTGTGCAGCGGCGACAACATCTACGCCGATGGCCCGATCCCGTCGTCCGTCACGCTGCCCGACGGCCGTGTCTGGCGGAACGTCACCACCGAGGAGAAGTCCAAGGTGGCGGAGACGCTGGCCGAGTTCCGCGGCAACTTCCGCTACAACCTGCTCGACGCGAACCTCCGGCGCTTCAACGCCCAGGTGCCCTCGATCGTCCAGTGGGACGACCACGAGGTGCTGAACAACTGGTACCCCGTGAGATCCTCAGCGACGCCCGCTACACCGAGAGGAACGTCGACGTCCTGGCCGCCCGCGCCCGGCGGGCCTTCTCGGAGTACTTCCCCATGTCGGCACCGCGTCGCCCGGCGGGCCGCGTCCACCGGGTGATCAACCACGGCCCGCTGCTCGACGTGTTCGTGCTCGACATGCGCAGCTACCGCAACGCCAACTCCCCCGGCGACCAGCCCACCGACCCCCAGGGCATCCTCGGCGCCGAGCAACTGGCATGGCTCAAGCGGGAATTGGCCCGCTCCCGGGCGGTGTGGAAGGTGATCGCCTCGGACATGCCGCTGGGCCTGGTGGTGCCGGACACCGGGGACGGCAGGCCGGACATCGAGGCCGTCGCGCAGGGCGATCCGGGGGCTCCGCTCGGGCAGGAGCTGCAGATCGCCGAACTGCTGCGGTTCATCAAGCACCACCGGATCACGGGCACGGTGTGGCTGACCGCCGACGTGCACCACACGTCGGCGCAGCACTACCAGCCGTCGCGGGCCGCCTTCAGCGACTTCGAGCCGTTCTGGGAGTTCGTCTCCGGCCCGCTCAACGCGGGTGCGTTCCCGGCGAGCGCCCTCGACGGCACCTTCGGCCCGGAGCGGGTCTTCGTGAAGGCACCGGCGGTGTCCAACGTCGGGCCGGCCGGCGGCTACCAGTTCTTCGGCGAGGTCGACATCGACGGCGGCAGCGGCGAGTTGACCGTGCGCCTGCGCGAGTCGGACGGCGCCGTGCTGTTCACCAAGGTCCTGCAGCCGGGCCGCGTCGGTCAGTGACTCCTCTACCCTGGAAGACGTGCCGCGCACCGGCGTCATCCCCCGGTGCGCGGCGCGGCCGCCGGACGCGGCGACACCGCTGAACCGGCGGCGTCCTCGCAGGCCGGAGCGATTGTCAGTGGTCGCCCCTACGGTCTTTCCCATGACGCGATCTCTCCAGGCCGTGGCCTATCGCCGACCCTCCGCGCTGCGGTCCGCGGCGGACGGACAGCACTTGGGACTCGAGACGTCCCGGGGCGCGACGCCCTCCGGCGTCGAGGACCACCCCCGGTTCTTCACGGGCTTCCTGACATCGCCCCACGTGGCGTCCGCCGGGCTGCTCGCGGTGGCCGACGTGGCGGCCACCCGGTACTACCAGCGGCAGTCGGCCGCCTCCCTGGACCCGGTGGTGACGGGCAACGGGGACCGGCTGCGCTTCGAGTCCTTCTCCGGCTGCTGCGGGGTGTACGCGCGCCTGGACGTGCTGGAACCGGGCCTCGACGGCGGTGAGGTGGGGCACGGCACCACCAACGTCGACGTCAACAACCCGCTGCGGGAGGCGCTGTCGCGGATCGGCGCGGACGATCCGCTCCATCTGCGGGTGGGGCCGGAGGAGCTGGCGGTGACCACCGTCGACGGCCCGGTCGTGGAGAAGAAGGTGCCCCTGCCGGACCGGTGGCTGCGCGGCTTCGCGGAGGCCCAGGTCATGGCGGCCGGCTTCGATCTGCGGGCGGAGCTGCCGGCGGCCGAGGCGGTGCGGTTCCTGCGCTCGCTCCCGCGCGGCGCGTCGGGCGGGGCGCGCTGGGTCGTGCCCGCCGGGAGGAGCCTGCGGCCGACCACCCGTGTGGTACCGGGCGCGGTGTGCCTGCCCGGCCCCGAGCGGCTGGTCGCGCTCCAGCGGGTGCTGCGGCACGCGACCGCGCTGCGGGTGTACGGCCCCGCGCTCACCGGCGGGTCGGCCGGCACGGCGAGCGCGTGGGAGGCGGTGCTTCCCGGGATGCGGCTGACCCTGACCCTGTCGCCGGACGCCGCGCGCGGCTTCTCCGGGGAGGGCGGCGTCCTCGACGCGCTCGCCACCGACGAGGCCGCCGCGGACGCGGAACTGGTCGCGGTGCTCCTGGGGTGGGAGCCCCGGATCGACGTCGCCGACCTGGCGGCCGCCTCGGGGCTCACGGCCGAGCGGGTGCGGGCGGCCCTGGTCCGTCTCGGCACGTCCGGCCGGGTCGGCTACGACACGGCGGAAGCGGCGTACTTCCACCGGGAACTGCCGTACGACGCCGAGCGGGCGGAGCGTCACAACCCGAGGCTGCGGGCGGCGCGGGCCCTGGTGGCGGCCGGGGCGGTCGCGCTCCGGGGCGATGTGGGCACGGTGACGGCCGAGGACGGGCATGTGCACCGGGTGCGCGACGAGTCCGGGGTGCTCGGCTGCAGCTGTCTGTGGTGGGCCAAGTACCGGGGCGGGCGCGGTCCTTGCAAGCATGCGCTGGCGGTCCGGATGGTGCGGCGAGGTGTCTGTGTCGAGGAGCGCGACATGGCGAAGGCCGACGGGGGTGCGCGATGAGTTCGCTGGTCGAAGCGGTACGGGCAGGGCGTCCGGCGGAGGTGGTGAGCCTCCTCGACGGGATGACGGACGCCGAACGGCGGGCCGAGTTCCCCGAGTTGCGCGCGGTGCGCAAGGAGCTGCGGGCCGATCCGTGGACCGCGCAGGCGCGCCGGGTCTACCCGGCGCTCCACGCGGCGGGTACGGCGTGCCAGACCGGGGCGGCGGGGGTGGCAGCCTGGATCGCCGCGGCCGACATGCGCTGGTGGGCCGCCTCCCCCGGGGTTCTCATCGACCTGCTGGGCGACCGGTCCCCGGCGTGGCTCGCCGACGTGGCGCACCGCCTGGCGGCCCGGCCGGTCACCTCCCGGGTGCCGTACGAGCTGATGGCGGGTCTGGTGCGGCTGGCCGGGTGCCCCGTGCCGACGACCGAGGCGTATGTGCACGGCTGGGTGGATCACATCGGTCATCTCTGGCAGCGCGGGGACACGGTCCTGGACCGGCTGCGCAAGGATCCGCACCTGACGGCGCTGGTGAGCGCGCTGTTCGAGACCGCCGACATCGGGGGCCGGCTCTCCTGGTCGGCGGGCGAGGGGGAGAACAGCTGGAGCGGGGCGCTCGCCCGGCTCACCGCCGAGGGGGCCCTGGACCGCAGGGCGACGGTCGACGCCTGTGTCGCCCGGTTGCTGCGGGGCGGGCCGGCCTCCGATCACCGGGTGTTCCTGCGCATGCTGCAGGCGTTCGCGCTGACGCGTGAGGAGGAGCGGGAGCGCGTCGCCGACTGGCTGGCCCTGGCGTCCGACGGGCCGTCCATGGTGGCCGCGCACGCGCAGTCGGTGCTGGCGTCGCTGGCCCTGGACGGTGAGCTGCCCGCACGCCGGCTGGCCGAGATGTCGGGCGCCGTGCTGTTCCGTACCGAGAAGAAGCTGGTCCGCGCCCAGTTGATCCTGCTCGGCAAAGTGCTGGCCCGTGATACGTCGACGGCCGACGAGCTGCTGCCCACCGTCGCCCAGGCGTTCGCGCACGAGGACTCGGAGGTGCAGGAGCGGGCCCTGAAGCTGGTCGAGCGGCACCGGCGGGCGATCGGCGCGGGCCCGGTCCGCGACGAACTGCGATCGGCGGCGGAGCAGTTGATCCCGGCCCTGCGCAAGCGGGCCGCGGACGCCCTCGGGGTCGCCCTCGACGCGCCGGAGGCGCCCGCCTACGAGGAGGTGTTGCCGCCCGCGCCGCGGCCGGTGCGGCTGACTCCCGCGCCCGCGACCGCGACGGAACTCGCCGAGGAGGTGGGCGCGCTCCTGGTGGCCGGCGGCGACGTGGCGGCGTTCGAGCGGACCCTCGACGGGCTGGTGCGCGAGACACACCGGGACCGGGAGGGGCTGCTGGAGGCACTGGCACCCGTGCTGGCCCAGCGCTGGTGGTACGAGCGGGGTTCGGTGCGCCATCGGGTGGAGGCGTCCTTCACCGGCCCCCACGGGCTGGTCGGGCCGTGGCACGCGCTGGAACTGCTCCTGGCCACACTGGCCGGCGCGGTCCCCACCGCCGCCCTCCGCAACGCCCTCGCCCGCGGGACCGCGAGTGCCCAGTGCGGCCACGCCCCGCTCGCCCGGGCTTTCGAGACCCGGGCCTGGGAGCTGGCCTTCCGCATCCGTACCGAGCCCCTGCCGTTCCTGCTGTCGACGCCGACCTGGAGCACGGGACTGCTGGACCCGGAGGACCTGGTGGCACGTCTCGAGGAGTACGGGCGCCTCGGGGCGCGGGTGTCCGGGGCCGACTTCGCGCAGGCGCTGCTCCGGGTCCGGCGCGGCGACCCGGCGCGGGCCGGCGCCGCGGCGGAGCGGGCGGCCGCGCTGGGTACGGCGGAGGGGGCGCGGCTGGCCGAGTGGCTGGCCTCGGCACCCTCCACGGGGGTGTTCACACGCCGGACGTGGGAGGACCGTGTCCTCCTGGAGGCGGACGAGATACCCGAGTTCCTGCACGGCCTCCCGGACGGATTCCGCGCCCTGGGCCTGCCGGTGAGCGGCGATCCGGCGCGCTGGTCCTGCTACCACTGGCACGACGGTATGCGCCCGCACTGGCTCGCGGTGCTCCCCGAGGCGCCGGAACTGGTGGCGGTCCGGATGCTGCGCGACATCTCGTTCACCGCGATCCACGACAGCCGGGGGGAGGCGGCGATCCTGCCGCTGCTCGCCGAGTCGGACGGGGAGGCCGGTGAGGCGGTACGCCTCGCCGTGGCGCACGGGCTCGGTGCGCGGCATCCGGAGGACCGCCTCGCGTCGGTCGACGCCCTGCTGGTGCTGGCGTCGCGCGGGCAGCTGGACGCGGCCGGACTGGGCGCGGATCTGGGCGATCTGGCCCGGCGCGGGGCCGTGAAGCCGACACGGCTCGTCGACTCGATGCGCACGGCGATGTCCACGGGCGCGTACGGCACCGTCTGGGAGACGCTGCGGCACACCCTGCCGGTGCTGCTGGCGGACATGGCGACCGGCGCGGCGGCGGCTCCGGCACGGGGGCTCGCGGATCTGCTGGCCGTCGCCGCGGAGTGCGCCGAGCGAACCGGGGCACGCGGGGAGGTGCCTCATCTGGCCCACACCGCCGACCGCCGTGGGTCGTCCCGCCTGGTCGGACAGGCCCGGAGGCTGCGCGCCGCGCTGACGACGGAGCCGGCCGCCTGAACTCCGGCCACACAGCGGGAGATTGACAACACAATAATAGAAATAGGGACAAAGCAGGTCTTTACCGATCGGTCACAAAACGTTCGTGATCACGCAACACCATTCCTTCACAGTGGGTGCATGAGCCGAGACATATGTGATGTGACGCGAGCGAAGAACGGCCGCCCGGTCCACGCCGGGCGACGCGACGCCGTACGCCTCGCCGCCCTGCTGACGACGGCGGCCGTGACCGGCGTCATGACCCATCTACTCGAACGAGGATCCGACGCCTCGTTCCTCCCCCTCGCCGCGGCGCTGTCGGCCGTGGCGGCGACGCTGCTGGTGGCGGCGGGTGTCCGCGCACGCTGGACACGCCGCCACGGTCACGCACCGCCTTCGAGCGATACCGGTGCCCGGCCGCGCTCACCCGAGCGCGCCGGGCAGTCCGAGCCGGACACGGACCCGGCCGGGGCCGTGCCGCCGCGGCGCGCGCAGAGCGTCCTGTGGCGGATGCGGACCACGGTGAAGGACGAGCCGGGCTCCCTGGCCGCGCTGTGCACGGCACTCGCGCGGCTCGGCGTCGACATCCTCAGCCTCCAGACGCATCCGCTCGCCCAGGGCACGGTGGACGAGTTCCTGCTGCGGGCTCCGGGCGACGTGGACGGGGACGGTCTGGTCGGCGCGGTCGCGACGGCCGGCGGCACCCGGACCTGGATCGAGCGGGCCGACACCCACGACCTGGTGGACGCGCCGACCCGCGTCCTGGGCCTCGCGACCCGGACCGCGCTGGACGCGGCGGAACTTCCGCTGGCACTGCGGCAGTTGCTGGGGCGGTGCACCATCCGCCAGTTGCCCGGCGCGCCCGCCGCGGGAGGCCGGGGACCGTCGCCGGTACCGGTGGAGGGCGTGCTGGAGGAGACCGTGATGCGACTGCGGGCGCCGGAGGGCGGGGTGATCACGGTGGAGCGTCCGCATCTGCCGTTCACACCGACCGAGTTCGCGCGGGCGCGGGCGCTGGTGGAGCTGGACGCCCGGCTCGGTCCGCGCGTCCCGGCCAGCCACGACGTGCTGACGCTCCCCGAGGGCAACGCGATCACCGTGCGCCGGGCCGACACCGGCGACCTGCAGGCCGCCAAGGAGATGCACGAGCGGTGCTCGGCACGGACGCTCTCGATGCGCTACCACGGGCCGGTCAAGGACGCCGACCGCTATCTGAACCACCTGCTGAGCCCCCGCTACGGCCGTACCCTCGCCGTGCAGACGGCCTCCGGCCGCGTCGTCGGTCTCGGCCACCTGCTCTGGGACGGCGACGAGACGGAGGTCGCGCTGCTCGTCGAGGACTCCTGGCAGCGGCGCGGGATCGGCTTCGAGCTGCTGGCCCGGCTGGTGGCGATGGCCGTCGAGGCGGGCTGCGAGAGCGTCTACGCCGTGACCCAGGCGTCCAACACCGGCATGGTCGCGGCGATGCGCTCCCTGGGCCTCCCCCTCGACTACCAGGTCGAGGAGGGCACCCTGGTGATCACCGCCCGGCTGGACGCCCCGCGGCCGGCCGCCCCGCACCTCACGGGCACCGGCGACCTGGGCGACACGTCGGCGCCGTGACGCGCCGGTGAGTGAACCGGCACGGGCCCCGCTCTCCCCCGTCAGGTCGACGAGAGCGGGGCCCGTGCCGGGGTCAGTGGGCGCCGGCCGGTGCCGGCCTGCCGGCGGCCCCGCCGTCCGCGGAGGCGAGGGCACCGGCCGGCATCGCGCCCAGCGCCCGGTCGAGGTCGGCCCACAGGTCGTCGACGTCCTCCAGGCCCACGGACATCCTCAGCAGCCGGTCGCTCACACCGGCGCCCCGGCGGTCGTCCGCGTCGACGATGCGGTGGCTGATGGACGCCGGGTGCTGGATGAGGGTGTCCACGCTCCCGAGGCTCACGGCGGGAGTGATCAGGCGGACGCCGGCGATGACCTCGTGCGGGTCGCCCTTCACCTCGAAGGCGACCATGGCACCGCCGATGCGCGGATAGTGGACCCGGGCGACACGCGGGTCGGCGGAGAGCCGGCGGGCCAGTTCGGCGGCGTTCTCGGAGGCGGCGCGGACCCGCACCGGGAGGGTGGCGAGGCCGCGCAGCAGCAAGTAGCCGGCCAGCGGGTGCAGAACGCCGCCGGTGGCGAAGCGCACCTGCCGCAGCCGCCCGGCGAACTCCTCGTCGCAGGCCACCACCCCCGCCATCACGTCACCGTGCCCGCCGAGGTACTTGGTAGCGCTGTGCAGCACCAGCCGCGCGCCGTGCTCGGCGGGACGCTGCAGGACGGGCGTGGCGAAGGTGTTGTCGGCGAGCAGCGGCACCGAGCCGCAGGCGTGGGCGACGGCCCGCAGATCGACCTCGGCGAGCGTCGGGTTGGCCGGGGACTCCACCATCACCAGACCGGTGTCCGGGCGCAGCGCGTCCGCGATGCCCGCGGGGTCGGTCCAGGTCACCTCCGAGCCGAGCAGCCCGGCGGTCAGCAGGTGGTCGCTGCAGCCGTACAGCGGGCGTACGGCGACGACGTGGCGCAGCCCCAGGGAGGCCCGGACGAGGAGCACCGCGCTCAGGGCGGCCATGCCGCTGGCGAAGGCAACCGCCGCGTCGGTCCCCTCCAGCCGGGCGAGGGCGGTCTCGAAGCGGGCGACGGTCGGGTTGCCGAGCCGGCCGTACACGGGCGGCCCGTCCGGCTCGGCGCCGGTGGCCGCGAAGGCGTCGATGCGGGCGGCCTCCGCGCGGCTGTCGTAGGAGGGGTAGGTGGTGGACAGGTCGATCGGCGGGGCGTGCAGGCCCTGCCGGGCGAGGTCGTCGCGGCCGGCGTGCACGGCCTCGGTGGCGAGTGCTCTTGCTGCGGTGCGTGCGTCGTCGTACCCGGACATCCGCTCGTACGCCTCCCTGTTCGAAGGGTCCATGAGCGGAAGGGTGAACAGTGACCGGATCCATGCGGCCGGATCCCGTGTTACGTTCGGCCGATGGCGGAATCTGTCGTACTCGATCCGGTCGATCTGCATCTGCTGCGGCTCCTGCAGAACGACGCCCGGGCCACCTACCGGGACCTCGCCGCGCAGGTCGGGGTGGCGCCGTCGACGTGCCTCGACCGGGTGACGCGGTTGCGCCGCTCGGGTGTGATCCTCGGCCACCAGCTCCGCCTGGACCCCGCCAAGCTGGGCCGCGGCCTGGAGGCCCTGCTGTCCGTGCAGGTCCGGCCGCACCGCCGGGAGCTGGTCGGGCCGTTCGTGGAGCGGATCCGGGCGCTGCCGGAGTCCCGGAGCGTCTTCCACCTGACGGGTCCCGACGACTACCTCGTCCATGTGGCGGTCGCGGACATGACGGATCTGCAACGCCTGGTCCTCGACGAGTTCACCGCGCACCGCGAGGTGGCGCGGGTGGAGACACGGCTGATCTTCCAGCAGTGGGACTGCGGGCCCCTGTTGCCACCCGGCGCGCCGAGGGGCACGCCCTGAGCGAAATCGGGCCGGCGGCGGCCGCCGCCGACGCGATCCGGGCTGACGCGGGGCGGCCGCCGTACGAGGATGGCGGCATGTCCGACACCAACACTCCACTGCCCCGTGAGGTCGCCGACGCCTACGTCGACGACCTCATCGCCCTCGACCCGCTCACCGGCACCTACCTGGGCGTGAAGGAGAGCAGCAGCAGGCTGCCCGATCTGTCCCCGGCCGGCCAGGATGCGCTCGCCGGGCTCCAGCGTGCCACGCTGGCCCGGCTCGACGAGGCCGAGCGCGGGCCCGGCGCGGACAGCGACATCGAGCGCCGGTGTGCGCGTCTGCTGCGCGAGCGGCTCACCGCGGAACTCGCCGTGCACGACGCCGACGAGGGTCTGCGCGCGGTCGGCAACATGGCCACGCCCGCCCACTCGGTGCGCGAGATCTTCACGGTGACGCCGAGCGAGACCGACGAGGACTGGGCGGCGATCGCCGAGCGGCTGCGCGCCGTGCCGGCGGCCTACGCGGGTTACCGGGAGTCCCTGGCGCTGGGCCTGGAGCGGAAGCTGTACGCGGCCCCGCGGCCGACCGCGACGTTCGTCGAGCAGCTCACCGAGTGGGCCGGTCCGGAGGGCGGGCGCGGCTGGTTCGAGGACTTCGCCGCCGCCGGACCCGAGACGCTGCGCGCGGAGCTGGACGAGGCGGCCCGGGCGGCGACGGCGGCCGTGGCCGAGCTGCGGGACTGGATGCGGGACGTGTACACGCCCGCGATCGAGGGCGCGCCGAACACGGTGGGCCGGGAGCGCTACACCCGCTGGGCGCGCTACTTCAACGGCATCGACCTGGACCTGGACGAGGCGTACGCCTACGGGTGGTCCGAGTACCACCGGCTGCTCGGCGAGATGAAGAAGGAGGCCGAGCGCATCCTGCCGGGCGCGGCGACCCCGTGGGTGGCGCTGGCGCACCTCGACGAGCACGGCCGGCACATCGAGGGCGTCGACGAGGTCCGCGACTGGCTGCAGGGCCTGATGGACGAGGCCATCGAGAAGCTGGACGGCACGCACTTCGAACTCGCCGAGCCGGTGCGGAAGGTGGAGTCGTGCATCGCCCCGCCCGGCGGTGCGGCGGCCCCGTACTACACCGCTCCGTCGGAGGACTTCTCCCGGCCGGGCCGCACCTGGCTGCCGACGATGGGCCAGACCCGTTTCCCGGTCTACGACCTGGTCTCGACCTGGTACCACGAGGGGGTGCCGGGCCATCACCTCCAGCTCGCGCAGTGGGTGTACGTCGCCGGGAACCTCTCCCGCTACCAGGCCACCATCGGCCTGGTCAGCGCGAACGCCGAGGGCTGGGCGCTGTACGCGGAACGGCTGATGGACGAGCTGGGCTTCCTCACGGACCCGGAGCACCGGCTCGGCTACCTGGACGCGCAGATGATGCGGGCCGCGCGGGTCATCGTCGACATCGGCATGCACCTGGAGCTGGAGATCCCGGCGGACTCGCCGTTCCACCCGGGTGAGCGCTGGACGCCCGACCTGGCGCAGGAGTTCTTCGGCGCGCACAGCAGCCGTCCGGCGGACTTCGTGGAGAGCGAGCTGACCCGGTACCTGACCATCCCGGGCCAGGCCATCGGCTACAAGCTGGGTGAGCGGGCGTGGCTGCAGGGCCGGGAGAAGGCGCGGCAGCGGCACGGCGACGCCTTCGACCTCAAGGCGTGGCACATGGCGGCCCTGTCCCAGGGTTCGCTGGGCCTGGACGACCTGGTGGAGGAGCTGGCCGCGCTGTAGAGCCGGGGGTCAACGGCGGAACCCTCCCTCGGAGTTGATCACCTCGCCGGTGATCCAGCCCGCCTCGTCCGTGGTGAGCCACGCGATGAGGCGGGCCGGGTCGTCGGGCATCCCCCAACGCCCGGCGGGGAAGCGGGCCGCGACGGCGTCGTACGCGGCACCGGTGAGGTAGTCGGTGTCGACGGGCCCGGGGTTGACGGTGTTCACGGTGATCCCGCGCGCGGCGAGCGGGCCGGCCAGGGAGCGGGTGATGGAGGCGAGGGCGCCCTTCTGCAGGGCGTAGGCGATCTCGCCGGGCATGCCACCCGCGATGTCCTGCCCCGAGGTCATCATGACGACGCGCCCACCGGGACCGGCCGGCCGGAGCCGGGCGTGGGCCTGGACGAGGAGCAGCACCGAGCGGGTGTCGACCGCCCAGTGCGCGTCGAGCATCGCGGCGTCGATCTCGTCGAGCGTGCCGTCGCTGCCGCTGAGGGCGTGGTTGGCGACGAGGATGTCCAGCCGTCCGCCGAGCGCCGAGGCGGCCGTGGCCACGACTGCGGCGGGCGCGGTGGGGTCGGAGAGGTCGCCGGGACCGGCGGCGACCCGTGCGCCGGGGTCGCCGAGCGCCTCGCGCACGGACGCCACGACATCCTCGGGGCGGTCGGCGCCCCAGGGCATCGCGGCGTCGTGCGGGACGTGGTGGTGCAGGTAGACGCTGGCGCCGTGGGCGGCGAGCCGGCGGGCGACGGCGTGCCCGATGCCACCGCGCCGGCTGGCGCCGGTCACCAGGGCGGTGCGGCCGCGCAACGGCAGCGGGTCACGGCGCAGTTCCTCGGGGCTGGGGTGCGGAAGTCGCGGCATGGCAGACCATCATGCGTGCCGGTTCCGGACCGCGCACCCGCTTATCGAAGGGGGTTCCCGTGCGGCAGCCGCCGCAGCCGGACCAGGATCATCCAGGTCTCGGGGCCCGGCCGGGCGTGCGCGGCGCGGACCGCGTACGTGCCCGGGGTGAGACCGACCCGCAGATGCTCGGTCCGTTCCGTCTCCCGCCCCGGCCAGGCCGAGTCGAACAGCACCACCGGGCCGGGCACCTTCCAGTGGACCTCGTGCCCCCAGTCCGCCGTGGCCAGGGCGGACGGGACCCCGGCGAGCAGGTCCGCCTCGGAGTCGGCCGCGCACCACCGGACGAAGACGCCGTGGTCCGGGAGGTAGGCGGTGGACGCCGGTTCGTCGCCGAGGACCAGGGCCGCACCGTCCCCGACCGGGAGGAGACCGACGGCGGCGTCGACCTCGCAGGCCCGGTCGTAGTCCGAGGCGGTCTCGTCGCCGTCGGCGCCGGCCCAGAACGGAAGCACCGTCTCCGGCACGGCTATCAGCGGGCCTCCGCCCGACTCGATCCACTCCAGCGTGCCCGGTTCCGCGAATGTCACCATGCCAGCAGAACCTACACGCCGGGCCTCCGCTCGACGCGGGGTGTCCAACTGGCGTCTCAGCAACCGCAGTTCTCGTCCGTCGTAGGGGCGGTGAGCGGGTCGGCGGGCCGGCGTCCCCGGCCCTCCCACGTCTCGAACTCGAAGCCCTCACGCACCCAGTACTCGAATCCGCCGAGCATCTCCTTGACCTGGTAGCCGAGTTCGGCGAGGGCGAGCGCGGCGCGGGTCGCGCCGTTGCAGCCGGGTCCCCAGCAGTACGTCACCACGGGCACGGACGGGTCGAGGAGGTCCCCGGCCTGCTCCGGGATGAGCGCGGTGGGCAGATGCACGGCGCCCGGGACGTGCCCCTGGTCCCAGGACGCGGTGGACCGGGAGTCGAGGACGACGAAGCCGGGGTCGGTGCCGGCCGCGAGCGCGGCGGCGACGTCGGACACGTCCGCGTGGAAGGCGAGGCTCGCCCGGAAGTGGGCGGCGGCTTCGGCGGGGGCGGCGGGGGCGACCCGCAGGACGGGGTTCACGGCGGGGACGGCGGCGGTCATGGTCGTGCCCTTCGGATGGATCGTCGGCCTTGATCGGATGATCGGAAATCTACGGGCGCCGACTGCCTCCCTGAAGGTCCGTTCCCCGGCACCTCGCTTGATCCGCCGACGAATCCCCTGCTATTCCTCGCCTATGACCGCGTATTCCCCGGACGCCACCGACTGGCGCATCCTCGACGTCCTGCAGCGGGACGGCCGCGCCAGCTACGCCGAGCTCGCCCGTGCCGTCTCCATGTCCGCGAGCGCGGTCACCGAGCGGGTGCGCCGCCTGGAGGAGGCGGGCGTCATCCAGGGCTACGCCGCCGTCGTCGACCCCGAACGGCTGGGGCTGCCGATCCTGGCCTTCGTCCGCCTGCGCTACCCGCACGGCAACTACAAGCCCTTCCACGACCTGGTCGCCGCGACACCGGAGGTGCTGGAGGCCCACCACGTCACGGGCGACGACTGCTTCGTCATCAAGGTCACGGCCCGCTCGATGCGGCACCTGGAGGAGGTCTCCGGCCGGATCGGCGCCCTGGGCTCGGTGACGACCAGCGTGGTGTACTCCTCGCCGCTGCCGCGGCGCCCGGTCGGTCAGTGACCGCGCTGCCGCAGCACCGACCCCGTCCTGTCCTTGATGACCTCGAGCTGGGCGTGGATACGCCGTCGCAGGTCGGCGACGTGGCTGACGATGCCGACGCTGCGGTCCCGTTCGCGCAGTGAGTCGAGGACGTCCAGGACCTCGTCGAGGGTCTGGTCGTCGAGGCTGCCGAAGCCCTCGTCGATGAAGAGGGTGTCGAGGCGCACCCCGCCCGCCTCGTCGGTGACGACGTCGGCGAGGCCGAGGGCGAGCGCGAGGGAGGCGAAGAAGGTCTCGCCGCCCGACAGGGTCGCCGTGTCGCGTTCCCGTCCGGTCCAGGCGTCGACGACGTGCAGGCCCAGGCCGCTGCGGCCGCGGCCGGTGCGGTCGTCGGAGTGGACGAGGGTGTAGCGGCCGGACGACATCCGCTGGAGCCGTACGGTCGCGGCGGCGGCGACCTGCTCCAGCCGGGCGGCCAGCACGTACGACTCCAGCCGCATCCGGCGTTCGTTGTCCGCCGAGGTGCCGGCGGTGAGGGCGGCGAGCCGGGCCACCCGCTCGTACTCCGTGCGCAGCGGGGCGAGCTGCCGTACCGCGCTCGCCGCGCGCGTGGAGAGGCGGTCGAGTTCGGTGCAGCGGCGGGCGGCCGCGTCCCGGGCGGAGGCCGCGTCGCGGGTCCGTCGGGCCGCGGCCTCGGCGGCGCGCTCCGCCGCCGCCAGGTCCGCGGCGGGGCGCCGGGCGGCGGCCACGGTGTCGGCCTCCGCGAGGACCGCGCGGACGGCGGACTCCTCGGACTGCCAGGCGTCCAGGCGCCGTTGCAGCTCGCGGTGGGTCGCGTCGTCGAGCAGGGCGGCGGCCGCGTCCTGCGGGGTGTCGAAGCCGGCCCGGAAGGCGGCGTCGGCCAGCCGGGCGTCGGCGTCCTTGAGGCGCCGGGCGGTGTCCTCGGCGGCGCGCGCGGTGTCGGCGGCGTCGGTGAGGAGGGCCACCTGCCGCTCCAGCTGGGTGGCGCGCGCGGCCACGCTGGTCGCGGTGCCGCGGGCCTGGGTCAGCTCCGCCTCCAGGCCGGACTGCTCGCGGTCCAGCCGCTCGCGGTGCCCGATGCGGGCCGCCGCCCGGACGGCCGCCTGCTGCTGGGCGGCGGTGCGCCGCTCGTGTTCCGCCTCGGCGCGGCGCAGTTCCTCGTGCGCCGCGTGCAGTGCCGAGGCGTCCCTGCGGGCCAGGGCGTACTGCCGTTCCACCTCGTCGGCGGCTTCGGCCAGGCGGTCGGTGGGCAGGTCGCCGGCCTCGGCGGTGGCGGCGGCCAGCGCCTCGCGTACGGTGCCGAGGCGCTGCTCGGCCTCGGTGAGCCGCTCCTCCGCGTCCCGGGTGGCGGCCAGCGCCCGTGCCTCGGCCTCGCGGTCGACGTGGCCGGCGTCCTTGCGGGCGGGCGCGGGGTGTTCGGTGGCGCCGCACACGGCGCAGGCCTCGCCGTCCCGCAGCTGGGCGGCCAGTTCGGCGGCGATGCCGCTGAGGCGGCGCTCCCTGACGTCCAGCCAGTGCTCCTTGGCCGCCAGGGCCCGCTCCTGGGCCTGCGCGGCGCGGGCGGCGGCCGTCTCCGTGTCGTCGGCCAGCTGGTCGCGCAGGCGGGCGGCGGCGAGTCGCTGCCGGGCGGGCTCGCGCTGTGCGGCGAGCTGGTCGGCGCGGTGCGCGGCCTCCTGGGCGGACTCGATCGCCGACTGGAGGCGGACCCGGGTCTCCTCCCAGCCGGTGAGCCAGCTCTCCGCCTCGGTCCGGACGTCGTCGTCGGCCCGCTCCTGGCGGTCCAGTTCGGCGCGTTCGGCGACGAGTTCCGTCAGGCGGCGCTCGCCGCGGCGCGCCGACTCGAGGCCGCCCAGCTCCTCGGCGGCCCGGCGTGCGGCGCCCGCGAATCCGGCCGCGCCGCCGTCGTCGAACGCGGTTCGCAGGCGCGTGTCGGCGCCGAGGGCGTCCCGCAGCAGGTCCCGCGCGTGTGCCCGCGCCGCGGCCGCCTTGCGGTGCTCGGCGTCGGCGGCGTCACGCAGTTGGAGCGCCGGTGCCACCGCCTCGGCCTTGCGGCCCCGCTCCATGCGGGCCTGCGCCTCGCGCTGCGCGTCCGCCCGTGACCGCAGTGCCCGGGCGCGCTCCTGCGCCTCGGCGAACCGCCGCTGCAGCCGCGCCACTTCGCGTACGTCGGCCAGCGCGCGGTCGGCGTCGACCTGCGCGTCCTCGGCGGCCTTCAGCCTGCACCGGGCGACGGTGAGTTCCTCGCGGGCGGTGCTGCGGGCGACGGCGGCGGCACCGAGGACCGCCTCGGCGAGGCCGGGTTCACCGGGGGCGAGGGAAGGCAGCTCCATGGCGTCGCCGGCCGCCTGCTGCATGCGGTGGGCGTCGGCCAGCAGTGCGGCGTCGCCGTCCCGGACGCGGGACTCGGTGGTGCGGCGCCGTTCGGCGAGGCGCTTCTCGACCTCGGCGAAGCGGTGGGTGTCGAAGAGGCGGCCCAGCAGTCTGCCGCGCGCCTCGGCGTCGGCGCGCAGGAAGCGGGCGAAGTCGCCCTGCGGCAGGAGCACGACCTGGCAGAACTGCTCGCGGCTCATGCCGAGCAGCTGGGTGATCTCCTCGCCGATCTCCTGGTGGGAGCGGCTGAGGTCCTTCCAGGTCCCGGCGCGGGGGTCGTGCTCGCGCAGCCAGGTCTGGGCCTTGTCGAGCGTGGTGCCCGAGCCGCGCTTCTTCGGGCGCTCCCAGGGCGGCTGGCGGGTGATCTCCAGGCGGCGTCCGGCGACGGTGAGTTCGAGGCGGACCTCGGTGCGGGTGCCGGCCGCCGCGTGGTCGCTGCGCAGGGTCAGGCCCTGGCCGCTCTGCCGGGCACCCGGCACGGAACCGTAGAGCGCGTAGCAGACGGCGTCCAGGACGGAGGTCTTGCCGGCTCCGGTCGGTCCGTGCAGGAGGAACAGCCCGGCGTGGGAGAGCGCGTCGAAATCGACGGTCTGGGTGCCGCCGAAGGGGCCGAAGGCCGTCAGGTCCAGGCGGTGGAGCCTCACCGGGCCACCTCCCGCACGGCCTCGTCGGCGCGCACGGCGTCGAACGCGTCCCGCAGCACGGCCTGTTCCCGTGCGTCGGGACCGGTGCCGCGCACATGGGTCACGAAGTCCTCCGCGATCTCCTGGTCGCCGCGTCCGGCCAGCCGCCGCGCGTAGGACACCGCGGGCTCGCCGGGCGTGCGCTCGGGGTCGAAGACGAGGCTGAGGGTGTGGGGGAAGCGTTCGCCGAGGCGGGCCATGGGGTCGGCGGGGCGCACCGCGTCGGTGAGGGTCGCCTCGATCCAGGAGTCCTCGTGCCGGCGCAGGGCCGGGTCGGCGAGCAGGTCCTCGAGCGTCCCCCGGATCCGGGCCAGCGGGCGCGGCGCCGGGCAGTCGATCCGCTCGGCCGTGACGGCGCCGCCGGCGTCCAGGTCGACGAGCCACATGCTCTTGCGGTGCCCGGCCTCGGAGAACGAGTACGGCAGCGGGGAGCCCGAGTAGCGGACGCGCTCGGAGATGGTCTGGCAGCCGTGCAGATGCCCGAGGGCCACGTAGTCCACGCCGTCGAAGACACCGGCCGGCACCACGGCCACGCCGCCGACGGTGATGTCCCGCTCGCTGTCGCTGGGCTCGCCGCCGGTGACGAAGGCGTGGGCGAGGACGACGGACCGGGTGCCGGGCGCGCGCGTGGCGAGGTCGGCGCGGACCTGCCGCATGGCGGCGGCGAGCACGGCCTCGTGGTCGGCCTTCTCGACGCCGAATCCGTCCCTGACGAGGGCGGGTTCCAGATAGGGCAGCCCGTAGAAGGCGACGTCGCCGAAGTCGTCCGCCAGCACGACGGGGGTGGCGCAGGTCGCCGGATCGGTGCGCAGGTGGATCCCGGCGCGGCCCATGAGTCCGGCGCCGACGCCCAGGCGGCGCGCGGAGTCGTGGTTGCCGGAGATCATCACGGTGGGCACGCCGAGGTCGGCGAGCCGGTGCAGGGCGTCGTCGAACAGCTCGACGGCGGCGAGCGGCGGCACCGCCCGGTCGTACACGTCCCCCGACACGACCACCGCGTCCACCTCGCGCTCGCGCGCGGTCGTGACGAGGTGCCCGATGAACTCGGCCTGCGCGCCGAGCATGTTGACCCGGTGGAACGCGCGGCCGAGGTGCCAGTCGGAGGTGTGCAGCAGTCTCATGATCCCCCGAGCCTATCGGCCGGGTCCGACAACGCAGGCGGTTACTCCCGTATCGCCCGGTCTCGCACGCTCCCGCATCCCCACCCGCGCCGGCCGGTCACGCTCCGTACCACGTACGGCATTTCAGACATGTCAGGACACGCGTTCCTGGGTGACCAGTTGGTCCGCGAGGCGGCGGGCCTGGGTGAGCAGGGTGCCGTAGGTGGCCAGGGCGTCGAGGTCCTCCAGGGCGCCGTCGGGCAGCCTGCGGTGCAGGGCGTCCAGGGTGCGGCGCATGTCGTCGACGACCTCGCGCAGTTCCTCGTCCACCTCCGCGTCGTAGCCGCCCGGCGCGAACCGGCTGCGGGGGTAGAGGCAGATCGCGCGGGCGCTGCCGCGCAGGAAGTCGGCGTATGCCTCACTGACCGCCGGGCCCGGCCGTGAGTGCGCCCGTCCGCCGTCGCTGGACTCCAGCACCGCGCGGGTGACGCCGGAGGTGTGGACGGCGACGTAGTCGAGGACGGTCACCGCGTCGTCGTACTCCTGGCCGGGCGTCCCCTCCGCCAGTTTGCGGCGGCGCGGGTTGATCCGCAGGCTCTCGCGGCTCCAGCCGACGGCCGAGCGGGCCTGGTCCACGAGCCGGAACAGGCGCAGCGCCCGATCGTGCAGTTCCTGGGCCGGCTCGCTGTCCCACTCGCCGGCGGCCAGCCGGTCCGCCACCGCCTCCAGGATCCGCCGGGCCTCCCCGGCCGCCTCCTCCAGGGCCACACGCGTGCCGCGCAGGTACACGGGGGGACGGATGAGCGCGTTCACGGCGATGCCGACCACCGCGCCGAAACCGGCCTCGGCGATCCGGGTGGTCGACGCCATGAGGGTCACCGGGCCGCTCGTCAGCACGAACAGCGCGCCCGTGGCGGCGTAGACGCCCTGGCTGCCGAGCCGTCCCCAGTTGCCGAGCAGCACCACGACCGGGAGCACCAGGGCCATGGCCAGCATCGCGGAGTCCAGCAGCAGGGCGACACCGGTGGCGACGACCGTCCCCATGGCGATGGCCGCGAGCTGCTGCAGCCCGTGCGCGATCGACCGGAACACCGTCGACTCCACGAGCACGATGGCCACCCAGGCCGCGACGAACGCGTTCGGCGCCTTCAGCCACCATCCGGCCACCGCCCACGCCACGCAGGCCGCCAGGGCCGCCTTGCCGGCCTGGATCGCCACGTCCCGCTCAGGTCCCGGCCCGGTCCACGCCCGCCGGGCCGACTCTCCCACGCCGCGGGCCCCGCGGCGGGCGCGCACGGCCGTCTCACTCATCCCCATGCCCAGCAGGTGCCACATATGCCGGAATGAATGCGGGCCATGGCCCGATCGGCAGGCCCTGTGGCCGCCGTCACGCGCACGGAGGGGCGCACCGGGTCAGGCGTCCCCGTACGCCTCGCCACCGAGCTCGAGGACGGCCGTACCCGCGGTCGTGTCGGCGAGCCAGGAGCGGAACGCCTCCACGTCGGCGTCGGGGAGCCCGATCTCTAGGGTGACGGCCTCCGCGTACCGCACGTCGCGCACCGCGCGGCCGGTGGACCTCAGGTCGTTCTGCACCTTGCCCGCGCGCTGGTGGTCGACGGTGACGGTGGCGAGCCGGAAGCGGCGCCGGGTGAGCGTGCCGACGGCGTCCAGCGCCTCGCCGACCACTCCCCCGTAGGCCCGGATCAGGCCGCCCGCCCCGAGCTTCACGCCGCCGTAGTAGCGGGTGACGACGGCGACGACGTACCGCATGTCGCGACGCAGCAGCATCTGGAGCATGGGGACCCCGGCCGTCCCGCCGGGCTCGCCGTCGTCGCTCGCCTTCTGGGCGGAGGCGTCGGCGCCGATGACGTAGGCCCAGCAGTTGTGGGTGGCGTCCGCGTGCTCCTTGCGGACCCCTGCGACGAAGTCCTGGGCCTCCCGCTCGGTGGCGGCCGGTGCGAGCGCGCAGATGAAGCGCGAGCGGTTGATCTCGGTCTCGTGCACACCGGCGCGGGCGACGGTGCGGTACTCGTCCTGCATCCGACCAGCCTAAGCCGCCCCTCGGGCCGCCCGGCCCGGCCAGGCACGCGCGTGCGTGCCCGCCCGCCCGTCAGTCCTTCCTGCCCCGCGCGACCATGACGTCCGTCAGCAGGGCCGTGCCCGGCGTCAGGTCGCGCCAGCCGGGTCCGTGCCAGGCCAGGACGGCCGCCGCGGCGGTCGGGAACTTCGCGCCGACCTCCTCCAGCAGGTCGTCGAGGCCGTCCCCCGCGAGTTCGAGGACGAGTTCCTCCAGACCGGGGTTGTGCCCGACCAGGAGCAGCGTCACGACCTCCGGGGACACCTCCCGCACGACGGCCAGCAGCTCGGCGGCGCCCGCCGCGTACAGGCGCCGGTCGTGCCGCACCGGCGGGGGCGTCCCCCACTGGGCGCACGCGAGGTCCCAGGTCTGCCGGGCGCGCACGGCGGTGGAGCACAGGGCGAGGTCCGGCAGGCAGTCGGCCTCGGCGAGCAGCCGCCCGGCGACCGGTGCGTCGCGGCGGCCGCGCGCGGCGAGCGGCCGCTCGTGGTCGGGGAGGTCGTCCGGCCAGGCGGACTTCGCGTGCCGCAGGACGACGAGCCGGCGCAGGGGGCCCGCCCCGATGTGCGGGGGCACCGCGATGTGCGGGGTCACAGCGGGCTTCCCAGGTCCCGCGCGAGGTCGAGACCGAGAAGGCGGTCGGCGTGGGCGAACGTCTCGAAGCGGGCGCCGTCCGGCAGGTCCGCGCTCTCCACGCGGCGCAGGACGCCGAGCACCCCGGGCACGTCCAGGTCGTCCTCCCAGGCGGTGCGCAGTTCCGTCCGCACCTCCTCGGGCACGGGCCGCGACGGACGCCGGGCCCAGTCGGCGACGGCGCCCCGCCAGCGCGCCAGGGTGGCGTGGGCCTCGTCGAGCGTGTCCGTGTCGAGCGTCACCGGGACGCCCCGGCGCCTGCCGAGCAGCGCGAGGCGCAGGACGGCGGGGTCGGCGTCCTCGGGCGGTGCGGACGCCTGCACGGCGGCGACGGCCACCCGCACGCCGTCGGGTTGCGCGCCGCCCTCGCGCACGACGTGCAGGACCTGTGTCTCGCCCAGCCCCGACGCGGCGTCCCGGCCGTCCTCGAAGGGCCGGATGCCGAGCGCCGCGGCTCCGGCCCTGAGCTCCGCCTGCTGCCGCTCCTCGTCGAGCAGCGCCCAGACGGGCGTGCCCCCGAGTTCCAGGGCGCGCACGAGGAGGTCCGCGACGAGCAGGACCCGCAGGGCGGTGACGTCGAAGCCCTCGGTATGTGCCTCGACGCGGGTCAGGCCCCGCCGGGCGGGCGCGGCGTCGACAGGCTGGCCGGTTCGGGCGTCGATGATGCGCAGCACGGAGCGAGCGTAGGCGCCCGAGCGGCCGTCCGCAGCGGTCCGACGCGCTTCCCCCTCGGCGTGCCGCGCGCCGGGGTCCTCGGCGCCGGACCGGTCAGCCATGGGGCCTCGGCCCGCCCACGCGCGCGTGGGACCTGTGGAACCCGGGCATCGCCACCCCCTGCCGTGCGGACTGCCCGCACGGTACTGCGCACCGGCCTGCCCGGACAGGCGTTCGGGCAGGCTTCCGGTGCCCGCCAGCGGCGGGAATCGTCACGGCCCGCCGTCCGTTGTCGCTGGGAAAGGCAGTGGGACGAGACGACACAGAAGGAGACCGGCGGTGTACGGAGACGACGCGACGGTCCGCAGGATCCTCGGCGAGCTCGGCGACACCTGGGCCATCGTGGGTCTGTCCTCCAACCGGCGGCGGGCGGCGTACGGCGTGGCCGACGTGCTGCGGCGCCACGGCAAGCGCATCGTGCCGGTCCACCCGAAGGCCGAGACGGTCCATGGGGAGCAGGGTTACGCGTCGCTGGCGGACATCCCCTTCGAGGTGGACGTGGTCGACGTCTTCGTGAACAGCGACCTCGCCGGCGCGGTCGCCGACGACGCGGTCGCCAAGGGCGCCAAGGCGGTCTGGTTCCAGCTCGGCGTCATCGACGAGGAGGCGTACGACCGCACGCGCGCGGCGGGCCTGGACATGGTCATGGACCGGTGCCCGGCGATCGAGATACCCCGCCTCGGCTGACCCGGCCGGCCGGCCGCCCACCTCTCCCCCGCCTGGCGGCCCCCCTCCATAATGCTCGGGTGACTTCGACCTCCCCCCACCCCAACCCCCCTGCTCCGCACCGGTTTCCGGTGGTCATCGTGGGCGCCGGCCCGGCCGGCCTGACCGTCGGCAACATCCTGCGGGCCGCCTCCGTCGACTGCCTGGTCCTGGAGACCGAGACCCGTGCTTCCATCGAACAGCGGCCCCGCGCCGGGGTCCTGGAGGAGTGGGCCGTACGCGGGCTGCAGCGGCGCGGGCTCGCGGACACCCTGCTGGAGCGGGCCCAGCGGCACACGGAGTGCGAGTTCCGGTTCGACGGGCGGCGCCACCGGTTCGCGTACACCGAGCTGACGGGCACTCACCACTGGGTGTATCCGCAGCAGTCCCTGGTGACGGACCTGGTCCGGGAGTACGCGGACGTTCGCGGCGGCGAGATCCGCTTCGGCGTGCGGGACGTCCGGGTGCACGACGTGGACGGCGACCAGCCCTCGGTGTCGTACGTCTGCCCGCTGACCGGGCGGCGCGAGGTGGTGCGGTGCGACTTCGTCGCCGGGTGCGACGGGGCGCGCGGGGTGACACGGGCCGCGCTGCCCGCGGGCCGCACCCGGACGTCCCGCGGCGACTACGGCATCGGATGGCTGGCCCTGCTCGCCGAGGCACCGCCGTCGGCCGACTGCGTCGTGTTCGGCATGCATCCGCGCGGGTTCGCCGGCCATATGCCGCGCAGTGCCGACGTGACCCGCTACTACCTCCAGTGCCCGCCGGGCGACGACCCGGAGAACTGGCCGGCGGACCGGGTGTGGGCGGAGCTCCGGCAGCGCCTCGGGGCGGACGGCGCTCCGCCCCTGGTCGAGGGGCGGCTGGTGGAGAAGCGCGTCCTGGAGATGCACAACTACGTGGTCGAGCCGATGGCGTCCGGGCGGCTCCTGCTGGCGGGCGACGCGGCCCATCTGACCGCGCCCATAGCCGCCAAGGGCATGAATCTCGCGCTGCACGACGCCTTCCTGCTCGGCGACGGGCTCGTCGCCCACCTCACGAAGGGCGACTCCGCCGGCCTGGACTCCTACTCCGCCACCTGTCTCGAACGGGTGTGGGACTACCAGGAGTTCTCGCAGTGGCTGTCCGAGGTGTACCACGGCGTCTCCTCGGGCGACCCGTACCGCGCGGGCACCACCCTGGCCCGGCTGCGCCGGGTCTTCGACTCCCCGGTGGCGGCGCGGGCGTTCGCCGAGCAGTACCTCGGACAGCCCGTCACCTCCTGACGCGCGCCGTTACGCCTCAGTCGTGCGGCGGCCGGTCGCTGAGCCGGTGGTCCGCCACGTTCAGGGCCTCGTCGACGAGGCGGCGCAGATGGCCGTCGCGCAGGGAGTAGACCACCCGCCGCCCCTCCTTGCGGGTGTCCACCAGGCCGGCGAGCCGCAGCCGGGCCAGGTGCTGGCTGACGGCGGGCCGGGCCGCCCCGCACGCCTCGGTGAGCGTCGTGACGTCCGCCTCCCCGGCCGTGAGGGCGTGCAGCAGGGTCAGCCGGGTGCGGTCCCCGAGCAGGGCCAGGATCTCGGCGGCCAGGGCGAACTGCTCCTCGCCCGGGCTGCGCGGATGCGCACCGTGCGCAGCTGACAGGTGCATGCGTGCGCTCATACGCACATAATGGCCCCGTGGGCGGCCGGCCGTCCACCTCCGCGCGTCGGAGCGCATCGAAGCGCAGCGGATCGGAAGGGGATCACCGTGAGCGACGGTCACGCGCACGGGCACGACGGGCACCGCCATGAACGGCACGGGCACCCGCCCGGGGACGCGCACCCGCCGAGGGACGAGCAGCCGCACTCCCCCACCCGGACGTCCCTGCGCCACCGCCTCGCCCACCTCCTGCGACCGCACTCCCACGAGACGGCCGACAGGCTGGACCCGGCACTGGAGTCCTCGGCCCGCGGGATGCGGGCCCTGTGGGTCTCCCTGCTGGTCCTCGGGGTGACGGCGCTGGCCCAGGCGGTCGTGGTGGCCGTCTCCGGGTCGGTCGCGCTGCTCGGCGACACCGTGCACAACGCCGCGGACGCGCTGACGGCCGTCCCGCTCGGCATCGCCTTCGTGCTGGGCCGGCGCGCGGCGACGCGCCGCTTCACCTACGGATACGGCCGGGCCGAGGATCTCGCGGGCCTGGCCATCGTCCTCACCATCGCCGCGTCCGCCGTCTTCGCGGGCTGGACGGCGGCCGCCCGGCTGCTGGACCCGGAGCCCGTGCAGCACATCCCGGTGGTGGCGGTGGCGGCGCTCATCGGCTTCGCCGGGAACGAGTGGGTGGCCCGGTACCGCATCCGGGTCGGACGCGCCATCGGCTCGGCGGCGCTCGTCGCCGACGGGCTGCACGCCCGCACCGACGGCTTCACCTCGCTGGCGGTGCTGGTGAGCGCGGGCGGCGCCGCCCTGGGGTGGCAGTGGGCGGACCCGGTCGTGGGGCTCGCGATCACGGCCGCGATCGTGCTGGTGCTGCGGGACGCGGCCCGTGAGGTGTTCCGGCGGGTGATGGACGCCGTGGACCCGGCCCTGGTGGACCGGGCCGAGCGGGCCCTGAGGGACGTCGCGGGCGTCCGGGAGGTCGGCGAACTGCGGCTGCGCTGGATCGGGCACCGGCTGCGCGCCGAGGTGGCCGTGGTCGTGGACGGTGAGGCGACGGTGCGTCAGGCGCACGCGATCGCGGTGGACGCCGAGCACGCGCTGCTGCACGCCGTCCCCCGGCTCACGGCGGCCCTGGTGCACGCCGATCCGGCACCGGTGACGGGTGAGCAGGACCCGCACCAGGTGCTCGCGCACCACATGACGGCATGAACCCGCGGCGCCCGGCCGGTGTCTCAGCCCGCGGCGATCCCGAGCCCCTCCAGCACGACCGCGTTCGGCAGCTCGGCGAACGCCTTGCCGGGGACCAGGAGCTTGCCGCGCCGGCGGCCGCTGCCGACCAGCACGTACGGCAGGTCGACGACGGCCGGGTCGACCAGCAGGGGCCAGAGCCCGGGCAAGCCGATCGGGGTGATGCCGCCGTATTCCATGCCGGTCTCGCCGGTGGCGGTGTCCATGGAGGCGAAGGACGCCTTGCGGGCGCCGAGATGGCGGCGCACCACGCCGTTCACGTCGGCGCGGGTGGTCGACAGGACCAGGCAGGCCGCCAGTGTCGTCTCGCCGCCGCGCTTGCCGGCGACGACCACGCAGTTCGCGGACGCCTCGAGGAGGTCCCGCCCGTAGTGCTCGACGAAGGCGGCCGTGTCGGCCCACTGCGGGTCGGTGTCGACGTAGACGATCTGCTCGGCGGGGACGCTGCCGCGCCAGTTCCGTACGGCCTCGGCGACGGGGTCGATCAGATCGTCGAGGCATTCGGGGGCGGGAGTGGCGCTGTCGAAGTGCCCGATGGGTGCGTCCATGGCCGCACGCTAACAGGCGCTCGGCGGCCGCCGGAGGGACGTCTCAGCGTGCGGGCGGCACGGAGACGGCCAGCATCCACTCGGCCGGGACCTCGCCCTGGTTGCCGTACACGTGGGGGGCGTCGGCCTCGAAGGTGGCGCTCGCCCCGACCGGAACCCGGTGGTCCACGCCGTCGACGGTGAGGGTCAGCTCGCCGGCGGTGACGTGCACGATCTCGACGGTGCCGACCGGGTGCGGGTCCGAGCTGCTGCTCTCGCCCGGCATCATCCGCCAGTGCCACATCTCCAGCGGGCCGGGGGCCTCGGTCCCGGCGAGGAGGCGGCTGTGGCTGCCCGCGTCGGTGTGCCACAGCCGTACGACCTGGTCGGCCGGGACGACCCGCACCTTCGGCCCCTGCTCGTAGTCGAGGAGCGTGGTGATGCTGACGCCGAGCGCGTCGCCGATCTTGACGACCGTGCCGAGGCTGGGGTTGGTGCGGGCCTGCTCGATCTGGATGAGCATGCCGCGGCTGACACCGGCCCGGGTCGCGAGCACGTCGAGCGTGAAGCCGCGTACCGTCCGCCAATGCTTGACGTTGCGTGCCAGGGACTGGGTCAGCAGGTCGAGGTCCGACACATTCCGTCCTTGCGGAGTCCAATATTCTGGATGACAGGGTTCACCAGACCGCACTACCGTGGGGTGCACCCGATCGTCCACCGCACTGTACTGCGAGGCTCCTGTGACAGCACTCTTCGCCCTGGCCACCAGTCTGCTCTGGGGTCTGGCGGACTTCGGCGGAGGCGTACTGACCCGTCGCACCCCCGCGCTGACGGTGGTCGTCGTCTCGCAGGCGATCGCGGCGGCCGTCCTCGGTGTCGTCGTCCTGGCCACGGGCGCCTGGAGCGAGGCGGACCCGCGGTTGTGGTGGGCGGTCGCGGCCGGCCTGGTGGGACCCGTCGCCCTGCTCTGCTTCTACAAGGCGCTGGCGCTCGGCCCGATGGGCGTGGTCTCGCCGCTCGGGACCGTGGGCGTGGCCGTGCCCGTCGGGGTGGGCCTCTTCCTGGGCGAGCGGCCCGGGCTGGTGCAGACGGCGGGGATCGCGGTGGCGGTGCTCGGAGTGGTCCTGGCGGGCGGACCGCAGCTGCGGGGCGCTCCCGTGCAGCGGCGGTCGATCCTGCTCACGCTGGTCGCGGCCTTCGGCTTCGGCACGGTCTTCGTGCTGGTGGCGGAGGCGTCGACCACCGTCACCGGCCTGTTCCTCGCGCTCTTCGTGCAGCGCGTCGTCAACGTGGGGGCGGGCGGCCTCGCGCTGTACGTGTCGGTGCGGCGCGGGGCGCCGGCTCTCCCGGACGACGGCTTTCCCTGGCGCTCGCTGCCCGCGCTCGCGTTCGTCGGCCTCGCCGACGTCGCCGCGAACGGCACCTATGTGGTCGCCGCACACCGTGGGCCGGTGACCGTGGCCGCCGTGCTCGCCTCGCTCTATCCCGTGGTGACCGCCCTGGCGGCGCGGGGCGTGCTGCGGGAGCGGCTGGCCGGCGTGCAGGCGGCGGGTGCCGGGCTCGCCCTGGTGGGCACCGTGCTGCTGGCCGCGGGCTGACCCGCACGGGCACCGCCCGGTCAGGACTCGGTGGCGGGCTCCGCCAGTTCGGCGGTCGTCCGCTCGTCCAGCTCCGCCAGCCGCGCCACGGTCTCCTCGTCGAGGCCCGCCAGCGCCTGGAGCTGTCCGGGGGTCACGCCGTCCGGTATCGGCACCGGCGCCGGCGTCCGCAGCGGCGGCTGCCAGCCGTCCTCAGGCGTCCAGCGCCGTACGACACGGGCGGGCGCCCCCGCCACCACGGCGTGGTCCGGCACCGTGCCGCGGACCACCGCGCCCGCGGCGACCACCACGTTCCGCCCGATCGTCGCGCCCGGCAGGATCACCGCGCCGGTGCCGATCCAGCACCCGGGGCCGATCTCGACGGGCTCCATCCGCGGCCACTGCCTGCCGATGGGCTCGTGCGGGTCGTCGTAGGAGTGGTTGGTGGAGGTGACGTAGACGTACGGGCCGAAGTAGCAGTCGCTGCCGATGGTCACCGTCGTGTCGGCGATGACATGGCTGCCGCGGCCGAGGACGACGCCGTCGCCGACGCGCAGGATCGGATCCGGGCCGAGGTCGAGGTCGGGCATCAGACCGGCCGTCAGGGTGACCTGCTCGCCGACGATGCAGTGCGAGCCGAGGTGGATCCACGGCTCCCCGAAGACCGTGCCGAGCGGGAAGGCCAGCCGGGTGGCCTCGCCGAGGGATCCGAAGCGGAAGCGGCCGGGGTGCTCCGCGGTCACCGAACCCGTGCGCTGCGCCCAGGCCCAGCCCGCGTGGACGGCGCGCTGCGCCAGTCGGCGTCGCCAGGATGAGAACGTGTTCTTGCGCTTGGGCACGGCCTCACGGTACTGAGCGTTCGTGGTCGTGATGAGGCCGAGGGGCTGTGATCTTCGCCCTACCGGGTGGCGTACGGTGCGACTGTCGACGACGTTCGGGGTGAGGAGAGGGCGATGACGGACAAGGCGCTGGTCATGGGGATCGCGGGACGGGAGCCCAGGATCGACGGGTCCGCGTTCGTGGCGCCGACGGCGTCCGTGATCGGGGACGTGACCCTGGAGGCGGGCGCCAGCGTCTGGTACGGCGCGGTGGTGCGCGGTGACGTCGAGGCGATCCTCGTCGGGGAGCAGGCCAACATCCAGGACAACTGCACGCTGCACGCCGACCCCGGTTTCCCGGTGCGGGTGGGTGCGCGGGTGTCCGTCGGGCACAACGCGGTGGTGCACGGGGCGACCGTCGAGGACGACTGTCTCGTCGGCATGGGCGCGACCGTGCTGAACGGCGCGGTGATCGGGGCGGGCTCGCTGGTCGCCGCGCAGGCGCTGGTGCCGCAGGGGATGGTCGTGCCGCCGGGGTCGCTGGTGGCGGGCGTGCCGGCGAAGGTGAAGCGGCCGCTCACCGAGGAGGAGCGGCAGGGGGTCACGCTGAACGGCACGATGTACGCCGAGCTGGCCAAGGCGCATCGGGAGGAGCACGCAGGGCGCGGCTGAGACCGTCGCGCCCGCCGCGCCGGGCCCGGTGTGCTCAGTCGCCCGCGGGGACCGGCGCGGGTTCCGCTTCCTGGTGGGCGGTCTGCGCCTTGGCGGCCTTGCGCTTCACGATCAGCAGGGAGGCGAGGCCGATCAGGACCGCCGCGACCAGGCCCAGCCAGGAGAAGCGCTTCAGCCAGGACTCGGCGACCACGCCGACGTAGTAGATGACGGCGGTGGTGCCGCCCGCCCAGACGATGCCGCCGAGCACGTTCGCGGTCAGGAACTTCCAGTACGGCATGTGCAGGACGCCCGCGAGGGGTCCGGCGAAGATGCGCAGGAGGGCGACGAACCGGCCGAAGAAGACCGCCCACATCCCCCACTTCTGGAAGGACCGCTCGGCGGTCGCGATGTGCCCCTCGCTGAAGTGCCTGGGGAACTTAGCGCCCAGCCAGGCCAGCAGGGGCCTGCCTCCCCTGCGGCCGATGGCGTAGCCGATGGAGTCGCCGATGACGGCGCCGGCGCTCGCGCAGGCGCCGAGCACGAAGGGGTCGATTTCGCCGTGCTGCGAGGCGAGCAGGGCGGACGACACCAGGATGATCTCGCCGGGCAGCGGGATGCCCAGGCTCTCCAGTCCGATGACCAGCCCGACCAGCAGGTAGATCGCCAGCGGGGGCACCGTTTCGAGCCATTCCTGGACGTGCAACGCCGCTTCCTCTCGTGTGCCTGACCCTGCGTTCCCGGGCGCCCGCTCAGCGGTGGGCGCGCATCGGGGAAGCCTACCCGCTCTCTTGGACGTCCCGGGCGTCGTCCGGGTTGCGTCCGGACCGGCCGTGGCACGCGGGCGCGCGGCCGTGAGCCGGAACGCGGCTGTGCGGCGCTCAGCCGTTCGGCCGCAGGGTCCAGATGGCCCTCATCTCGCCGGTGACGGCGCCGTCCGCGCGCCGGATCTCGATGATCACCGGGAACTCGGGCCGCTCCCCGGCGTCCAGCTGCGCGACGACCTCGGCGGCCGGGCGGCCCAGGGTCGCGGTGGCCGTCACCGCTCCCATGGCGAGCCGGCGGTAGGAGATCTCGGCGCTCACGGCGAGCGGCACGGCGCGGGCCAGCTGGTCCCCGAACGCGGACAGCACGATGGCCCCGCCGGCGGACTCGCCGAGCGTGAACATGGCGCCGGCGTGCGGCCCGCCCACGTGGTTGTGGAACGCGCTCTGGTCCGGCAGGACCACCACGGCCCGCTCGGGGGTGATCTCCACGAACTCGAGGTGCAGGGTCCGGGCCATGGGCACGGTGGCGACGAGCATCTCGCCGACGGACAGCTGGTCTGCGCTCATGACGGTCACGTTACTCGCGAGTAGGGACGGGCGACAGACCGCCGTGACGCACCCCTCACCCAGGGCCGCGCGCACCGTCCCGAGCGCACCCGCCCGTCCGTGACCTGCGCACCGGCTTGGCAAACCGGGGGCCGGACGGCGATAGTCGGCCGGTGACCCGCGCCGCCCCTCCTTCCCGCCGCTCCCGCCGCCCCGCCTGGGCGGGCCGCAACTACAGCCTGCTGACCGCCTCGGCGTTCGTCACCAACCTCGGCAGCAACGGCTCCCTGATCGCCGCCGCCTTCGCCGTCCTGGAGGCGGGCGGCGACGGCGGCGACGTGGGTCTCGTCGCCGCCTCCCGGACCCTGCCCCTGGTGCTCTTCCTGCTGATCGGCGGTGCCGTCGCGGACCGGCTGCCCCGGCACCGGGTGATGGTGGCGGCCAACGCCCTCAACTGCGTCTCGCAGGCGGTCTTCGCCGCGCTGGTCCTCACCGGCGAGGCCCGGCTGTGGCAGATGATGCTGCTCACCGCGCTCGGCGGCACCGGCCAGGCGTTCTTCAGCCCGGCCGCCGAGGGCATGCTGCTGTCGTCGGTGCGGGGGGAGCAGGCGGGCAAGGCGTTCGCGGTGTTCCGGATGGCGATGCAGGGAGCGGCCGTCGGAGGAGCGGCGCTCGGCGGTGCCATGGTGGCGGCGCTGGGACCGGGCTGGGTGCTCGCGGCGGACGCCGCGGCCTTCGCGGTCGCCGGTGCGATGCGGGCCCTGCTGGACGTCAGCCGGGTCGCGCGGCGCGCGCCCGGCGGCGGCATGCTCGCCGATCTGCGCGAGGGCTGGCGGGAGTTCGCGGGACGGCCGTGGCTGTGGGCCGTGGTCGTCCAGTTCTCCGTCGCCAACGCGGTGGTCGCGGCGGCCGACGCGGTCTACGGTCCGCTCGTCGCCCGGGACCACCTGGGCGGGGCCGGCCCGTGGGGCGTGGCCCTGGGGTTCTTCGGCGCGGGCACGGTGGCCGGCGCGCTGCTCATGACGCGCTGGCAGCCGCGCCGCCTCCTCCTCGCCGGCACCCTGTGCGTCTTCCCGCTGGCCCTGCCGTCCGCCGCGCTCGCCGTGCCGGTCCCGGTGGGCGCGCTGTGCGCGGTGATGTTCCTGACCGGAGTGATGCTGGAGGTGTTCGGCGTCTCCTGGATGACCGCGCTGCACCAGGAGATACCGGAGGACAAGCTGTCCCGCGTCTCCGCCTACGACTGGTTCGGCTCGGTCGCCATGGTCCCGCTGGCCACGGCCCTGGCCGGCCCGGCGGAGACCGCGTTCGGGCGCGCGCCGGCGCTGTGGGGCTGCGCCGCGGTGATCGTGGTGGTCACCGCCGCGGTCCTGTGCGTGCCGGACGTCCGCAATCTGCGCCGCCGCGGCAAGCCGGTGACGTCGGGCGGCAGCGGCGCCCCGGCGGGCACGCGGGCCCCGGCCGAGGGGATCGGCTGACGGCACCGGCCCCTCAGCCGATGCCGAACGCCCCCTCGGGCGGCTCGGGTGACGGGACGGCGTCCTCGTCCCGCACGGGACGTGCCGCTCCCATGAAAGCCCGCACCCCGGCCCCCTGCTCCACGCGGGCCGGGAACGCGTCGCCCGCGGTCAGCCGGGCCAGGGCGGCCGTGTCCACGGGCCGGTGCGCGGCGACCAGGACCGCGTTCCCGAAGCGCCGCCCGCGCAGCACGGCCGGTTCGGCGATCAGCGCGAGCTCCTCGAAGACATCGGCCAGGTTGGCCAGTTGGGAGCGCAGGAAGGCGAACGGCGCGGCGTCGGCGAGGTTCGCGAGGTAGACCCCGTCGCCGCGGAGCACCCGGGCGGCGGCGCGGGCGTACTCGACGGACGTGACGTGCGCGGGCACCCGGGAGCCCGCGAACACGTCGGCGACGAGCACGTCGGCCGACCGCGCCGGGGCGGCGTCGAGCCACGCCCGCGCGTCGGCGGCGTGCGTGGTGATGTCGGCTCCGGCGGGCGTCGGCAGATGCTCCAGGACCAGGTCGAGCAGCGCACCGTCGAGCTCCACGACGTGCTGCCGGGACCCCGGCCGGGTGGCGGCGACATACCGGGGCAGGGTGAGCGCCCCGCCCCCGAGGTGCACCACGTCCAGGGCGCGCCCCGGCTCCGCCACGACGTCCAGCGCGTGCCCGACCCGGCGCACGTACTCGAACTCCAGGTGCGTGGGCTCGTCGAGGTCGACGTACGACTGCGGAGCCCCGTCGACGGTGAGCAGCCAGGCCCGTTCCCGGTCGACGTCGGGCATGAGCTTGGCGAAGCCGTGCCCGGTGGCACCGGCGACGGGTCTGGAGTCGTCCACTCCCCCATTGTGGGGCGCCCCGGTCCCGCCACCGGCACGGGGGCCGCACGCCCGGTCGTCCCGGTCGCGCGGCCCCCGGCCCCTCATACGACGGCGGTCACCGTCCCGGCCCCGACAGTCCGGCCACCCTCACGGATGGCGAACCCGAGACCGGGCTCCAACGGCACCTCGCGCCCCAGCTCGACGGTCATGGTGACGGTCTCGCCGGGCCGCGCGACGGCCGCCCCACCGAGGTCGACGTCCCCCACCACGTCCGCGGTGCGGATGTAGAACTGCGGCCGGTACCCGGTGGACAGCGGCGTCGAGCGGCCGCCCTCGCGGGCCGACAGGACGTACACCTGGGCCGTGAAACGGCTGCGGGGCTCCACGCTGCCCGGCGCGGCCACCACGTGCCCGCGCCGGACGGCGTCCCGGGGGACGCCGCGCAGCAGCAGCGCCACGTTGTCACCGGCCTGGGCCTCGTCCATCGGCTTGCCGAAGGTCTCCAGGCCGGTCACCACGCTCTCCACGCCGGCCCCGAGCACCTCGACCCGGTCGCCGACGCGGACGGTCCCCCGCTCCACGGCACCGGTCACCACGGTCCCCCGGCCGGTGATGGTCAGGACGTTCTCGACGGGCAGCAGGAACGGCGCGTCGACGTACCGCTCCGGCATGGGGACGTACGTGTCCACCGCGTCGAGCAGCGCCTCGACGGCCGCCGTCCACCGGGGGTCGCCGTCCAGCGCCTTCAGCCCCGAGACCCGTACGACGGGCGCGGCGTCGCCGCCGTAGCCGTGCTCGCTGAGCAGGTCCCGGACCTCCAGCTCGACGAGGTCGAGCAGCTCGGGGTCGCCGGCGTCGGCCTTGTTGAGGGCGACGACGATGTGGTCGACCCCCACCTGCCGCGCGAGCAGCACGTGTTCGGCGGTCTGCGGCATGATGCCGTCGAGCGCGGAGACCACGAGGATCGCCCCGTCGAGCTGCGCCGCGCCGGTGACCATGTTCTTCACGTAGTCGGCGTGGCCCGGCATGTCGACGTGCGCGTAGTGACGGGTGTCGGTCTCGTACTCGACGTGCGCGATGTTGATGGTGATGCCGCGGGCCGCCTCCTCCGGCGCCCGGTCGATGCGGTCGAACGGCACGAAGGTGCCGGAGCCGCGGGCGGCCAGGACCTTGGTGATGGCGGCGGTCAGCGTGGTCTTGCCGTGGTCGACGTGGCCCATCGTGCCGATGTTGAGATGCGGCTTGGTACGCACGTACGCCGTCTTGGACATGGGTGTGCTCCGAAGTCTGACGTCGCTGGACGTCTCGGTGACGAGAGGGGGACCCCGAGGAGGTGCCGACCCTCCCCCTGCGGGGTCCGCCGGACGTTCCGGGGAGGGTCAGCTTCGGGCGCCGTCGACGGCGGCCAGGAGGACGAGGACGGCAGCCTTCGGCGTATCCGCGGCGGCGGATGCGGCGAGAACGAAGGCGTACCGGAACATGACGCCGATCATCGCCGAGGCCGCCCCCGGCGTCGAATGGTTTTCCCCGCGCGGCCCGGCGGTCAGGCGCCGATGTTCTTCAGCGCCTCACGCACGGACAGCGGGGCGAACCGCCCGCCCTCGCGCGCCAGGAAGTCCCGTACGGCCCCGGGGTCGGTCTTGGCGTACTCGCGCAGGCACCAGCCGATGGCCTTGCGGATGAAGAAGTCGGGGTGGCCGGACTGGCGCAGGCAGTAGGCGAACAGGCGCCGGGTGTCGGTACGTTCCCGGTAGCGGAGCTGGTGCAGGAGAGCGGTGCGGGCGACCCAGAGGTCGTCGTCCTCGATCCAGGCGTCCATGTCCGCGGCCAGCGCGGCGTCGGCCGTGACGAGGCCGCCGACGACGTGCGCGGCGAGCGCGTCGACGGTGTCCCACCAGGGCACCGTCGACACCAACTGCCGGGTCACCGGGAGGAACCCGGAGGACAGACGCGTCACATGCCGGCGCAGATAGTCGACGGCGAAGTACTGGTACTCCCGCTCGGGCAGCCGCCAGCAGCGCAGCGCGACCGCGGTGCAGTCGCCTTCGTCGGGGCGCGGGGTGCCCCGGACGACGGAGCGCGACAGGGCGCGGCGCTCGGGAGAGGGGATGCCGAGGAACGGGGCCACGTCCTTCATGTAAGCCCGCATGGCGGCGGCCCGCCCCGGGTCCGCGGCGGCCGCGTAGGTGCTGGTCAGCCGCTCCATCACCGTGTCGGCGAGCATGCTGCGCGGCACGTCCGTCGTTTTCGCGCCTGTCCCGCTCATGGCACGACCATACGGCGATCACATGTCCTCTTCGGTTACTGTCGCCGAATGCTCGACGATGCCACCACCCGCTCTGGGGGCACCGCGACGGCCTCTCCCCGGGCCGTCACCACGGAGCTCGCCGTCCCCGTCCCCTCGCTCACGCCCGCGCCCGCCGGCCTGGCCGCGCGCTGCGGCAGAGCCCTGCTCTCGCCGTGGTCACGGCTGTCGGCGCTGGTGCTCCTGCTGGCCGCCGCCGCGTCCTGCGTGCTGCTCTTCGAGCCGCAGAGACTCCTGTCGGACGGCTGGCCGGCGCACCTGGAGGGCGCGGCGGCGGTCGTGCTGTTCGCGGTGGCGTACGGCCTGGTCACGGTGGCGTTCGTGCCGCGTCCCCTGCTGAACCTGGCGGCGGGCGCGCTGTTCGGCTCCCAGCTGGGTCTGGGCGCGGCGCTCGCGGGCACGGTGCTGGGGGCGGGGATCGCCTTCGGGCTCGGCCGGCTGCTGGGCCAGGACGCGCTGCGGCCGCTGCTGCGCGGCCGGGTGCTGAAGGCGGCGGACGGCCAGTTCAGCCGGCACGGCTTCCGCTCGATGCTGGCGGTGCGGCTCTTCCCGGGGGTGCCGTTCTGGGCCGCGAACTACGCCGCCTCCGTCTCCCGCATGGGGTACGTCCCGTTCCTGCTGGCGACGGCGCTCGGCTCGATCCCGAACACCGCCGCGTACGCCGTGGCCGGCGCCCGTGCCGCCACACCGACGTCGCCCGCCTTCCTGATCGCGCTGGCCTGCATCGCCGTGCCGGCGCTGGCGGGTGTGGTGGTGGCCTGGCGCAAGCGCCACCACCTGCGCGGCCGCTGAGCCCCGCCGTCGGTCACACGGCTTCGAGGACCATCGCGTTGGCGAGTCCGCCGGCCTCGCACATCGTCTGCAGGGCGTAGCGGGCGCCGCGCTCGCGCATCGCGTGCACCAGGGTCGTGGTGAGCCGGGTGCCGCTGGCGCCGAGCGGATGGCCGAGCGCGATCGCGCCGCCGTGCACGTTGACCCTGGAGAGGTCCGCGCCGGTCTCCTGCCGCCAGGCGAGCACCACGCTGGCGAACGCCTCGTTCACCTCGAACAGGTCGATGTCGTCGATCGACAGGTTCGCCCGGCGCAGCACCTTCTCGGTCGCCGGAACGACGCCGGTCAGCATGAGGACGGGGTCGGAGCCGGTGACGGCGAAGCTGTGCAGCCGGGCCAGGGGGCGCAGGCCGAGGCGGGCCGCCGTCTCGGACGACGTGATGAGGACGGCGGAGGCGCCGTCGTTGACGGGGCTGGCGTTGCCCGCGGTGACGTTCCACTCGATCTGCGGGAAGCGCTCGGCGAACACCGGGTCGTGGTAGGCGGGCTTGAGTCCGGCGAGGATCTCGGGCGTGCTGCCGGGACGGACGCACTCGTCGCGCGAGACGCCGTCCAGCGGCGCGACCTCGGCGTCGAACAGGCCCTTCTCCCAGGCCGCGGCGGCCCGGTGGTGGGAGGAGACGGCGAACGCGTCCATCTCCTCACGGGTGAGGGACCACTTGGCGGCGATCAGTTCGGCACTGATGCCCTGCGGGACGAGCCCGTCGGGGTAGCGGGCGGCGATGCCGGGGCCGAAGGGGTCCTTGCCGGGCGGCACGTTCGACCACATCGGCACCCGGCTCATCGACTCGACACCGCAGGCCACGACCAGGTCGTAGGCGCCGGACAGGACGCCCTGGGCGGCGAAGTGCACGGCCTGCTGGGAGGAGCCGCACTGGCGGTCGACGGTGGTCGCCGGGACCGTCTCGGGGAAACCGGCGGAGAGGGCGGCGTAGCGCGTGGTGTTCATGGCCTGCTCGCCGACCTGGTCGACGGTGCCGCCGATGACGTCGTCGATCAGCGCCGGGTCGACGCCGGAGCGCTCCACGAGGCTGCGCAGGGTGTGGGCGAGGAGTTCGACGGGGTGGACGTGCGCGAGGGAGCCGTTCGGCTTGCCCTTGCCGATGGGGGTGCGTACGGCTTCGACGATGACTGCGTCTCGCATGGTGCGGGCCTCCTTGGCGCGCGGGGCCGGTGGCTCGGCGGGTACCGGGCGCCGCCTGATTACCGGTGAGTAGGAAATCTGAACTCACCATAGCTCCGCAGGTTGGAAAATCAAACCCTCTCCTTGGGCGCTGTGCGCGTCTTCGGGTACTGCGCACCCATCTGAGCAGCAAAGTCGGAAAACCGGACGCTCGACTCCCTAGACTGGACGGCATGGCCGCCACCAAGGACCCCCGCCCCTGCTCGATCGCCGACACGCTGGCCCTCGTCGGTGAGAAGTACTCCCTGCTCGTCCTGCGCGAGGTGTGCCTCGGCAACGGCCGCTTCGACCAACTCGTCCGCAACATCGGCGCCCCGCGCGACGTCCTCTCGACGCGGCTGCGCCGCCTCCTCGACGCCGGGATCCTCACCAAGCGCGCCTACAGCGAGCGGCCGCAGCGGTTCGAGTACCGGCCCACGCGGGCCGGCCTCGAGCTGGAGCCGGTCCTGCTGACGCTCATGGCCTGGGGCGACCGCCATCTGCGCCAGGACGACGACCGGCCCATGGTGATCGAACACAGTTGCGGCAACGAACTGCTCCCGGTCGTCACCTGCCGGGCCTGCGGCGAGACGGTCCGGCACGAGGACGTCACCGCACACCCCCAGGCCCCGGGGTGGTCGGTGTCGGGACCGACGGCCGCCTGACCGCCCGTCGCGCGCCGAGCCCCTGTGGCAGGGGGTTCACCCAGGGACGCTACGCTGCCCCTCGACAGCCGCGATCACCGCGCCGACGACGCGGGTCCCGCGTATCCCCTGCCACGATCAGCACTTGGACGCCGTAACTTCATGTCTTGGTTTGAATCCCTCATCCTCGGACTCGTCCAGGGGCTGACCGAATTCCTCCCCGTGTCCTCCAGCGCGCACCTGCGGCTGACCGCGGCGTTCTCGGGCTGGGAGGACCCCGGCGCGGCCTTCACCGCGATCACCCAGATCGGCACCGAGGCGGCCGTCCTGATCTACTTCCGCAAGGACATCGGGCGGATCGTCCTGGCGTGGCTGAAGTCGCTGACGAACAAGGAGATGCGGCGCGACCACGACGCCCAGATGGGCTGGCTGGTCATCGTCGGCTCCATCCCGATCGGTGTGCTGGGCCTGACGCTCAAGGACCAGATCGAGGGCCCGTTCCGCGACCTGCGGGTCACGGCGACCATGCTGATCGTGGTCGGCATCGTCATCGGCGTCGCCGACCGGCTGGCGGCGCGCGACGAGTCCGGCGGCCGGCACCGCGCCGCCAAGCAGCGCAAGTCGCTGGAGGATCTGAACGTCAAGGACGGCCTCATCTACGGCCTGTGCCAGGCCATGGCGCTCATCCCCGGAGTGTCCCGCTCCGGCGCCACCATCAGCGGCGGTCTGTTCATGGGCTACCAGCGGGAGTCCGCGGCCCGTTACTCGTTCCTGCTGGCGATCCCCGCCGTCCTCGCCTCGGGCCTCTTCGAGCTCAAGGACGCGCTGGAGAACGACCATGTCTCCTGGGGCCCGACGATCTTCGCCACGGTGATCGCCTTCGTCTCCGGGTACGCGGTCATCGCATGGTTCATGAAGTACATCTCGACGAAGAGCTTCATGCCGTTCGTCTACTACCGGGTGGCGCTCGGCCTGGTCATCATCGTCCTGGTCGTGGCCGGCGTCCTCAGCCCGCACGCGGCGGAGTCGTCGGGCTGAGCCGTCCGACTCGCCGCCGCCCAAGCGTTTTTGGTCGTATTCGTGGCCAAGGACATACGTGATCTGTAGCCGTCCGGTAGCGCACGGTCAGTGCCAACCCCTAGGCTTGACACCATGTCCCCCAGTTCCTTAGACCCTGGTTCCGTGCGCTCCGCCGCCGAGGTGAACGAGGCGATCCGTGCCCTGTGGACGCGCGCGGGCGGCTCCCTCTCGGCCCAGGAGCGCGCGGAGTACGAGCTGCTGGTGGTCGAGTGGGCGGCCGCCCTCCGCGCCGAGGTCGTCGAGGCCGCCTGAAGAGGCGAGGGCCCTGCCCCCACGGATGCGGCACCCGCCCACACGAGGCCCTACGGATGCACCCCGGGGCCGCCCGCGGGTCGGCGTGTCCACAGGGCCAGCTCACTGCTCGTCGCCACGGCGACGGTCCGCCCGGAGGGCGAGAAGCCGGCCGTCCGCAGCTCGGAGAAGTCGGCGTGGTAGATGTGCCACCGCCGCTCCCCCTGCGGCCCGACGGGGGGAGACCCGCCCTCGCGGGACAGCAGGACGCGTTCGTCCGGCCGGGCCGGGAGGGCGACCTCCAAGGTCCAGCCGTCCTCGGTGGTGGTGCGCAACCCGCCGCCGAACAGCCCCGCGATACGCACGCGTCTCCCGGCGATCGGGCCCAGCCCGGGGCAGGAGAGGCCGGACACCTCGTCCGGCAGGGCATCCTCGGGGTCCGGGTCGTGGTCCCTGGCGATCCTCTCGCCGGTCACGGCGTCGAACAGGCCGTGCCCGGCGTGCGAGACGGCCATCACCAGATCACGGCCGTCGTCGGGGTGTGCCGCGAAGCCGATCCCGACCAGCCCGCCGACGGGCGTCCCGTACGTGTGGCCGAAGACGCGTCGCCAGGGCTCGGGCGCGGGCACCACGGGCGCCGCGAGGAGCCGCTCCCGCATCGCCCGCTGGTCCGCCGGGAGTCCGAGCCCGTGTTCCGGTTCGCCGGCCGGAGCCGTCCTCTTCATCCACTTCCTCATGCCCTCATGATCCACCCCCGGGCCAACCCGCCCGACGGAGTTGACGGTTCAATGCCCAGCCCCCCGCTCCCGTGCCTCCAGCAATGCGTCGCCGTGGTCCAGGGCCCAGCGGCCCAGTGCCGCCATCGGGCCCTCGACCAGGCTGCGGCCCAGGGGGGTCAGGGCGTACTCGACGCGGGGCGGCACCTCCGGGTGCGCGTGGCGTTCGATCAGGCCGGTGGCGAGCAGCCGGTGCAGGGCGTCGGTGAGCGCCTTGTCGCTGATGCCGCCGATCGCCGTGCGCAGCGTGCGGCGCCGGCGCCTTCCCTCCCTCAAGGCGGCCAGGACCACCGGGTCCCAGGTGTGGGTGAAGAGGTCCGTGGCCGCGCGGACCCGGCAGTCGGCGACGAACTCCTGGCAGTGGGCGTCGTGTTCGGTCATGGCGAGCACATCATCCCGCTCCCCTCGCGCACCGATCGGTGCGCATGGGCTCGCCTAGCGTCCTCAGCGGCGAAGCACTGCTGACCGACGAGAGAGGCGGAGACGATGCGCATCGGGATTCTGGGCACGGGGATGCTCGCGACGGCCCTGGCCACGGGCTGGGCGCGGGCGGGGCACGAAGTGGCGGTCGCCGGGCGGTCGCGGGCGAAGGCCGAGCGGGTCGCCCGGCAGACAGGCGACGCGGTGGAGGCCGTCGCGCCGCGTGAGGCGGTCGGCGGGCGGGACGCGGTGCTGCTCGCCGTGACGTGGGGTGGCATCGAGGACATGCTGCGCCTCGCGGGTGCCCCGGAGGGCGCGCTCGACGGGACGCCGCTCATCGACCCCACGAACGCCGTGGCGCACGGCGTAGGCGCGCTCCTCGTCGGCCCCGGCGAGTCCGCGGCGGGGCGTATCGCGCGTCTCGCCCCGGGCGCCCGGGTCGTGAAGGCGTTCCACCTCTTCCCCCCCGACCGGTGGGCCGCGTCACCCGCCAGTGCCAAGGCCCCGGTGACGGTGGCGATGTGCGGCGACGACCCGGCAGCCCTGAAGACCGTCGGCGACCTGGTCCGGGACGTGGGCGGGATCCCGGCGACTCTGGGGACGTTGGACCGTGTCCGCCAGTTGGAGGAGGTGGCGGGGTTCGTCATCGGCCTGGCCTTCGCCGGTGTCGACCCCAACTCGGCGGTGCCCGTGGTCCCCTCGGCCGCCGTGCGCACCGGCACCGGGGCGTAGCCCGGCCTTCGGATATCCCCGCACGCCCTCTTGGCGCACCGCGTCCCATGCCCAACACTGAGCCGATGACGCAGCGTGTGGAGCTCGCCACCCTCAGGGACCGGCTGGCCCTCGACGAGTTGGTCACCGAGTACGCGGTGGCCGTGGACGACGGCGACTGGGAGGCGTACCGCGGATTGTTCGCCCCGGGTGGCCAGGCCGACTACCGCTCGGCCGGAGGTGTCGAGGGAGACGCCGGGACGGTCGCCGCATGGCTGGCCGAGAGCATGCGGGCCTTCTCGGTACGGCAGCACCTGATCGTCAACCGCCGGGTGCGCTTCGGCGTCCTCGATCAGGACGTCGGGGACACCGCGGAGGTACGGGCGGACTACGTCAATCCGATGCGGCTCGCCGCGGCCGGAGGCGAGGATGCCGGGGGCGAGGACGCGGAGGGCGAGGGCGCGGGGGCGCCGGACTTCGTCAGCGGCGGCCGGTACGCCTTCCGGCTGGTCCGCACCGACGACGGCTGGCGTCTGCTCGGGGTCGTCATCGAGGAGAAGTGGCGCCGCCGGCCGGGGCGGACCGCGCCGGCGGGTACCGGCTGACCGGCGGCGGCCGGCTGTCCGGCCGCCGCCATGTGCGCACACTGTAAGGACCACGGGGTAGGAGGCGCTGCATGAAGACGATCAGTCGCCGGCTCACCTCACCGTGGCGGCGCTCGGCCATCGCCGCACTCCTCGGCGCCCTGCCCGTGCTCGCGTTTCCCCAGCCCTCGCTCTGGTGGTTCGCGTACGTCGCGCTGATCCCGTGGATCGTGTTGCTGCGCGGTGCGCCGACGGGCCGGCGCGCGGCGCACGACGGCTGGTGGGGCGGGTTCGGCTTCATGCTGGCGATGCACCACTGGCTGCTGCCGAACCTGCACGTCTTCACGTTCGTCATCGCCGCCCTGCTGGGCGCGCTGTGGGCGCCGTGGGGCTGGCTGGTGCACCGTCTGCTCGGTGCCTGCCAGGCGCCGCCTCGGGTCGCGGCGGCGCTCGTCCTGCTGCCGTCGGGCTGGCTGCTGATCGAGCTGGTGCGCTCCTGGCAGGGGCTCGGCGGGCCGTGGGGCGTGCTGGGCGCCAGTCAGTGGGAGGTGCGCCCGGCGCTGCGGCTCGCCTCGCTGGGCGGGGTGTGGCTGATCAGCGTCCTGGTGGTGGCGGTCAACGTGGCGTTCGCCGTGCTGCTGACGGAGCGTGCGGCACGCGTCCCGGCGCTGGCCGCGCTGACCGCGGCGGCCGTGGGCACGTCGGCGGCCTGGATGTGGGCCCCGCGCCCCGACGTCGACGACCGGGTGAGGATCGCGGTCGTGCAGCCGGGCGTCGTGAAGGGCCCGGACGTGCGGTTCGACCGCGAGGAGCGGCTGACCCGCGAACTGGCGACCCAGGACGTCGATCTGGTCGTGTGGGGCGAGAGCAGCGTCGGTTTCGATCTGGCCGACCGGCGGGATCTGTCGCGCCGGCTCGCCGCCCTGTCGCGTGAGACCGGGGCGGACGTCCTGGTGAACGTGGACGCGCGGCGCTCCGACCGCCCCGGCATCTACAAGAGCTCGGTCCTGGTCGGCCCCGACGGCCCGACAGGCGACCGCTACGACAAGATGCGGCTGGTGCCGTTCGGCGAGTACATCCCGCTGCGCTCCCTGCTGGGCTGGGCGACCTCGGTCGGCAAGGCGGCCGCCGAGGACCGCAGGCAGGGCACCGAGCAGGTGGTGATGGACGTCGGGCACGGCCTGCGCGTCGGCCCGATGGTCTGCTTCGAGTCCGCCTTCGCCGACATGAGCCGCCACCTCGCGGACGACGGCGCCGACGTGCTGATCGCCCAGTCGGCGACGTCGACGTTCCAGCAGAGCTGGGCGCCCGAGCAGCACGCCTCGCTGGCCGCGCTGCGGGCCGCCGAGACGGGCCGGCCCATGGTGCACGCGACGCTGACCGGCGTGTCCGCCGTGTACGGCCCGGGCGGTGAGCGCGTCGGGTCCTGGCTGGGGACGAGCGAGAGCGCGAGCGCCGTCTACGAGGTGCCGCTGGCCGGCGGTGTCACGCCGTACGTCCGGTTCGGCGACTGGCCGCTGCACGCGGCGGTGCTGCTCGTCGCCCTGTGGTGTCTGGGCGAGGCGACGCGCGGTCTGCGGCCCCGGTTCAGGCGGACTGCTCCTGAACCGCCAGTACCACCCGCTCACACAGCTCGTGGGTGGCCAGCGCGTCCCTGGCGCTGAGCACCTTGCCGGCCCGCACGGCGTCGAGGAAGGCGAGCGCCACCTGCTCGACGCCGCGCTGGCGGGCGACCGGCACCCAGTCGCCGCGCCGCCGCACCGTCGGCTGGCCCTTGTGGTCGACGACCTCGGCGAGGTTGAGGACCTGCCGCTTGGTGTCCTGCCCGGAGACCTCCAGGATCTCCTCGGTGGACCCGCTGAGCCGGTTCATCACGCCGAGCGCGGTGAAGCCCTCCCCGGAGAGCTGCAGCACGACGTGGTGGAGCAGCCCGCCCTCGGTGCAGGCGCGCACCGTCACGTCGTCGACGGGTCCGGGCACCAGGAAGCGCAGGGTGTCCACGACGTGGATGAAGTCGTCGAGGATCATCGCGCGCGGCTCCTCGGGGAGCCCGACGCGGTTCTTCTGCATGAGGATCAGTTCGCGCGGGTGGTCGGCGCACTGGGCGTAGCCGGGGGCGTAGCGCCGGTTGAAGCCGACCGCGAGGCTCACCCCGCGCTCCTCGGCGAGTTTCACCAGCCGCTCGGAGTCGGCCAGCCGGTAGGCGAGCGGCTTGTCGACGTAGGTCGGCACCCCCGCCTCCAGGAGCCGGGTCACGATCTCCGGGTGCGCCACGGTCGACGCGTGCACGAACGCGGCGTCCAGCCCGGCGGACAGCAGCGAGTCGAGGTCGGCGTGACGCTGGGCGTCCGGGAGGTGCAGGCCGTCGGCGACGCGGGTGAGCGTGGCGGGCGTACGCGTCTGGAGGTGCAGTTCGACGCCCGGCTGAACCCCGAGCACCGGCAGGTAGGCCTTCTGCGCGATGTCACCGAGTCCGATGCAGCCGACCTTCACGGGGGTGTGCTCCTTGGGTGGTTGCCGTCCGGGGTCTTCGGGGCAGCATACGGCGCCTGCGGCGGCCGCCAGTCGGCGATGCCCTCGAAGCCCTTCAGGAACAGCAGCGGCGCCGCCTTGGACACGGCGGCCAGCGCGGTGTTCCGTACGGCGACGGCGGCCCGGCCGGTCGTCATGCTGAGCCGGGCGGCCCGGACGGCCTGGCGGGCGATGGCCGTCGTCCTCGGGAGACGGGCGGCGGTGTAGGCGGCGAGGTCGTCGGCGTGGTGGGCGAGGACCACGGCGTCCTCGATGGCCTGATTGCCGCCCTGGCCCAGGGTCGGCGGCATGGCGTGTGCGGCGTCGCCGACGAGGGCGACCCGGCCGCGGTGGTAGGCGGGCAGGGGCTCGGCGATGTGGTGCACGTCGTGCCGCAGGACGTCGTCGGGTCGGGCGGCGGCGAGGATCGCGGGGATCGGGGCGTGCCAGTCGCCGTAGCGGTGCAGCAGTTCCGTCTTCTCGTCGTCGGCGGCCCGCCCTCCGGCGGGGGTGACCGCGGCGGCGTAGGCGTACACGCGGCCGTCCTTCAGCGGATGGGAGCCCCAGATGCGGCCCGGGCCCCAGGTCTCGTGGGAGGCGAACGCGGCGCCGGGCACGGGGATCACGAGCCGCCAGGTGGTGAATCCGGCGTAGGCGGTGCCTGGGTGGTCGGGGAAGAGCACGCCCCGTACGGCGGACCGGATGCCGTCGGCGGCCACCACGAGCTCGGCCTCCAGCTCGCCGTCGGCGGTGCCGACGCGGGCGGGGCGTCCGGCCTCGCCGGGGTCGGTGACCGTGGCCGCCGTCGCCGTGCGCACGGCGTCCGCAGGGAGCCGTGCGGCGAGGCTGGTGACGAGGGTGGCGCGGTGCAGCAGCACGAGGGGGCCGCCGAAGCGCCGGGTCACGGCGCCGGCGTCGGTCCGCGCGAGCCAGCGTCCGGACGGGGTGCGCAGGCCGCCGTCGCCCTGCCAGGCGGCGAGGTCGCGGATCTCGTCGCCCGCCCCGATGACGTCGAGGGCGCGCAGGGAGTTCGGGGCCAGGGAGATCGCGGCACCGACCGGCTCCAGGCTGGGGGCCCGCTCCAGGACGGTGACGGCCCAGCCTCTCCGGTGCAGTGCGGCGGCCGCGGTCAGGCCGCCGATCCCGCCGCCGATCACGACGGCCCGCCTCGTGGGTGCCATGACGGTCCTCCCAGGTCTTACTACAGGTGTAGTGTCCGTGAGCTCGACCGTACTACAGGCGTAGTGCGAGCGGTAGGTTGACGTCATGTCCGTACGCACCCCGTCCGCCGCTCGCGCCGACCTCGTCGCCGACACCGCTCTCGCGCTGCTGGCCGAGCGGGGCATGCGCGGGCTCACCCACCGGGCGGTCGACGAGGCCGCGGAACTTCCGCAGGGCTCGACGTCCAACGTGGCCCGCACCCGGCAGGCCCTGCTGGAGCTGGCGGTGCGCCGGCTGGCGGAGCGCGAGGCGCGGGTGCTGGCCCTCGAGGAGATGCCGGACCCGCGCGGCGGCCTCGACGCCCTGGCCGACGGGCTGGCCCTGGCCACCCACCGCTCACTGACCCGCAACCGCGAGCTGACACTGGCCCGCTACGAGCTGGCCCTGGAGGCCACGCGCCGTCCCGAGCTGCGCACGTACTTCGACGCGACGGGCCGCGCCTTCCGCGACCAGCTTTGCGCGCTGCTGACCGCGGCGGGCTCACCGGCCCCCGGCCGGCATGTGCTGTCCCTCGTCGCCTGGGCGGACGGCCTGATGTTCAGCTGTGTGGCCGGTTCCTTCAGCTCCGAGGTGCCGAGCCTGGAGGAGGTCCGGGCCGGACTGCGTGAACTGCTCGCCGGGATGTCCGGAACCTGACCCCGGTTCCGGGAAAACTCCTGGTCACCGAAGCCGAGTTGGGCGATCATGCTCCGATGACGACCGAACGCCATGAACCCCCCACGACCGCCGACGAGCGCACCATGCTGGAGGGCTGGCTGGAGTACCACCGGCAGACCCTGGCGTGGAAGTGCGAGGGCCTGACCGAGGAGCAGCTGCGCACCGCCTCCGCCGAGCCGTCGGAGCTGAGCCTGATGGGCCTGGTCCGGCACATGACGGAGGTGGAGCGCAGCTGGTTCCGGCGGGTCCTCGCCGCCGAGGACGCGGGGCCGGTCTACTACAGCGACGCCGACCCCGACGGCGAGTTCCACTTCTCCCCCGCCGACTCCTGGGAGGACGCCCACGCCGGCTGGCAGGCGGAGATCGACCGGGCCCGGCACCACGCCGCGCGCTTCGGCCTGGACGACATCTCGGAGGGCGCCCACGCCCGGACCGGCGAGCGCTACAACCTGCGCTGGATCTACACGCACATGATCGAGGAGTACGCCCGGCACAACGGGCACGCCGACCTGCTGCGCGAGCGGATCGACGGCGCGACCGGCGACTGACGTCACCCTGAGGGGGCCGGGGCCGCCCGTACGGGGCCGGAGATCACCCGTGCGGTGCAACCTCCGCCTGTCCGCTCTCCGGCCGGCCCCGGCACCCACCACAGTGGAGCGGGTGCATCGATCGACGACCACCGCGACCCTTCTGGTCACCGCGGCCGTCTCGGCCCTCACGGGTTGTACGACGGTCCAGGCCCCGGCGGCCCCCGCGCCCCGGGCGACACCCGCGCGGCCCGCCCCGCTCCACCCGACCGGGCACGTCCGGCCCGAGGTCGTCCAGGCGCCGGCCTCCGAGGCGCTGGCGCTCGTCGGCCCGTCCCGCCGCCCCGATCCGGCGAGGTCCGCCGCGCCTTCGTCACCGTCGTACACCTCCCGGCCGGCACCGGCGGCCCCCCGCCCGCGGCCCGAGCGGCAGGCCCCGCGCCACCCGGCTCCGGGCGCCCCGCGCGAGCCGCGTGTCACCGTGCCCGACGCGGCGCGGCAGCTCCCCGGGGAGGCCGGGGGGAACGCCGACGTCTGCGCGCTCGGCCGGAGGTACGGCGGCTGGCGGCCGGACAGCCAGGAGGCGCGGATCTGCGACCAGGCGTACGGCCGGTGAGCCGGACCGGCCACGCCCCCCGGCGGTACGGGGCCGCCTGACCGGGATCGCCGGTACGGGCGGCTAGCGTCGGCGGGGACCCAGCCGACGAGGGCCCGGAGGACACGGTGACGGAGCGAGTGGAGCGCACGGCGTCCGATGCCGTGCTGACCCGGATCGGGCAGGTCGTCCTGCTGCACCACGCCGGTGACCGCGAGGAGGCCCGGCGCCGCCTGCTCGACCTGTGGACCGAGCTCGGCGCGGACGGCGACCCGCTGCACCGCTGCACCCTGGCCCACTACCTGGCCGACACCCACGACGATCCCGTCGACGAACTGGCCTGGGACCTGCGGGCGTTGACCGAGGCGGAGAGCGCGGGCCGCGCGGGGTCCACCGCGACTGCCCGGAGCGTCCCCGCGCTGAAGGCGCTGTACCCCTCGCTGCATCTGAACCTGGCGGCCGACTACGTCAAGCTCGACCGCGCCGAGGCGGCGCGGGCCCATCTGCGCCGGGCGCGGGGCGCGGCGGGAGTGCTGGGGGACGACGGCTACGGGGACGGGGTGCGGGCGGAGATCCGCCGGCTGGAGCGGTGTCTGGGCGAGACGCCGTAGCCGACGGCCCCGCGGCGGATCAGCCGAGGTCGGGGATACGCCAGTCGATCGCCTCGTGGCCCTGCCGGGCCACGGCCTCGTTGATCTGGGTGAACGGGCGGGAGCCGAAGAACTTCCGCGCCGACAGCGGCGAGGGGTGGGCGCCCTTGACGACCACGTGCCGCGTCTCGTCGATGAGGGGGAGCTTCTTCTGCGCGTAGTTGCCCCACAGGACGAACACCGCGGGGTCGGGGCGGCTCGCCACGGCCCGGATCACGGCGTCGGTGAACTTCTCCCAGCCCTTGCCCTTGTGCGAGTTGGCCTCGCCGGCGCGGACCGTCAGCACGGCGTTGAGCAGCAGGACGCCCTGCTGGGCCCAGGGCATCAGATAGCCGTTGTCCGGGATGGGGAGGCCGAGCTCCTCCTGCATCTCCTTGTAGATGTTGCGCAGCGACGGCGGTGTCCTGACCCCGGGGCGGACCGAGAAGCACAGCCCGTGCCCCTGGCCCTCGCCGTGGTACGGGTCCTGGCCGAGGATGAGCACCTTGACCTTGTCGTACGGCGTCGCGTCGAGGGCGGCGAAGACCTCCTCGCGCGGCGGGTAGACGGGACCCTTCGCCCGCTCCTCCTCGACGAACTCCGTCAGCTCCTTGAAGTAGGGCTGCTGCAGTTCGTCACCCAGAACCCCGCGCCAGGACTCGGGCAGCATGGCGATGTCGGTCACGTCAACTTCCTCACGGTGTGCGGTGGGCGGTGTGCGGTCCACGCGGCCGGTGGCCGCTGTCGGTTCTCCGAACCTACAGGCGCCCACTGACAATCGCCTCGTGGACCGCACGTCCCGGCCGGTGCTCCGGTGAACGGTGTGACTACCAGCTCGTCTTGCGGTACAGCTCGCCCACCATCATGATCGTCGACGGGTCGAGGGCCCGCTCGGAACCGGAGATCTCCGTGCTGGAGGCCACGTACTGGCGGCCCTGCCACAGCGGCAGCAGCCGCGCGTCGTCGACGAGGATGCGCTGGGCCTCCTCGAAGTCCTTGACGACGTTGGCCCGGTCGCTCTGGGCGCGGGAGTTGGGCAGCAGCGTCTCGGTGATCTTCGGCGTCACATAGGGCGTGCCGAGGGCGTTCTGATTGCCGACGAAGGGCGCGATGAAGTTGTCGGCGTCCGGGAAGTCGGGGAACCAGCCGCGCCCGAACACCGGGTACTCGCCCTTCTGGTAGCCGGAGACGTACGTCTTCCACGGCCGGCTCTTGAGGGTGATCCGGAACAGCCCTGACTTCTCCAGCTGGCGCTTCAGCTCCTCGAACTCGGCCTTGGTCGCGGAGCCGTAGCGGTCGCTGGTGTACCAGAGGGTGAGCGACACCGGGGCCGAGATGCCCTCCTCGGTGAGGATCTTGCGGGCCTTGGCCGTGCTGGGGTCGCCGAAGTCGTCGAAGAAGCCGGTGGTGTGGCCGGTCAGGCCCTTGGGGACCATCGAGTACAGCGGCTCGACGGTGTCCTTGTAGACCTTGTGGGCGATCGCCGGGCGGTCGACGACCTGGGCGATGGCCTTGCGGACGGCGGCCTTGCCGGCCGTGGGGTCCTTGGGGTTGAACACCAGGTAGTTGATCTCGGTGCCGAAGCCCTCGGTGATCTGGAGCTCGTCCTTGTCGTCGGCCTGGAGGGCGACGATGTCGTCGGCGGCGAGACCGCGGAAGGCGACGTCGAGCTCCTTGTCGCGCAGCGCGCCGACCATGGTGGGCGAGTCCTGGAAGTAGCGGATGGTGACCGCGTCGTTCTTGCGTTCCGCGTACCCGTTGTAGGTGTCGTTCTTGACGAGTTCGGCCTGCTTGCCCTCGTCGTACGACTGGAGGTTGTACGGGCCGGACCCGACGATCGAGCGCTCCTCGCGCAGCTTGCCGGCTGGGTACTCCTCGGGATCCACGATCGACATGGCGGGTGTGGCGAGCACGAACGGGAAGGTCGCGTCGGCCTTGTTGAGGTGGAAGACGACCTCGCGGTCGTTGAGCACCTGGACGCGGTCGAGGCTGCCGAGCAGACCGGCCGGGCCGCCGTTGACGTTGATCTTCCGGATGCGGTCGATCGAGTACTTCACGGCCTGGGCGTCGAGCTTGTGCCCGTCGGAGAACTTCAGGCCCTCGCGCAGTTCGCACTGGAACTTCTTGTTGGAGCCGTCCGTGAACCGGCACTCCTCCGCGGCGTCCGGTTCGGGCGCGCTCGCCCCGGACGGGTAACTGAGCAGCGTCTGGTAGATGTTGCGGAACAACTCCCAGGAACTGTCCCAGGCCGCAGCGGGATCGAGGGTGCTGGGGGCGGCCGTCGTCCCCACGATGATCGGGCCCTGCTCCTCCGAGGAGTCGGAGGAGAGGACACCGCATCCAGCCACCAGGGACGTTATGGACGCGATGGCCGCCACCTGCCGCAGGCGTCGGATCCGCTTGAACACGCGCACGCTCCTCGATCTGCCATACCAAGGGTCGGCAAAACATACCGCAGGCTCACGGCCTGTGAACCTCTCGTCTTGGGAGCACTTTTGCGCATGTGGTTTGACTACGTTGTCAGCGGTTCACCGATCGTGCGATACACCGACAAGGGCGCCACTGTCGTACAGCGGCGCCCTTGTCGGCCCGGCGGATGATCAAGCCGGAGCGGTGTGGATCAGCCGACGCCGGCGTTGAGGAAGATGCCGCCGTCGACGACGAGCGTCTGCCCGGTGACCCAGTCGGACTGCTCTGAGGTGAGGAACGCGGCGGCGCCGCCGATGTCGGACGGCACACCGAGGCGGGCCAGCGGATAGGCCGCGGCGGCCTCCTCCTCCCGGCCCTCGTACAGGGCCTCGGCGAACTTCGTCTTCACGACGGCCGGCGCGATGGCGTTGACCCGCACCTTGGGCGCGAACTCGTGCGCGAGCTGCTGGGTGAGGTTGATCAGCGCGGCCTTGCTGACGCCGTAGGCGGCGATGAACGGCGAGGGCGCGATGCCGGCGACGGAGGCGATGTTGACGATCGCGCCGCCGTTGTCCTTCTGCCAGGCGTGCCAGGTCTTCTGGGCGAAGCCGAGCGCCGAGACCACGTTGGTCTCGAACACCTTGCGCGCGACGCCGAGGTCGAGGTCGGCGATCGGCCCGAAGACCGGGTTGGTGCCGGCGTTGTTGACCAGGTAGTCGATCCGGCCGAACGCCTCCATGGCGCGCTCGACGGCGACGGTCTGGTGGGCCTCGTCGTGCGCCTTGCCGACCACGTGGACGGCCCGGTCGGCGCCGAGCTGCTCGACGGCCTCCTTCAGGGCGTCCTCGTTGCGGCCGGTGATGACGACGCGGTCGCCGCGGGCGACGAGCGCCTCCGCGACGCCGTAGCCGATGCCTCGGCTGGCGCCCGTGATGAGGGCGACCTTGCCGGAGAGTGCGGGCAGTTCAGTCATGTCTGTCATTTCCGCGTATCCCTGATCCCTAGTCGAGCGGTCCGCCGGCCACGTACAGGACCTGGCCGGAGACGAAGCCGGCGGCCTCGCCGGTGAAGAAGGCGATGGCGTTGGCGATGTCCTCGGGCTCCCCCACCCGGGCCACCGGGATCTGGGTGGCGGCGGCGGCCTTGAAGTCCTCGAAGCCCATGCCGACCCGGTCGGCGGTGGCCTTGGTCATCTCGGTGGCGATGAAGCCGGGGGCGACCGCGTTGGCGGTGACGCCGAACTTGCCGAGCTCCTTGGCGAGCGTCTTGGTGAAGCCCTGCAGGCCGGCCTTCGCGGCGGAGTAGTTGACCTGGCCGCGGTTGCCGAGCGCCGAGGACGACGAGAGGTTGACGATACGGCCGAAGCCCGCGTCCACCATGTGCTTCTGGCAGGCCTTCGACATCAGGAAGGCGCCGCGCAGGTGCACGTTCATGACCGTGTCCCAGTCGGAGACGCTCATCTTGAACAGCAGGTTGTCACGGAGCACACCGGCGTTGTTGACGAGGATCGTCGGGGCGCCGAGCTCGTCGGCGATCCGGGCGACCGCCGCCTCGACCTGGGCCTCGTCCGACACGTCGCAGCCGACCGCGAGGGCCTTGCCGCCGGCCGCGGTGATCTTCTCCACGGTGTCCTTGCAGGCGGCCTCGTCGAGGTCGATGACGGCGACCGCGCGGCCCTCGGCCGCCAGCCGTACGGCGGTGGCGGCGCCGATGCCGCGCGCTCCGCCGGTGACGACGGCGACCCGCTGCTCAGTGGTGGACATCAGTGACTCTCCTCAGGTGAGCGACCGCTTAGTACCTTCGATGGACGTGACGCTAGAAGTCCTGGCACGCGGTGTCAACGGCCACCGCGCGCATGTGATCCATTACCCGTCCGTCACCGCACCAGCCGGTCGAGCAGCCGTTCGGTCTCGGCCGCCGGGTCGAGGGTGAGCCCGGTGTGCACGGGCCCCGGCTGCACGACGGTCGAGCGGGGCGCGATCAGCCAGCGGAAACGGCGTCCCGCGTCGTCGCCGGCGGCCTGTCCCGCCTCCTCGCCGGCGCCGCAGACGCGCTCGACCGCGGCGAGGGCGGCCCGTACGCCCGCCACGTCCGCGTCCGGGTCCAGGGCGAGCAGCCGCCGCTCGTCGAGGTGGGTGCGGGCCCCCAGATAGCCGCGGGCCCGGCAGTACACGAGGATGCCGGCGTTGACGCACTCGCCGCGCTCGATCCGGGGGACGACCCGCAGCAGGGCGTACTCGAAGACGTCCCGTTCGTTGGCCTCGCCGCCCCGGATGATGTGGCGCTCGACGACGTGGCCCGCCATGTGGATGTGCCGCTCGCTCACGCGACCTCCTCGATCCCGGTGATGCGCTCGTGGACGGCGGCCGCGCGCGCGAGCAGCGGCCGCACATAGGCCCGCCGCAGGTCGTCGGCGGCGGCGAAGCCCGGCTCGCCGGCCAGCCAGGCGTCCGGGATCTCCGCCGTGACCTCCGTCAGCAGGTCCTCGGTGACGCGGGGCGCGAGGTCGGCCGCGGCGGCCGCGACGTCCGGCGCGAACCGGGCCAGGGCGTGGTCCGAGGCGTCGTAGGGGCGGGCGGCGGATGCCTCGGCGCCGGGCCAGTTGTGGTGCCAGATCATCGTGGCGCCGTGGTCGATGAGCCACAGTTCGCCCTGCCACATCAGCAGGTTGGGGTTGCGCCAGGAGCGGTCGACGTTGTTCACCAGCGCGTCGAACCACAGGACGCGGCCCGCCTCCTCGGGGCTCACCTCGAAGGCGAGCGGGTCGAAGCCCAGCGCGCCGGAGAGGAAGTCCATGCCGAGGTTGGTGCCCCCGCTGGACCGGAGCAGGTCCTGCACCTGCTGCTCGGGTTCGCCGAGCCCCAGCACCGGGTCGAGTTCCATCGTCACCAGCCGGGGCACCCGCAGGCCGAGCCGGCGGGCGAGTTCGCCGCAGACGACCTCCGCGACGAGTGTCTTGCGGCCCTGACCGGCCCCGGTGAACTTCATCACGTAGGTCCCGAAGTCGTCGGCCTCGACGAGTCCCGGCAGCGAGCCGCCCTCACGCAGAGGCGTGATGTAGCGGGTCGCGATGACTTCCTTGAGCATCGCCCCAGGTTACTGGCGTCGGAGCGTCGGCCGGGGCCCGGTCGCCGCCGCGCCGACAGCGGACCGACAGCTGTCGACAGCGGACCGACAGCTCCCCTTTACCCGCGCCCGAGGTCCGGCACGACAGGATTTCCGCAGCGTCTGAACAAGGGGTCCCCAGGGACCGTACCTCTCGGCAGATCACGAGTGACCGGAAGGAAACGTCAGCATGACCAGCGAATCAGTTCAGCCGATGCCGGGCCCGAGCCGCCGTACCGTCGTGGCGGCGGTGGGCGCGGCGGGGCTCGCCGTCGCGCTGACCGCGTGCGGATCCGAGGACGAGGCGTCCGGCTCGTCCACGGAGCAGGGAGCGGCGGCGGGCGGCGGTGCCGCCCTCGCGAAGACGGCGGACATCCCGGAGGGCGGCGGCAAGGTCTTCGACGCCGAGAAGGTGGTCGTCTCGCAGCCCGCGGCCGGGGACTTCAAGGCGTTCTCGACGATCTGCACCCACCAGAACTGCCCGATGACGGACCTCAAGGAGGACACGCTGTCCTGCGCCTGTCACGGCAGCCAGTTCTCCGTCCTGGACGGCAGCGTGAAGAAGGGCCCGGCGACCCAGCCGCTGGCCACGAAGAAGATCAGCGTGTCCGGCGACTCCATCACGCTGGCCTGACCCGCGGCGCCCGCGCGAGTCGGTCCAGGACCTCGTCCGTGGTGACGACGGTGGCGACGAGCGCGAGGGTGTGGGCGATCATCGCGGGGGTGTACGAGGAGGGCACCCCCGCGATGGCGTCCCTCGGCACGACCACGACATAGCCCCGGTTCACCGCGTCGAGGACGGCGTTGGGCACGGCCACGTTGGCCGAGACGCCGGCGACGACGAGCGTGCGGCAGCCGAGGTTGCGCAGGAGGGCGTCGACGTCGGTGCCCTGGATCGGGGACAGGCCGTGCAGGCGGCGTACGACGAGGTCCTGTGCGGCGACCTCGATCGGCGCCGCCACCCGTACCGCGTCGGTGCCGGACAGCTGCCGGACGGGGAGCCGTTCGGCGGCGCGGAAGAGCCGGGCGTTGCGGTTGGCGCCGCGGCCGTCCGGGCGGCGTTCGGCGATCGCGTGGATCACCTGCACCCCGCTCGCGTGGGCGCCGGCCACCAGCCGGGCGACCTGCGCGAGGGCGCCCGATCCGCGCGCCTCGTCGGCGAGTTCGGGCAGGGCGCTGTGGGGGCCTACGACGCCGTTCTGGCACTCGACCGTGAGCAGGACGGTGGTCGCGGGGTCGAGGAGATCGCTGAGCTCGGCGTGCGGCGGCATGGTCTCTCCCAGGGGCCGGCGGCGGCGTGGGCGGTGAGCGTAGCCACCATTGCGTGGGGACGGAAGACGACTCATCCTTTTCTGACGTGATGTCAGAGGATCTCTCCTCTGGCACGACGTGGGAGAAGAGGGGGCCGTATGACCGTCACTCAGCGCCGGGGCCGGAAGATCATGATGTCTCCGGGCGAGCTGGACGCGTTCCTCACCGAACAGCGCACCTGCCGGGTCGCCACGGTGTCCGCCGACGGCTTTCCGCATGTCAGCGCCCTGTGGTTCGCGTGGGACGGGACGTCGCTGTGGCTGTACTCGGTGGTCCGCAGCAAACGCTGGGCCGATCTGCGCCGCGATCCTCGGGTCGCGATCGTCGTCGACACGGGCGAGGAGTACGAGCAGTTGCGCGGTGTGGAGCTGTCCGGCACGGTCGAGTTCGTGGGCGAGGCCCCGCGCGTGGGCGAGCTGTGCGCCGAACTCGACGTGCCGGAGACGCTGTTCGCCCGCAAGAACTTCGGCATCGAGGAGATGCCGCACGACGGGCGGCACGCCTGGGTCCGGCTGACCCCGGAGAAGATCGTGTCCTGGGACTTCCGGAAGCTGGGGTCGGCGTAGCGGGTCCGCGAGCCCGTCAGACGGCGTCCTCCGCCGCCGAGCGCAGCGCCCGCACCGCCGCCCGGATCGACGGGCGGCGGTCCGCGTCCGCGCGCCACACCGCGTAGACGTGCCGGTGGACGCTCTCGCGCACCGGCACCGCCCGCACCCCGGGCGGCATGGGGTCGCGGCCGAGCCGGGGCGCCACGCAGACGCCGAGTCCGGCGGCGACGAGGGCCAGTTGGGTGTGGTGCTCCTCGGCGCGGTGGGCGATGCGTGGCTCGATGCCCTCGGTACGCAGGGTGTAGAGCAGCCACTCGTGGCAGAACTCGCCCTCGGGCCAGGCGACCCATTCGTCGTCCGCGAAGTCCTCCATGGTGACCTCGGCGCGCTCCGCCAGCGGATGCCCCTCGGGCATGGCGATCTCCACGCGGTCCTTGAGGATGGACGCCTTGGCGAGCCCCTCGGGCATCGGCAGGGGCTTGTTGTGCCAGTCGAGGACGACGGCGAGGTCGGCGTCCCCGCGGACCACCGCGGCGACCCCTCCCTCGGGCTCCAGCTCCCGTGACCGCACGCGCAGCGCCGGGTGCTCGGCGCGCAGGGCGGTGAGCGCGGCGGGGAACAGCCCGCGCAGGGCGGTGGGGAAGGCGACGAGCCGCAGCTCGCCGACCACCTGCCCGCGCTGCGCCTCCAGGTCGGACTGGGCCAGTTCGACCTGGGACAGGATGCGCGCCGCGTGCTCGGCGAGCAGCCGCCCGGCGTCGGTGAGCCGCACGCCCCGGCCGTTCTTGGCGAGGAGGCGCTGGCCGACCTCGCGCTCCAGCTTGGACATCTGCTGGGAGACGGCCGAGGTCGTGATGTGCAGCCCCTCGGCCGCACCGCTGACCGAGCCGTGCCGGGCGAGGGCGTCGAGGGTGCGCAGGCGCTCCAGGTTCAACATGTAAGCGATGCTACGAGATATCGTGCGCGAAATCTCGATTGTGCTACGAGATCATCGTGGCGCATCGTAGGGCCATGACCACCGCCACTACCCCGCGCACTCCGGCCTCGGCACCGGACCTCCCCCGCCCCCGCCTCGGCTGGCGTCTGCGGTTCGCCGCCCTCTCGCTGATCTGGGGCTTCAGCTTTCTGCTGATCAAGGTGGGCACCGACGGGTACGCCCCCTTCCAGGTCACGCTGGGCCGGCTGGTGTTCGGTACCGCGGTGCTGGCGGCGGCGATGGCGGTCAAGCGGGAGCGGCTGCCGCGCGGGGCGCGTACGTGGGGGCATCTGGCGGTGGCCGCGTTCCTGCTGAACGCGCTGCCGTTCTCGCTGTTCGCGTACTCCGAGCTGACGATCCCGTCGACGCTCGCCGGCATCTGCAACGCCACCTCGCCGCTGTGGGGCATGGCCCTGTCGATGGTCGCGCTCTCCGAGGACCGGCCCACGCGCGTGCGGGTCGCCGGGCTGGGCATCGGTTTCGTCGGTGTGCTGACGGTGCTGGGCGCCTGGCAGGGGTTCGACGGGCTGGACGCCAGGGGTACGGCGATGGCGCTCCTGGCCTCGCTGAGCTACCCGATCGGCTGGATCTACGTCCGCCGCACCCTGGCCGGGAACGGCTCCTCGCACCTGGCGCTGACCGGCGCCCAGTTGCTGCTGGCCACCGGGCAACTGGCGGTCGTCACCCCTCTGTTCACGTCCCTCCCGACCCGCTTCCCGCTGCTCCCCTTGCTGGCCGTGGTCGCCCTGGGCGCGCTCGGCACCGGACTGGCGGTGCTGATCCAGTACGGACTGGTCGCCGAGGTTGGTCCGACGACGGCCCAGATGGTCACGTACTTCATCCCGGTCATCGCCACGGCGGCGGGCGTGGCCGTCCTGGGCGAGTCCCTGGCGTGGTCGACCCCGGTCGGAGCGGTGATCGTCCTGGCGGGCGCGGCACTGACACAGGTGAAGCGGGGCACCTGACCGGACGGGGCGGCGCGCCTGGGGGTGTCCCGCTGGTCAGGCCGGGCCCGATCGGCAGGACACGACCGAGCACTCAGACATAGCTCCGTACCGGTGCCCGGCCCACCGCCGCCGCCACCGCGTCCGCCAGGGGGCGGGCCTCGTCCGGGCGCAGGGTCGACGTGGTGATCCTGATGCCGGGCGGGGCCGAGGTGCGGAAGCGGGCGCCCGGGGCGACCGCCCAGCCGGCGTGGAGCAGGCGCGAGACGGCTCCGGTCTCGTCGGGCACCGGGACCCAGACGTTCAGGCCACTGCGCCCGTGGGCCCCGATCCCCCGCTCGGCCAGGGCCCGCAGCAGCAGGTCCCGGCGTTCGCCGTACGCCGCCGCCACGGCCGCGGGGTTGTGTCCGCCGTCGGTCCACAGCCGTACCACCGCCCGCTGCACGAGTCTGCTGACCCAGCCGGCCCCGAGGCGCTGCCGTCCGCGCACCCGGTCCACGGTGACGCCGTCGCCGGTGAGCACGGCGAGGCGCAGGTCCGGTCCGTACGCCTTGGCGACCGAGCGGACGAAGGCCCAGTGCCGCGTCCCGCCCGCGAGGGGGTGCAGGGGCAGGTCGACGATCCCGTGCCCGTGGTCGTCCTCGATCAGCAGGACGTCGGGGTGGTCCCGCAGTACGGAGCGCAGGGCACGCGCGCGCGGGGCGCTCACCACGGCGCCGGTGGGGTTCTGCATACGGTCGGTGACGATCAGGGCCCGCGCGCCCGAGGCGAGGGCCCGCCGTACGTCCTCGGGCAGCGGTCCGTCGTCGTCGACGCCCACCGGGGCGAGCCGCAGCCCCAGGGCCGGGACCAGGTCGAGCAGGGCGCCCCAGCCGGGGTCCTCGACGGCGACGGTGTCGCCGGGCTTGAGGTGGGCCTCCAGGACGCGTTCGATGGCGTCGAGGGAGCCCGAGACGACGGCCTGCGGACCGGGCGGCACCCCGTCGGCGTCCAGGGCCGCCCGCGCGAGGCGCGCCAGCTCCGGCTCCACGGGGTCGGCGCCGTACAGGACGGGCTCCCGGTCCCCCTGCTCGCCGGCGGCCGCGAACGCCCGCGCCAGCGACGGCAGCAGCGCCGGGTCGGGATTGCCGCTCGCCACGTCCCGGACGCCCTCGGGCACCTCGACCTGGGCGTACTCGCGCCCGGTCGTGGCGGGCCTGGGCCGCACCCGGCTGCCCCGCCGGCCCGCGGTCTCGATGACGCCGCGCTCCCGCAGGATGCGGTAGGCGGCGGCGACCGTGTTGGGGTTCACCCCGAGATCCGCCGCCAGCTCCCGCATGGGCGGCAGCGGTTGACCGGGCTCCAGCTCACCCGTCCCGACCCCGCGCTCGACGCTCGACGCGATGTCCGTCGCGCGCCGCCCTTCGATCCGATATTCTCCTAGCACAAACAACATTATGCACTAGTACAATGGAGGGCGCCATGCAGGTGACCCAGCAGCAGACCCCGCCGCCCGGCGCCTACACACCGACGGACCGCACGGTCCCCACCCGCTCCCCGCAGCGGGCGTCGTACGACAGGGAGTCGGTGCACGCGATACTCGACGAGGCCTACGTCTGCCACCTCGGGTTCGTCCGTGACGGCGCCCCGGTCGTGCTGCCCACGCTGTTCGCCCGCGTCGGCGAGACGCTCTACGTCCACGGCTCGACGGGCTCCCGCCCGCTGCGGATGACCGGCGAGACGGACCCGGGGCTCCCCGTCTGCCTGACGGTCACACACGTGGACGCGCTGATCCTGGCCCGCTCCGCCTTCCACCACTCGATCAACTACCGCTCGGTCGTGGTGCACGGCACCGCCTATCAGGTGACGGACCCCGAGGAGAAGCGGATCGCCCTGGACGCCCTGGTCGACCACGTCGTACCCGGCCGGGCGGCCGACTCCCGGCCGGCGAACAAGAAGGAGCTGGCGGCCACCGCGGTGATCCGCCTCGGCCTGGACGAGGTCTCCGCCAAGCTCCGCACGGGCGGCGTCAACGACGAGCCCGAGGACCTGGCCCTCCCCCACTGGGCCGGGGTCGTCCCCCTGCGCAAGGGCTACGGGACCCCCGTCGGCGATCCCTCCCTCGCCCCCGGCACCGCCCTCCCGGACTACCTCGGCACCCGCTGAGCACCGCACCGCGCGGGGCCCCTCCCGACGAAGGGGCCCCCGGGGGTCACGCCGGGCGCGGGCGGTCCCGCCGGGCCCCCCGGGCCTCCGCGAGCGCGAGCCCGATGACGGACCCGAGCATCAGCAGGGTGCCCAGGCAGGTCGCCGCCGTGAGCTGCTCACCGAGCAGGAGCACCGCCAGCACCGCGGCGCTGACCGGCTCGAGCAGCATGATCACGGACACGGTGGCCGAGCGCACGGCGGCCGCGCCGGCGAAGTAGAGGGCGTACGCGAGCGCGGTCGGCACCGCCGCGATGTACAGCAGGAGCCAGCCGACCCGCGCGGGTTCGGCCGCGTGCGGCACGAGCCCCTCCGCCAGGGCGAGCGGCAGCAAACACACGCTGGTCACCGCGAAGGCCCACACGGACGTGGAGGCGGCGTCGGCCCCTCCGTCCCGGCCCCACTTGCGCGTCAGCAGCGTCATCACGGAGTACCCGGCCGCGGACAGCAGCGCCAGCAGCACACCGGCGGGCCGCACGGTCGCCCCGGCGTCGCCGAGCGCCATCACCCCGAGCCCGGCGAGCGCGCCGGCCACGGCCGCCACTCCCCCGCGCCCCAGCCGCTCGCCCAGCATCAGCCGGGCGCCGAGCGCGATGAACACGGGACCTGCGCCGAGGGTGACGACGGTGCCCACCGCGAGACCGGTGGCCTGCACGGCGGCGAAGTAGGCGGTCTGGAAGACGGCGAGGCCCAGACCCGTGGCCCCGGCCCGCAGCATCCGGCGCCGCAGCGGCGCCGGGTCGGCCGCGCGGGTGCGCGGACGCATCAGATGGACGGCGAGCAGCAGCAGGAAGCCGACCGCGCAGCGCCAGAAGGAGAGCGTGACCGGTCCCATGTCACTGGCCCGGTAGACCAGGGAGGCGGCGGCGCCCGCGGTGCCCCAGGCGGCACCGGCGACGACCAGGAAGAGCAGGCCACGCCCGACGGGCAGGCCGGACAGAGCGGTGTTCGACACGATTGGTTCTCCGCAGACTTGCAGAAGGTACGGACCCGGCTCAGCGGGGTCCGGGGGACACGTCTGCGGGCAGCACGGCACCGCCCGGCGCGGCCGGGCGGACGATCCGGAGGGCCCGCCTCAGGCGGCCGGAGGCGGAAGAACGCGTGTCATCGGCATGATGGCGCACCTTAGGCGACGTTTTCCCGCGCGGACAACTCGGGGTCGATCCCGCCGGCCGCCACCGGCTGCGGCGCGCCCTTCGCGGGTGCCGAGGACTGCGCGATGAAGGCGCCGGCCAGGACGACGACACCGCCGGCGATCTGCGGGGCGGACAGGTGCTCGCCGAGCAGGAACCAGGCCAGCACGGTCGCGATGACCGCTTCGAGGCAGGCGACGACCCCGGCGACCTGCGGCGAGAGCCGGCGCACCGAGACCACTCCGGTGACGTAGGCGACGACGGTGGCGATCAGGATGATCCAGGCCAGCAGCAGCACGGCCGGTACCGGTGTGCCGTCCATGCGGGCGGTGCCGCCTAGCACGCCCCAGTCCATCGTCCACGGGCGGGCGACGACCGTGAGCACGGCGGCGCCGACCAGGAGGCCGTACGCGATGACCCCGAGCGGGTCCGGGATGTCGGCCCCGGAATCGCTGCCCTGGTCGGACAGGACGAAGTAGCCGACCTGGCAGCAGGCGGCGCCGAGCGCGAGGAGCAGTCCGAGGGCGTCGAAGCCGAGGCCCGCCCAGACCTCGACGACACAGGCGAGGCCGCCCACGGCGAGGACCACGCCGAGGGCGGCGGCACGGGTGACGGGCCGCCGCTGCACGAACCGGACCCAGCCGAGGACGAGCGCCGGGGCCAGATACTCCACGAGCAGCGCGACACCGACCGGGATACGGGAGATGGAGGCGAAGTAGAACGCCTGCACACCGGCCACACCGAGCAGTCCGAACCCCGCGAGCAGGGCGGGCCTCCGGCGGACCAGGGCCCGGTGGCGTACGGCCATCGGCAGCATCACGAGGGCCGCGCCGGCCACCCGCAGCCACACCACGTGGAGCGGGTCGAGGCCCGCCTCGATCAGCGGCTTCGCCGCGACACCGGACCCACCGAAGGCGATCGCGGAGCCGATCGCCAGACCGAGCCCGATCCCTTTGCCGCGGCCGGTCAGACCGCTCTCAGACGTGTGCACCGGCACATGATGACAGGCGTTGACATGAGCGTCATCCCCGGTGACACCTGTCTCGTTGGGTGGACGCCGGAGGCACTCGCACACAGGCGGCTAACGCGCACCGTCGACACCGGGTGCGAACTCGCCGCGCCCCTCGTCGATCCGGGCGCGCAGGTCGTCCACGTCGACCCCGGCGCGCCGCAGCACCTCCACGGCGCGGGTCCGCGGGTCCCGTACGAGCGCCCCGAGCAGGTCGACGCCCCGGGCCAGCGGATCGCCGCGGCGGGCGGCCCGCAGGCGGCAGTCGCGCATCGCGTCCGCGGCCAGCGGGGAGAGACCGTCGCCGGCCGGCACGACGGCCAGGGCCTCCGAGTCCTCCACGGTGCCCTGCCAGCGCAGGCCGTAGCCGATGCTGCGCTGGACGAGGTAGCCGAGCAGACGGGCGACCTGGGGTCCGTCGCCGAGGACGGCATGGACGTCCGGGTCGTGTTCCAGGAGCGAGTGCAGCAGATGGGCCGTGTCGGCGTGCCGGTCCCGGTCGCGGACCGCCCGGCGGCGGGCGCCGGAGACCACCGCCGCCAGCTCGTCGCTGAGCCGGGCGGCGTCCTGGCGCCGGGAGTCCGGTTCCTGGGTGGACTGCCGGGGGATACGGGGCTGCACATGTTCACCCCATCAACTACTTCGCGCCGAGGCATCCGCGAGGGGAACCATTCCGGCGTACCACCCGCAGGGGACTTCGGGGACGGAGATCTCCTCCTTGCGGAGGAGATCAGACGGAGGACGGCGATGCGCCGCGCGCCGCCTTGCCGGACGCCGGGTCCCGCCCCCGGCCGCGGCACCCCCTTGGATCTGACGGTTCATCACTCTTGAATGCTGCGGACCCCACGGCTACGTTCCGCGACACCCGAGCCCGACACGAAGAGGTGGTCGCATGGCCGAAGTCAGCGCGGAGGCACACATCGAGGCCCCCGCCGAGAAGGTCTGGGCACAGCTGACGGACTGGTCGTCGTACGGCGAGTGGAACGCGACCCACACGGACTTCCCGGCCGGCGGACCCTCGGTCCTCGAGGTCGGTGGGACCTTCCAGGAGAACATGAAGCTGATGGGCTTCCCCGCGGAGGTCGAATGGACCATCGAGGAACTGGAGCCGGCCCGGACGCTCGCCATCCGCGGCAAGGGACCGATGGCGGTCACGGTGACCACGCGGTACACGCTGACGCCCGAGGCCGGCGGTTCGGCCACGGCACTGCGGATCGACGGGGAGTTCACGGGCGCGGCGGTGTCCCTGATGGCCGGCAGGCTCAGGGACTCGGCGACGGCCGCGCTGAACGAGTCGCTGCGCAGGCTGGCGGGTCTGGTGACCTGAGGACTCCGGGCCCCTCCGGGCGACGCGAAGCGCCCCGTGGATCGTTCCACGGGGCGCCTGTGGGTCACGGCGGGAAGGCCGTGGTGCCGCTCAGTCCTCATCGGCGAGGATCAGGTACAGCTTCTTGCGGGCCTCGCCGATGACGGCGAGCGCCTTCTCGCGCTGTTCCTTGGTGCCCGTCTTCCAGACCTGGCCGAAGGCCTCCATCAGACCGAAGCCGGCCTGCCGGATCTCGCCCAGCGCCTCCCAGTCGACCCCGCGGGAAGCCTCTTCCCACGGGGCGTCCGGTCCCGCTTCGGCCGCCTCGCGGCCCGACTCGGTCAGGGAGAACAGCTTCTTGCCGCCCTCGCTCTCACTGACGATCAGGCCCTCGTCCTCCAGCAGTTGAAGGGTCGGGTACACCGAGCCGGGGCTGGGCTTCCACGCCCCGCCGCTGCGCTCGGCGATCTCCTGGATCATCTCGTAGCCGTGCATCGGGCGGTCCTTCAGCAGGGCGAGGATCGACGCCCGTACGTCACCGCGCCGCGCCCGCCCCCGGGGCCCGCCCCGGCCCCTGGGCCCCCACGGGCCGGGTCCGAATCCGGGTCCGCCGAAGCCCGGACCGAACGGCCCGAAGGCGCCACGGCGCCCTTCCGAACCACCTCGGCCGCGACCTTCGTGGCCACCGTGTCCACGCTCGAATCCATGGGAACGCATCGCCCTCACTCCATCCATTGTTGATCTGTCGCGATGCTTCAACGATATATCGGAAACATTGGAACGACAAGGCCCTTCCGAGCTGCCCGATCGAGCGGACTCCGGTCCAGCACCCTCTGATTGGCCTTGGCCCCCCGCTCCCGGCACCCCCTACCGTCGGCGGCATGCGGATTCGAATCGTCGACGCCTTCACCGACCGCCCCTTCTCCGGCAACCCGGCGGGGGTCCTGCTCCTCGACGCCTTCCCGGCGGACGCCTGGCTCCAGGACGTGGCCAGGGAGGTCAACCATCCCGAGACGGCGTTCGCGCACCGGCTGCCCGGGGGCGGCGAGGCCGACTGGGCGCTGCGCTGGTTCACCCCCGCCGCCGAGGTGGCCCTGTGCGGCCACGCCACCCTCGCCACGGCCCACGTCCGTACGAACGGCTCGTACGCCCCCTTCCGGTTCGATCACGCTCGACTTCCCGACCGCCCCGCTCACCCCCGTGCCCGTGCCCGACGGGCTCGCGCAGGCCCTCGGCGCCGAACCACTGAGCGCCTTCGACACCGGCCCGTACGTCGGCGACCTGCTCGTCGAACTCCCCGACGAGAAGACGGTCCGCGCCCTGACCCCCGACTTCCGGGCGCTCGGCGCGCACTCCGGGCGCGGCGTCATCGCCACCGCCCGCGCCGAGGACCCCGCCCGGGGTCACGACTTCGTCAGCCGCGGGTTCTTCCCCAACGTCGGCGTCGACGAGGACGCCGTCACCGGCAGCGCCCACACGGCCCTCGCGCCGTTCTGGTCCGAACGCCTCGGCAGCACCGAGCTCACGGGCCTGCAGGCCTCCCACCGCCCCGGTCACGTCCGCGTCGAAGTGCGCGGCGACCGCACCCTGCTGAGCGGCCGCGCGGTCACGGTCATCGAGGGCGAGCTCAACGCCTAGGGAATCTCCGCCGCACGGCGGCCCCCTTCGTCCCGCCCTCCGGATCAGGCCGTCGGCAGCCAGTCCACGCGGCCCGCCAGCAGGGCGTATCCGACGAACGCCCCGATGTCGAGCAGGGCGTGGGCGACGACCAGCGGGCCCACGCGACCCCAGCGCCGGTAGAGGAGGACGAAGACCACGCCCATCACCATGTTGCCGAGGAAGCCCCCGATGCCCTGGTAGAGGTGGTACGAGCCGCGCAGCACGGAGCCGGCCACCAGGGCGGTGCCGGGCGTCCAGCCCAACTGCCCGAGGCGCCGCATCAGATACCCGACGACGACGACCTCTTCCAGGACGGCGTTCTGCAGGGCCGAAAGGATCAGCACCGGGTACTTCCACCACACGTCCGGCAGCGCCTCGGGCACCACGGTGAGGTTGAAGCCGAGCTCACGGACGGCGAGGTAGAACGCGATCCCGGTGCTGCCGATCACCGCCGCGACGCCCGCCCCGCGGCCCAGGTCGAACCAGGGCCGCCCGCGGTCGAAGCCGATCGTCCGCATGCTCCGCCCCTCCCGCATGAGGAGGTGGGCGACCAGCGCGACGGGCACCAGCGCGCTGGCGATCCCGAACAGCTGCCAGGCCAGGTCCAGCCACGGACGCCCGGGCGCGGCCGAGGCGTTGAGCGTGGCCGCCTGGTCCTTGAGGCCGCCCGGCTTCGTCACGGAGCCGACGAAGCTGATCAGGGCGGACACACCGCTCGCGCCGAGCGAGAGCGCGAGGACGAGCAGTGTCTCGTCACGGAGGATCCGCCGTGCGGGCCGCTCACGCGGAAAGGAATCGGCCAGGGGATCTGCCTCGCCCTGCACACCTGCCTCCAGTTGGCTAATCCCGTCTCATCCTGATCGCCGCCCCGCTAGGGTCTCGAAAAAAGTCACGAGGACCGCGCGGGGCCCGCCGTCGGGGGGACGGGGCTCCGTACGGGGCGCACCGCCCGCACCACCCCTGGCCCGCCCCACGGCGGAGTGCGGCGGGGGACCGGGCGGGGCGACAGGGAGGGGCACCACCGTCATGGGACGTCACAGCTTGCCCGATCAGTGTGGAGCGGGCAGCGGCGACCCCCGTCGGCGCGCCTTCCGGCGCAGGCTGGCCCTGGTGACGGCCGTGGCGCTGACGGTGGCCGGCGGCACGGCCGCCGCGGTCGAGGAGGGCCTGCTGTCCTTCGGCACGTCGTGCCAGGACGATCCGGTGCGGTTGAGACTGGTGGCCTCCCCCGAGGTGGCCCCCGCGCTGGAGACGGCCGCCGAGCGGGCCCGCCGGGCCGCTCTCACCTCGGACGGGCGGTGTGTGTCCGTGACGGTGACCGCACGGGAGCCGCACCAGGTCGCCGACGCGCTGACGGCGGACGAGGACCCCGGCGCCGAGGTGTGGGTGCCGGACTCGCAGGCGTGGGTGCAGCGGCTCACGGCGAACGGCGGCACAGCCGAGGTCTCCACGATCGGCAACGTCGCCACCTCCCCCGTCGGGGTCGCGATGGCCCCGGCCGCCGCGAAGGCGCTGGGGTGGCCGCGCCGGACGTACACCTGGACGGAGCTGGCCGGGGCCACCCTCGGCGGCGGCCCCGTGCGGCTCGGAGCGGCCGATCCGGCGCGCAGCGCGGCCGGGCTGCTCGCCCTGACCCGGGTGAGCGCGGCCGCCGGCGCGAGACGGGGCGGGGACACCCGGGCGGCGGGCCTCATGAAGGCGCTGTCGGAGCGGGTCACCGAGGGCGACGGGCAGGTCCTGGAGACCCTGCCGCGCGACACCTCGGAGACCGAGTCGGCCAACCCCCGGCGCAACCAGGCGGTGGTCCTCAGCGAACAGGCCGCCTTCCGGTACAACGCGGCCACCGAGGACGCCCGCGACCTGGACTTCTTCTACCCGGAGGACGGGGCCCCGCGGCTCGACTACCCGTACGCGCTGCTCGACCAGACCGGGCTGACGACCGACGAGAGCCGGGCGGCGATCCGGTTCATGAGCTATCTCGACGACCCGGAGCAGCAGCGCCTGCTGGAACGTCACGGCTTCCGCACGTCCGACGAGAAGGTGCCCGACGGCTTGGTCGCGCGGGCCGGCGGCAGCGCCTCCCAGCCGTACGCGGAGCCCGTGGACCGGCCGGCCACGGCGGTGGCGCTGCAGGAGACGCTCGGCGTCTGGGAGATCACCGTGCGCAGCGCGCGGATCACCATGGTCGTGGACGCCTCCGCCTCCATGGAGGAGCGGGTGCCGGGGACCGAGCGGTCCCGTATGGACGTCACCAAGGCGTCGCTGCTGCGCGCCCTGGACACCTTCACGGCCGACGACGAGATCGGCCTGTGGGACTTCTCGACCGCGCTGGACGGCGCCAAGGACTACCGCGTGCGAGTGCCGGCCGGGCGCCTCGGGGACAGCGAGGACGACGTCACCCAGCGGGACCGGCTGGAGGCGGCGTTCGGCAAGCTGGAGCCGGTGCCGGACGGCGCGACGGGACTGTACGACACGACGCTCGCCGCCTACCGGGCGGCGGCCTCCACCTATGCGAAGGGCCGCTTCAACGCCGTGGTCGTCCTCACGGACGGCGTCAACGAGGACCCGGGCAGCGTCTCGCGGGCCGGTCTCCTCGCCCGGCTCGAGGAGCTCGCCGACCCCAAGCGCCCGCTCCCCCTCATCATGATCGCGGTGGGCCCGGACGCCGACCGCGAGGAGGCCGACCGGATCGCGAAGGCGACCGGCGGCGCGGGCCACGAGGTGACGGACCCGGCCCAGATGGAGACGGCCATCCTCAAGGCGATCGTGAAGGCGGCGTCCCCGGACCGGCGGAGCTGACGGCCGCCCGTACGCTCCGCCGGGCGGTCCTCACCTGGCGGCCGGGACCGGCTCCGGCAGGCCCACCGGCCAGGTGTGCACGGGCTCGCCGTGGTGCATCAGCTCCCGGTAGCGCCGGGTGGTCGCGGCCAGCGCGGCGTCCCGGCCCAGCCCGGACTCCAGCGCCCGGTGGAAGGTGGCCGCCTGCCAGGACGCGCCGTTGGTGCGCCGACGGCAGCGCTCCTCGATGACACCCAGGTAGAAGTCGCGGTCGGCCGGTTCGACACCCCACGCGTCCAGCCCGGCCTCGGCCAGCGGCAGCAGTTCGTCGCGGACCAGGCTGACGGCGTCGACCTCGGCCATGGCGCCGTGCCGCCCCCGGCGCGGCCAGCGCAGCCGGGCGTCAATGCCGTCCTTGCACGCGGCGTCGAAGTTGGCGGCCGCCGCCTCGAAGGGCATCCGGGTCCAGACGGGCCGCGTCTCCTCGGCGAGGGCGCGGACGACGCCGTAGTAGAAGGCCGCGTTGGCGATGACGTCCGTGACGGTCGGTCCGGCGGGCAGGACGCGGTTCTCCACGCGCAGGTGCGGTACGCCGTCGGCGACGTCGTAGACGGGCCGGTTCCAGCGGTAGACGGTGCCGTTGTGCAGGACGAGTTCGGAGAGGCCGGGGATGCCGCCGGCGTCCAGGACCTCCAGCGGATTCTCGTCGTCGCAGATCGGCAGCAGGGCCGGGAAGTACCGCAGGTTCTCCTCGAAGAGGTCGTACGCCGAGGTGATCCAGCGCTCCCCGAACCAGGTGCGCGGCCGCACGCCCTGCGCCTGGAGCTCGGGCGGGCGGGTGTCGGTGGACTGCTGGAAGAGCGGCGGGCGGGACTCCCGCCACAGCTCGCGTCCGAACAGGAACGGCGAGTTGGCGCCGACCGCGATCTGGGCGGCGGCGACCGCCTGGGCGGCGTTCCAGACGTCGGCGAAGCGGCCCGGGGTGACCTGCAGGTGCAGCTGCACGGAGGTGCAGGCGGCTTCGGGGGCGATGGACTTCGAGGTGCACGACAGGCGTTCCACGCCGTCGATGTCCAGGGTGAAGTCCTCGCCGCGGGCGGCCACGATCTGCTCGTTGAGGAGCGCGTAGCGGTCCACCTCGGAGAGGTTGGAGGAGACCAGATCGTCGCGGTCGAGGGTCGGCAGAATACCGATCATCACGATTCCCGCGTCGACCTCTCCCGCTTTTCGGTCGGCATATGCCAGTGACGTACGGAGTTCCTCGCCGAGCTGGTCGAAAACACGCCCCTCCAGTCGGTGCGGCGCTATGTTGACCTCCAGATTGAACATGGCGAGTTCGGTCTGGAAGTCCCGGCTGGCGATGCGCTCCAGCACCTGTCCGTTCAGCATTTTGGGCATACCATCGGCGCCGGTGAGATTCAACTCGATCTCCAGCCCCAGCAGATTCCTGGGACGGTCGAACCGCCGCTCCTCCAGCAGCCGCTCCAGCCCCGTCAGACACTGCCGCAGCTTGTCGCGGTAGTGCTGACGATCGGACAGGTCGAATCGACCTGCCACGACCTTCTCCCCCATCGAAGTGTCCTCTCCTCGGATGGGCGGGCCGACGATCGGCCGCCGGTCTCGCGGGTCAGGTGGGATGATGCCCAGCGAAGGCGATCGATAACGTCCCCGCCCGGGCATGTGTGCCGCTACTCTGTTCCGATGTGACCGGCGGCACATTCACCGGGCATGCGGCACAGCGCAGTTTCCGCGGGCTGACGAACTCGTGAAAAACGCCGACGACAATTGGCCGACCGCGCCCCGGACGTTTTTCGAGGTCATCACCACACCTCCGGCCGGGAATGGGGATTTTCTCCCGCATATCGCCGACCGAATGCACCCTTGTCTTGTACACCGGGACCGGCTAGATGAAACATCATCTGAACAGTCGTCGTATAAACTGCGCTATCAGGCAGAGGGTCGGCACCCGCGGTCCCCATACCTGTCGTCCAGGTGACGTACGGCAGGCCCACATCCCCCGCGCTTCTCGGACCCCGGCTCCCCGGCACCTCTGACCTCCCCCCGAGCAGACAGCGCTGTCCGCCCTGCCCCGCCCTCGCGCCATCGTGCCTGTCGAATGAGAGGCGACCCACCATGCAGCTGCATGTTCCCCCGGCTCCCGCGCCCGCACTGCGTTCCGTCCTGACCGCGCTCGGTTCCCCCACCGCCGTCAGCGAGGCCCGAACTCCCTCCCTGCGCGCCGCGCAGGGACCCGCCACCCCCGAACTCCCGCTGCCCGTCCACGTCCTGGACGAGGTCACCCCGGGAGGCGGGTCCGCGACCCGGCTGACCGGCTGGCGCTTCCTGATCCGGTGCGGCGAACGCGCGGTGGCCGCCGCCGAGACCCGGCTGACCCCCGACGGCTGGACCTTCTCGCACTTCTTCGAGGGCCCTTACGTCACCTCGACCGAGCGCGCGCTGCGGCAGGCCGAGACGCTGACGCAGCCGTACCAGCCGCGGCTGCTGTCGTTCCCCGGCCTCTACATGCTCACCCTCTGGCTGCACGCCGACAGCACCGCCGACGCCGCCTCCGGCCACCCCGACCCCGCGGACGTCCTCATCCCGCTGGCCCCGGCGCCTCCCGGCATCGCCTCCCACGTACCGCACCGGGTGGCCGACCTGCTGCCCGTCCTCACCCTGCGGGCCACCCCGACGCCGCTGCCACCCCTGCCACCCCTGCTCGGCTCTCCGGCCTGACCCGCACGGCGCGAGGCCCGCGTACCCCGTCACCGCTCCGGGTGGCGGGGTACGCGGCGTTCGGAGGGGCCACCGGGACTAGCCCCATCCGGCCAGGTGAAACCACCCGAAGGGACAGTGCGGTGGGGATGAACCGCCCGCGCGGGTGACGCGTCCTCATCCTGTGAGAAGCGGTGCTGCCAAATCCCTGCGGATTACCGCCCGTAGGGCAACACTGGGTTCCGACCGACTTATACAACGGGGGGCGGCCATGAACGAAGCTTCACGCCGCGAGACAGACACATCAGCCATCTCATCCGTCACGACAGAGCGAAAGATCCCCTCCATGTGCCAGCACCAACCACCGTGTCCCTCAGCCGACTCCGCCGACCGGGAATCCGCCCGACTCGTGGCGCACCACCCGGAGCAGGGCTGGAGCCTGCTGTGCAACGGTGTTCTCCTCTTCGAGGACACCGGTGAACTCCTGCCGGACGGCAAGATCATCGCCCCGCACCGTCCGCTGGTCGCCGGCAAGGTGGTCACCGCCGCGTAGCCGTCCCCGGCCCACACGCCGGACAGGCCCGCGTCACCGGGCGGCGCCCGCCGCACGCCCGGAGTACTCCCAGGGGCCGGTCGCAGACTCCGACTGCGAGCCGGCCCCCACGTGTGTCCGGGCACGCTCACGCACCGTAGTGCCCCGTGTCCCCCGGGCGAACGGCCCGCGTCAGCGCGTGCCGGCCAAGTCCCGCAACGCGACGTTGAGTTCGAGGACGTTGACCCGGGGTTCGCTCATGAATCCGAGCGTACGGCCCTCGGTGTGGGCCTCGACCAGCTTCCGCACCTGCCCCGGGGACAGGCCGTTGCGCTCGGCGACCCGGTGGACCTGGAGGTCGGCGTACTGCGGGGAGATGTCCGGGTCCAGCCCCGAACCGGAGGACGTCACCGCGTCCGCGGGGACCTGGGACGGCTTCACCCGGTACCCGGCGGTCGAGTTGTCCTTGACGACGGCGGCCTTGGCCTCCTTCACCCACTGGACGAGTTCCAGGTTGTCACCGGACCGGTTGGTCGCGCCGGACAGGATCAGGTGGTACCGGGTGTTGAGGCTGTTGCTGCCCAGGCCGTTCTGCGGACGGCCCTGGAACCACTTGAGGTCGGGCGCCGGGGTCTCCTGGCCCTTCTTCAGCGGCAGGTTGTACGCCTGGCCGATCAGGGAGGAGCCGACGACCCTGCCGTCCGCCCTGATCTCGGAGCCGTTGGCCTTGCCGGCGAACAGCCCCTGTGCGACGCCGGTGACGGCCAGCGGATAGACGACACCCGTCACCAGGGTGAGCACGAGGAGGGCGCGCAGCCCCGCCCAGAGCAGACGGGCCGTGTGGGATACGGAGTGGTTCATGTCCTTCAGCCGATTCCGGGGATGAGGGAGAGGAGCAGGTCGATGACCTTGATGCCGAGGAACGGCGCGATCAGGCCGCCCAGGCCGTAGACGGTGAGGTTCCGCCGCAGCAGGCGGTCCGCGCTGACGGGCCGGTAGCGCACGCCCTTCAGCGCCAGCGGCACCAGCGCGACGATGACCAGCGCGTTGAACACGACCGCCGACAGGATCGCCGAGCTCGGTGAGGAGAGGCCCATGATGTTGAGCTTGTCCAGCCCGGGGTAGACCGCCGCGAACAGCGCCGGGATGATCGCGAAGTACTTCGCCACGTCGTTGGCGATGGAGAACGTGGTCAACGCGCCGCGTGTGATGAGGAGCTGCTTGCCGATCTCGACGATCTCGATCAGCTTGGTCGGGTCGGAGTCGAGGTCGACCATGTTGCCGGCCTCCTTGGCGGCCGACGTACCGGTGTTCATCGCCACGCCGACGTCCGCCTGGGCGAGCGCGGGCGCGTCGTTGGTGCCGTCACCGGTCATCGCGACGAGCTTGCCGCCCGCCTGCTCCCGCTTGATCAGCGCCATCTTGTCCTCGGGAGTCGCCTCGGCGAGGAAGTCGTCGACGCCCGCCTCCTCGGCGATCGCCTTCGCGGTCAGCGGGTTGTCACCGGTGATCATGACGGTTCTGATGCCCATGCGGCGCAGTTCCGCGAAGCGTGCGCGCATGCCGTCCTTGACGACGTCCTTGAGGTGGACGACGCCGAGCACCCGCGCCCCGGCGGCGTCCTCCACCGCCACCAGCAGCGGCGTACCACCGGCCCCGGCGATCCGGTCGGCCAGTTCCCGTGCCTCGCCCGGCACGTCGCCGCCGCGTTCGGCGACCCAGGCGATGACGGCCCCGGCGGCACCCTTGCGGATCCTGCGTCCGGGGACGTCCACGCCGGACATCCGGGTCTGCGCGGTGAACGCGACCCACTCGGCGCCGGTCAGCTCCCGCTCGCGCAGTCCGTACCGTTCCTTTGCGAGCACGACCACCGAGCGGCCCTCGGGCGTCTCGTCCGCCAGCGACGACAGCTGGGCGGCGTCCGCCACCTCGGCGGCCGTCACCCCGCTCACCGGCACGAACTCGGCCGCCCTGCGGTTGCCCAGCGTGATGGTGCCGGTCTTGTCGAGCAGCAGCGTGGAGATGTCACCGGCGGCCTCGACGGCCCGCCCGGACAGGGCGAGCACATTGCGCTGCACGAGCCGGTCCATGCCCGCGATGCCGATGGCGGAGAGCAGCGCCCCGATCGTGGTCGGGATCAGGCAGACCAGCAGGGCCACCAGCACGACCATCGACAGATGCGTGCCGGCGTAGTCGGCGAGCGGCGGCAGGGTGGCGCAGGCGAGCAGGAAGACGACGGTCAGCGAGGCCAGCAGGATGTTGAGCGCGATCTCGTTCGGCGTCTTCTGCCGGGCCGCGCCCTCGACCAGGCCGATCATCCGGTCGATGAACGTCTCGCCGGGCCGGGTCGTGACCCGGACGACGATCCGGTCGGAGAGGACCTTCGTCCCTCCGGTGACGGCCGAACGGTCGCCGCCGGACTCCCGGATGACCGGGGCCGATTCACCGGTGATCGCCGACTCGTCGACGGACGCGACGCCTTCCACGACGTCCCCGTCGCCCGGGATGACGTCACCGGCCTCGCACACCACGAGATCGCCGATCCGCAGCTCGGTGCCGGCGACCGTCGTGCCGTCGGCCCGGCGCGCCACCGTGTCCGTCCTGGCCCGGCGCAGGGTGTCGGCCTGCGCCTTGCCCCTGCCCTCGGCGACGGCCTCCGCCAGGTTGGCGAAGACCACCGTCAGCCACAGCCAGGCGCTGATGGTCCAGCCGAACCAATCGCCGGGGTCGGCGACGGCGAAGGCCGTCGTCAGGACCGAGCCGACCCACACCACGAACATCACGGGTGACTTGACCATGACCCGTGGGTCGAGCTTGCGGAAGGCGTCCGGCAGCGACCTGAGCAGTTGCTTCGGGTCGAACATGCCCGCGCCGACGCGTCCTTGGGGCGTCCTGTGCCCGGTCGGCGTGTCCTGGTGGGGCGCGAGCGTGGGCGCGAGAGGGGTAGGGGACATGGCGTCCTGTTTCTGTAGATCGGTGGTCATGACGCCAGCCCCTCGGCGAGCGGCCCGAGGGCGAGGGCCGGGAAGTAGGTCAGGCCGGTGACGACGATGACCGTGCCGGCGAGCAGACCCGCGTACAGGGGCTTGTCGGTGCGCAGGGTGCCCGTGGTGACCGGGACCGGTCGCTGCTCGGCGAGCGAGCCGGCCAGGGCCAGCACGAACACCATCGGCACGAACCGGCCGAGCAGCATGCACAGTCCGAGCGTGGTGTTGAACCACTGCGTGTCCGCGTTCAGACCGGCGAAGGCCGAGCCGTTGTTGTTGGCGGCGGACGTATAGGCGTACAGGATCTCGGAGAAGCCGTGCGCCCCGCTGTTGGCCATGGAGTGCGCCGGGGTGGGCAGCGCCATCGCGAGGGCCGTGAAGACGAGCACGAGCGAGGGCGTGACGAGGAGGTAGCAGGCCGCCGCCTTGATCTCGCGGGAGCCGATCTTCTTGCCCAGGTACTCGGGGGTGCGGCCGACCATCAGACCGGCGATGAACACCGCGATGATCGCCATGATCAGCATGCCGTACAGGCCGGAGCCCACTCCCCCGGGCGCGATCTCGCCCAGCATCATCCCCAGCAGGGCGATGCCGCCGCCGAGTCCGGTGAACGACGAGTGGAAGGAGTCCACGGCACCGGTCGAGGTCAGCGTGGTCGCCACGGCGAAGATCGACGAACCGCCGACGCCGAAGCGCACCTCCTTGCCCTCGTACGCCCCGCCCGCGATGGCGAACGCCGAGCCGTGGTGGCTGAATTCGGTCCACATCATCAGGGCGGTGAAGCCCAGCCAGATGGTGGCCATCGTGGCGAGGATCGCGTAGCCCTGGCGCACCGAGCCGACCATGATGCCGAACGTCCGGGTCAGCGCGAACGGGATGAGGAGGATAAGGAAGATCTCGAAGAGGTTGGAGAACGGCGTCGGGTTCTCGAAGGGATGCGCGGAGTTGGCGTTGAAGTAGCCGCCGCCGTTGGTGCCGAGCTCCTTGATGGCCTCCTGCGAGGCCACCGCGCCACCGTTCCACTGCTGGGTGCCGCCCATGAACTGGCCGACCTCGTGGACGCCGGAGAAGTTCTGCAGGACCCCGCAGGCGACGAGCACAAGCGCGCCGACCGTGGCGATCGGGACGAGGACGCGGACGACACCGCGCACCAGGTCGGTCCAGAAGTTGCCCAGTTCACCGGTGCGCGAGCGCGCGAACCCGCGCACCAGCGCCACGGCGACGGCCATGCCGACGGCGGCGGAGACGAAGTTCTGCACGGCCAGGCCGGCGGTCTGCACGACGTGGCCCATGGCCTGCTCGCCGTAGTACGACTGCCAGTTGGTGTTCGTCACGAAGGAGACGGCCGTGTTGAACGCCTGGTCCGGGTCGATGGAGGCGAACCCGAGCGACCCGGGAAGCACGCCCTGCAGGCGCTGGAGCAGGTAGAGGAACAGGACGCCGACGGCGGAGAAGGCGAGGACGCCGCGCAGGTACGCGGTCCAGCGCATCTGCCGGTCGGGGTCGGCACCGATGCACCGGTAGATCCACTTCTCGGCACGCCAGTGCCGGTCCGAGGAGTAGACCCGGGCCATATAGGTGCCGAGCGGTTTGTGGGCGAGCGCCAGGGCTGCGGTGAGGGCCAGCAACTGGAGGACGCCGGCGGAGACGGGACCCATCTGCGTTCTCAGAACCTCTCCGGGAAGATCAGGGCGAGGACGAGATAGCCCAGCAGGGCGACGGCCACGACGAGGCCGACGAGGTTCTCGGCGGTCACAGCTTCGTCACCCCCTTGGCGACGAGGGCCACCAGCGCGAAACACGCGATGGCGGTGACGACGAAGGCCAGATCGGCCATCGTGGACTCCTGGGTGAAGGTCGTTCGGACGGGACGCTTCGAGGAAACCTCCTCCGTGGCCGGAAACGACCGCTGTTGACGGCTCCCATACGGCCCGCGGCGCTCCCTTGACGGAACCCATACGGTGCCGCGCCCGAGCCGTGTCCGCCCTGGCGGGTGGCATACGGAAGGGCTCCGCCCCCGGCCGGTCACGGCCGGGGGCGGAGCCCTTCGTCATCTCACACGCGGCGTCGGTCCGCGCGGAGTGTCAGCCCTCGTACGCGTCCATGGGCGGGCAGGAGCACACCAGGTTCCGGTCGCCGAAGGCCTGGTCGATCCTGCGCACCGGCGGCCAGTACTTGTCGGCGGCCGACACTCCGGCCGGGAACACGGCCTCCTCACGGGTGTACGCGTGCTCCCACGCGCCGCCGAGCGCCCCGGCGGTGTGCGGGGCGTTGCGCAGCGGGTTGTCGTCGGCGGGCCAGTCCCCCGAGCCGACCTTCTCGATCTCCGCGCGGATGGCGATCATCGCGTCGCAGAACCGGTCGAGTTCGGTCAGGTCCTCGGACTCGGTCGGCTCGATCATCAGCGTTCCGGCCACCGGGAACGACATGGTCGGCGCGTGGAAGCCGTAGTCGATGAGTCGCTTGGCCACGTCGTCCACGCTCACGCCGGTCGCCTTGGTCAGCGGGCGCAGGTCGATGATGCACTCGTGCGCGACCAGCCCGCCCGGACCGGTGTACAGCACCGGGTAGTGCGGCTCGAGGCGCTTGGCGATGTAGTTCGCGGACAGCACGGCCACCTGCGTGGCCCGCTTGAGGCCCTCGCCGCCCATGAGGCGGACGTACGCCCACGAGATGGGCAGGATGCCGGCGGAACCCCAGGGCGCGGCCGAGATCGGGCCGACGCCCGTCTCCGGGCCGGCCGCGGGCTGCAGCGGGTGGTTCGGCAGGTACGGCGCCAGGTGCGCGCGCACGCCGACCGGGCCGACGCCCGGACCGCCGCCGCCGTGCGGGATGCAGAAGGTCTTGTGCAGGTTCAGGTGCGAGACGTCACCGCCGAAGTGGCCGGGCTTGGCCAGTCCCACGAGCGCGTTGAGGTTGGCGCCGTCGACGTAGACCTGGCCGCCGGCCTCGTGCACCTGCGCGCAGATGTCGGCGACGTGCTCCTCGAACACACCGTGCGTGGACGGGTAGGTGATCATCAGCACGGAGAGCTCGTCACGGTGCTTCTCGATCTTCGCCCGCAGGTCCTCGACGTCGATCTCGCCGTCCCCGGCGGTCTTCACGACGACGACCTTCATACCGGCCATCACGGCGCTGGCGGCGTTCGTGCCGTGCGCGGAGGACGGGATCAGACAGATGGTCCGCTGGTCGTCGCCGTTGGCCCGGTGGTAGCCGCGCACGGCGAGCAGACCGGCCAGCTCGCCCTGCGAGCCGGCGTTCGGCTGGAGCGACACCTTGTCGTAGCCGGTGACCTCGGCGAGACGCTCCTCCAGCTCGCGGATGAGGGTCAGATAGCCCTCCGCCTGCTCGGCGGGCGCGAACGGGTGCAGCTGGCCGAACTCGGGCCAGGTGACCGGCTCCATCTCGGTCGTCGCGTTGAGCTTCATCGTGCAGGAGCCCAGCGGGATCATGCCGCGGTCGAGGGCGTAGTCGCGGTCGGCGAGCCGGCGCAGGTAGCGCAGCATCGCGGTCTCGGAGCGGTGCTGCCGGAAGACGGGGTGCGTGAGGTACTCGTCGCCGCGCAGCAGCGCCTCGGGCAGCGCGTCCCCGGCGGCCGCGTCCAGCGCGTCGATACGGCCCTCGACGCCGAACGCCTTCCACACGGAGGAGACCTGGGACCGGGTGGTCGTCTCGTCGCAGGCGGCGGACACGTGGTCGGCGTCGACGAGGCGCAGGTTCACCCCGTGGTCGCGGGCGGCGGCGACGACGTCGGCGGCCTTGCCGGGCACGCGGGCCGTCACGGTGTCGAAGAACGAGCCGTGCACGACCTCGACCCCGCCGGCCGACAGGCCCGCGGCGAGGATCGTGGCGTAGCGGTGGGTGCGGGCGGCGATGCCCTTGAGGCCGTCGGGGCCGTGGTAGACGGCGTACATGCCGGCCATCACGGCGAGCAGCACCTGCGCGGTGCAGATGTTGCTGGTCGCCTTCTCCCGGCGGATGTGCTGCTCACGGGTCTGCAGGGCGAGCCGGTACGCCTTGTTGCCGTCGGCGTCCACGGACACGCCCACGAGGCGGCCGGGCAGGCTGCGCGCGAATTTCTCGCGCACCGCCATGTAGCCGGCGTGCGGTCCGCCGAAGCCCATCGGCACACCGAACCGCTGCGTGGTGCCCACCGCGATGTCCGCGCCGAGCTCGCCGGGCGACTTCAGCAGGGTGAGCGCCAGCAGGTCGGCGGCGACGGTCACGAGGGCACCGAGCTCATGGGCCTGCTCGATGACGGGCGTGAGGTCCCGTACGGCACCGGAGGCGCCCGGGTACTGCAGGAGCACACCGTTGATCTCGCGCTCGGCGACCTCGGCCGGGATGCCCTCGCTGAGGTCGGCGACCACGACCTCCACGCCGGTGGGCTCGGCGCGGGTCTGGATCACCGCGATGGTCTGCGGAAGGGCGTCCGCGTCGACCAGGAAGAGGCCCTTCTTGTTCTTGCCCATACGCAGCGACAGAGCCATCGCCTCGGCGGCGGCGGTGCCCTCGTCGAGCAGCGAGGCGCCGGAGGTCGGCAGCCCGGTGAGGTCGGCGACCACCGTCTGGAAGTTGAGCAGGGCCTCCAGCCGGCCCTGGGAGATCTCCGGCTGGTACGGCGTGTAGGCCGTGTACCAGGCGGGGTTCTCCATGACGTTGCGCAGGATGACCGGCGGGGTGAACGTCCCGTAGTAGCCGAGGCCGACCATCGAGTCCAGGACCTGGTTCCGGTCGGCGAGGGAGCGCAGCTCGGCCAGCACCTCCGCCTCGGTCCGCGCACCGGGCAGATCGAGCGCGTCGGCGTTCTTGATGACGTCCGGGACCGCGGCGGCGGTCAGCTCGTCGAGCGAGCCGTACCCGACGTGGGCGAGCATCTTGGCCCGCGCCTCGGAATCGGGACCGATGTGGCGCTGCTCGAAGGGAATTCCTTGCTCGAGCTCGGAGAGCGGAATGCGATGGGCGGTCATTGCGGAGGCCTCCTGGTCTGACGACCTTCGAGGGGCACCACGGCACGGGTACCCGGACGGCCTCCCCCTCTGTCATCTCGACCTGAGAGCTTCACCGGGGCGCCCGAGGGTCCCGGCTTTCACCGTCGGTGAGAGCGGGAGCCGTCGACACCCGCCCTGCTTTCCAGAGTGACCTCGTCCATGCGGTACGTGTGCCTGAGAGATTCCGGGGAGGATTTGCTCCTTCGGCGCCTCCGGTGATCTCCGGAGGACTCTCCCGCACGGGGTCAGCAGCCGACGCCAAGCCTACCAGCGGGGTCGCCGCACGAACCTTCGAGTGGCCGCGGTCACGGATCTGGCTTTTCGTAGTGCTGACGGATGACTTGCGACCAAGTGGAGGGACCGTGCAGACCGACATCGATCCGCGCAACCTGATCGGCCGCAAGGCCTTCGACCGCAGCGGCACCAAGATCGGCACCATCGACGAGGTGTACCTGGACGACGCGACCGGCGTACCCGAGTGGGCGGCGATACACACCGGTCTCTTCTCCCGCGACGCCTTCGTCCCCCTGGAGCCGAGCGAACTGGTGGACGGCAGCCTGCACGTCCCCTTCGACCGCGCCCTGATCAAGGACGCCCCCGACTTCGGCGTGGGCCGGCACCTGTCCCCCGAACAGGAACTGCAGCTCTACCACCACTACGGCCTCGACGTGTCCCCGGGCCCCCCGCCCCCGGACCACGACTTCGGCACCCTGGCCCCCACCAACACCCCCGACGACAATCCCTGACGTAGCCGCGGGCAGTCCTGCCACCGGGGCGGCACAGGCGGGCGCGGCGACACCCCCGAGCGCGGCCCAGCGCCTCCTCCGCCCCGGCAGACCTACCCCCGCACCACAGGCGCCTCCCCCTGCGCGGCAGCCGACGCCTCCCCCCACCCCGACACCAACGGCAGCGGCTCCGCCACGTCCAGCGCTGGATCATCGACCCGAAACGTCCGCACCCGCCCCGGCCCGGAATCCGGCGTCTCGAACCGCACGGTCACCCGCCCGACCCCACTCCCCTGCACCCACCCGTGCCCGTACGCGGCATGCCGCACATCGTGCCCGGCGTGCCACCGCCGCTCGGCCGGCTGCTCCTCAGCCCGCCCTTCCTCGCCACCGCTGACACCGCCCCCGTCCCCCTCGGAAGTGACCGTGGCACCCGCAAGCCCGAGCTCCCCCTCCTCGGCATCGCCGCCCACCTCCACAGCCCCCGCAGCCCCCGCCGCCTGAGCGAACAGATCCTCCTGCGTGTAGTCGGCCAGTCCGCTCACCCCGACCCCCAGCAACCGCACGCCCCCGGTCGTGTCCACCCCGTCCAGCAGCCGCGCGGCAGCCTCCCGCACCACCGCCGGATCATCCGTCGGCCCCCGCAACGTCTCCGACCGCGTCAGCGTCGAGAAGTCGTACCGCCGAACCTTGAGCACGATCGTCCGCCCCGACAACCCGGCCCCCCGCAACCGCCGCACACACCGGTCGGCGAGCCGCTGCACCTCCAACCCCACCCGCACCCGGTCATGGATGTCCACGTCGTACGTGTCCTCGACCGAGACGGACTTCGCCTCCCGCTCGGCCACCACGGGCCGCTCGTCGTGCGCCAGCGCCATCGCGTACAGGGCGTGCCCGTGCGCCTTCCCCAGCAGCCGCACCAGCTCGTCCTCGCCCGCCTCGGCGATCTCCTCGACGGTGTGGATCCCGGCCCGCCGCAGATGGTCCCCGGTGGCCGGCCCCACCCCCGGCAGCACGCGCACGGACATCGGCCCGAGGAGTGCCCGCTCGGTCCCCGGCTCGATCAGCACCATCCCGTCCGGCTTGGCCTGCTCCGAGGCGATCTTCGCGACCATCTTGGACGCCGCGAGCCCCACCGACCCGGCCAGGCCGGTGGCGGTCCGTATGTCGGAGCGCAGCTTCACCCCCACCAGCCGGGCGGACTCCGCGTCCCAGGCCACTCCCCCGGCCTCCAGGTCCACGAAGGCCTCGTCCAGGCTCAACGGCTCCACCAGAGGCGACAGCTCCCGCAGCAGCCCCATCACACGCTCGCTGACGTCCCGGTAGATCGAGAAGCGCGGCACGAGATACGCGGCGTTGGGCGCGAGCCGCCGCGCCTGCGCCATCGGCATGGCCGAGTGCACCCCGAAGATCCGCGCTTCGTACGAGGCCGTGGCGACCACCCCGCGGGGCCCCAGCCCGCCCACGATCACGGCCTTCCCCCGCAGGCTCGGCTTGGACGCCTGCTCCACCGACGCGTAGAAGGCGTCCATGTCGAGATGCAGGATGGTGGGCGCGTTTCTCACAGTTCCGATGCTGCCCTACGGCACTGACAACGCCTCTGCGCGTCCTCAGACCGCGCGGTTGCGCCGCCGTGCCAGCTCGTCGGCCGGGTTGTGCCCGACCAGCGTCTCCCCGGTGTCGATCCGCTCCCCGTGCAGCTGCGACAACGCGCTCTCGACGTCCCGCCACACCACGCCGACGGCGATCCCGAAGATCCCCTGCCCGCCCTGGAGCAGCGCGTGGACCTCGTCCGGCGACGTGCACTCGTACACGGTGGCGCCGTCGCTCATCAGGGTCAGCCGTTCCAGGTCCCGGAAGCCCTGCTCGCGCAGGTGCTGGACGGCGGTCCGGATGTTCTGCAGGGACACACCGGTGTCCAGGAAACGCTTCACGATCTTGAGGACGACGACGTCCCGGAAGCTGTAGAGGCGCTGCGTCCCCGACCCGTACGCCGGCCGCACACTGGGCTCGACGAGTCCGGTGCGGGCCCAGTAATCCAGTTGCCGGTACGTGATCCCCGCGGCCGCACAGGCCGTCGGACCCCGGTACCCGATCTGCTCGGACGCCATGGACGCCGCCCCTCCGCCGCTGCTCGGCACGGCCGCCGGTCGTTGCGGGGCGTGATCGGCCGCACCGCCCTGGTCAGCGCTGCCGTGAAGCGGGTACGGGCCGCTCGCCCCGAGGCCGCGCTCGGGTGCACCCCCAGCCGTACCGCCGCCGCTGCTTCTCACGCCGACCTCCGTCCTTGACCTGCCTTCTCGACGGTAGGCAGTCACCGGGGGTGCGTCAACGATCGCCACACTCGGCACGCCGAGTGATAATCACCCTACGAGTGGTTTCCCGTGCCCCGTCGCGGGGAAAGGCTAGCCGAATGCGCCCGAACCGGGGTCCATGACGCCCTCCCTCGCCCGTGGCACATGCCCGGCCCGCGGGCCGTGACGGACCGTGGGCCGGGCCGCTCCGGACCAGGCCGGGCGGGTCGCCCACGCCGTCTCACTGACTGCTGCTGCCGAAGTCCTCCGGCGAGATCTGGTCGAGGAACTCGCGGAACTTCTCCACCTCGTCCTCCTGCTCGTCCGGGATCGCGATGCCCGCGTCGTCGAGCACACCGTCACTGCCGTAGATCGGCGTCCCGGTGCGCAGCGCCAGCGCTATGGCGTCGGACGGACGGGCGCTCACCTCGACACCGCTGGCGAAGACCAGCTCGGCGTAGAAGACGCCCTCACGCAGATCGGTGATGCGCACTTCGGTGAGCTCCTGGCCGACCGCCTCGAGCACGTCCTTGAACAGGTCGTGGGTCAGCGGTCGCGCGGGGGCCATGCCCTGCTGGGCGAAGGCGATCGCCGTCGCCTCCCCGGGCCCGATCCAGATGGGGAGGTAGCGGTCGCCTCCCACTTCACGCAGGAGCACGATCGGTTGGTTGGAGGGCATTTCGACCCGGACACCTACGACATCGAGCTCGTTCACACAGCAACCCTAGGCCGTGCTCGGGACGTTTGGGTAGTCGGGCCGGGATCGGGTGGCCGATCCGGCCGATCCGTGCAAGGCCCCTCAGGGCAGCCGCACCCCGAGCGCCGTCCGCATCAGCGCGGCGTGCAGCCGGACGGTGAGCCCCGCCAGTTCCTTGGCCCTGGCTTCGGCATGAGCCCTGGTCTGCGGGTTGCGGTGTCGCTTCAGCGGCGCGACGACCTGCTCCACGAGGCCGGCCTCACGGTCCGCGGCGGCCTTCATCACCCGCAGGTGCCGCGGCTCGATGCCGAAGCGGCCCAGCTCGGCCACGAGCGTGGCCACGGTCACCGCCTCCGCGTCGTAGGCGCCGTCCGGCAGCGGGGTGACCAGCCCGTACGACTCCCACTCGGTGAGTTGCTGCTCCCCGATCCCCGCCGCGGCCAGCAGCTGCGCCCGTCCGAGACGGGCCGCCGCACGCTCCTCGGCCGGCTCCAGGACCCCGTCGCCGTCGCGCTGCCGGCCCAGCGCGGGGGCCGGGGCCTCACCGCGCTCCATGGCGTCCAGATGCTCGCGGATCACCTTCAGCGGCAGATAGTGGTCCCGCTGCATCCGCAGGACGTGGCGCAGCCGCTCGACGTCCTGCGGGCCGAACTTGCGATAGCCCGACGGCGTGCGGCGCGGCTCGACCAGCCCTTCCGACTCCAGGAAACGGATCTTGGAGATGGTGACGTCAGGGAACTCCTCGCGCAGCACGGTCAGCACCCTGCCGATACTCATCGGCCGACCGTCCGTGGCGGCGGCGCCGTTCCCGGCACCGCCGCTCGGTGTTTTCAGCATGGACCTTCCCTGGGTCTCCCCGGACGGGTCCGGGGGAGGTCAGAAGCCCTGCTGGCTCGCGTAGAAGACCAGCCGGTACTTGCCGATCTGCACCTCGTCACCGTTGTTCAGAGCGACCTGGTCGATCCGCTCGCGGTTGACGTACGTGCCGTTGAGGCTGCCGACGTCGGCCACGGTGAACGAGCCGTCCTGGGCGCGGCGGAACTCCACGTGCCGACGCGAGACGGTCACGTCGTCCAGGAAGATGTCGCTCTGCGGGTGCCGCCCGGCGGTGGTCAGATCGCTGTCCAGCAGGAAGCGGCTGCCCGAGTTCGGTCCACGGCGCACCACCAGGAGCGCGGAACCCACCGGCAGCGCGTCGACGGCGGCCTGTGCCTCCGGGGAGAGCGCGGGAATCTGCGTCTGCCCGGTGGTCTCGGCGTCGTAGGCCTCGATGCCCGAGATGGAGATCGTCGACGTCGTCTCGGACGGGCGCTCGGGCACCCCGCCGGCGCGCAGCGGCGCGCCACAGTTGGAGCAGAAGCGGCTGTTCTCCGCGTTGCGGTTACCGCACCTCGTACACACCAGGGCCGACATCGGGGAAAACCCTCCACCCGTACTCGAGGTCGACGGTTGCCCGAAACCTATGTCGCCGGACTGGCCAGGGTCAACCGACGACGCGCCCTGACCTCCGGAAATGTCGCCGCCCGGTCCAGGAACCTGGTCCCTGAACAGGGGGCGCTGCCCTTCCTCGTCCCCTTGTGCGCGGTGACGAGTGGTCGCGTTCTCATCTCGCGCACTCTTGCCGAACAGCTTCCCAAACAACTTCACGGGCGATTCCCCTTGACCGAAACAGACCCGCCCGTGGGGCAGGACGAACCCTGACTGAACCTATTGGCCGACCCGGACATCTTCACAACGTCCGTCTCCGCCAGACAGTTTCCACCACGCACCACCCAATCGGTGCGTCGACCCCCCGCAACCTCATGCCCTTGCCGGAAGTCCCCCATGCACCACCGGTTCACCTGGAGGACGACCGAGCGTAGTCAGGCCGCTTCGCCGCCCGCAAGGCGTCCACAACGATCTTGTCAGACCGCTCGATGGTCACGATGGCCTGCTCCTTCTCCAGTGTCTGGACCACGCCTCCAGGGATGTTGAGGGCCGGCTCCAGGTCCTGCGGCTTGCCGATGACCTTGAAACGATAGGGAGCGTTGATCTTGTTCCCGTCGACGCTCACGGTGTTGCCCGCGTCGGACAGGTAGGTGCCGGCGACGATGCGGACACCGTTTACCTGCATCGCCTCCGCCCCGGCCGCCCGCAGCTCCTGGATCGCGTCGAGCAGCATGTCCGCCTCGACCGTCCCCTTCGTGTCGTCGATGGTGATCGTGATGCCGGGTCCCTCAGCGGCCACGGTGCCCGCGAGGATGCCGAGTTGTCTCTCCTTCTCGACCGTCTGCCGGCGGGCCTCCTCGGCCTGGTCGGAACTGTTCTCCAGTTCGTCACGCTGCTTCTCGAGACCTCGCTTCTCGTCCTCAAGACGCTGACTGCGGTCATCGAGTTCATCGAGGATGCGGACAAGATCTTCCTGGCGTGCTCCGCGCAGGGCGCTGTCGCCGTCGCTGTTCGAGGCGACCTGGACCGCGAGACCGAAGCCCAGCCCGAACAGCAGCAGCGCCACGATGAGTTGGGCCCGGCTCACCCGCGGCGGCCACAGCCCGTTCACCAGCCGCTGCCGGCCGGTCAGCTCCGCCGTACGGTCGCCGTCCTCCTCAGCGGCCTCAGGAGCCTCGTCGGGGTCGGCGTGCACCTCCTCGGGCAACTCCTTGCGCAGCCGGTTCTCGGGGGTCGCGTCCTGGTCGCTCATCGGCCTCACGCCCGGAAGACGTGCCGGCGGATCGCCGCGGCGTTGGAGAAGATCCGGATGCCGAGCACCACGACGACGCCGGTGGACAGCTGCGCGCCCACGCCCAACTTGTCGCCCAGGAACACGATCAACGCGGCCACCACCACGTTCGACAGGAATGACACGACGAAGACCTTGTCGTCGAAGATGCCGTCGAGCATGGCCCGCAGACCACCGAAGACGGCGTCGAGAGCCGCCACGACGGCGATCGGCAGATACGGCTCGACGACCGCCGGAACCTCGGGCCGGACCAACAGGCCGGCCACGACGCCCACGACGAGGCCCAGTACGGCGATCACGATGTGCCCTTCTCAGTTGTCTCGGTGTTCGGCTGTGCTGTACGGACGATCACACTCGGCGCCGCGGGCAGCCGGAGGTCCTCCTGCGCGGAGATGCTGGTCCGGATGCCGAAGTTCTCCTGCAGGGCGTTCAGGTACAGGCCGTCTGCACTGTCCTGGAAAGCGCGGCTCAGCCGCTCCCCGTCCCCCACCGCGAGCACCGTGTACGGCGGCACCAGCGGCCTGTTGTCGACCAGTATCGCGTCACCCGCGGCCCTGATCGCGGACAGGGCGGTCAGCCGCTGTCCGTTGATCGAGACGGCCTCCGCGCCGGACTCCCACAGGCCGTTGACGACGCGCTGCATGTCGCGGTCGCGCACCCGTCCGGTGTCCGAGAAGCCGGACGCCCCGCGCGCGTCACCTCCGGCGACGTCACCGGCCTCCTTGGCGTCGTCCACGACCAGCTTCACGCCGGGTCCCCGCACCTCGACGGCGCCCGACAGAATGCTCACGAGGTCGGCCTGCTCGCCGTGACCGGCCGCCTTCAGCGCCTCGCGCTGCCGGGCGCCCACATCGGCCCGCAGCTCGTCGACCGTCTTCTCCAGCTCGTCCGCCGCCTCGGTCTCCTTCTCGACGCGGTCGACGAGCTCTTCACGCTCCTTGGCCACGACGGGCGCCGCCACGCGCGCCTGCGCCGCTCCCACGGTCACCACGAGCGCCGCGAGCACCAGGCCCACGGCGAGCCCCAGCTTGGCCCGCAGCGTCTTGGGCAGCCCACCCTCACCGGCGGCCTTCTTACGGGCGGCGGCCTCGGCGTAGCCGTCGTCGAGACTGTGATCCATGACGTTGGTGAGCAGCGACATGGACGCGTCCGGACGCGGCGGGCGCGTGGGTGTGCTCCGAACGGGGGGCTGCGGCATGCCGCACATCGTCGCACGTCGCCGCCGATACTCCGAATGGCCCCACCGCGTGTGCCGGACAGGCCCCTTTCAGGGGTACCTGTCCGGCACATGTGCTTACGCGGGACTCAGCGGCCGGCGCTGTCCACGACCGCCGCCCACTCGTCGAGGAGCGCCTGGGCGGACGCGTCGTCCGGCCCCTCGGCCCACAGATGGGTGACCGCCTCGGCCGGGTCGGGCAGCACCATCACCCAGCGGCCGTCCGGTTCCACGACCCGCACACCGTCGGTCGTATCGACAAAGCGATCCCCGGCCGCCTCGACGACCCGGCGCATCACGAGCCCCTTGACCGCCCACGGGGTCGCGAGGTCCCGCTTCAGGACGTGGGCCCGCGGGATCCGCGCGTCGATCTGGCTGAGCGTGAGCTGGGTACGCGCCACCAGTCCGATCAGCCGGACGAAGGCGGCGGTGCCGTCGAAGACGCTGCTGAACTCCGGGATGATGAAGCCACCGCGGCCGTCACCTCCGAAGATCGTCCCTTCTTCGGCGCCCACGCGGGTCAGGTCGTCGGGCGACGTGGTCGTCCACTCCACCTGCGTCCCGTGATAGGCGGCGACCTGCTCCGCGATCCTGGTGGTGGTCACCGGAAGCGCCACACGCCCGCTGCGCCGCTCCGCGGCCACCAGGTCGAGCATGACGAGCAGGGCCCGGTCGTCCTCGACGATCCGCCCCTTCTCGTCGACCAGCGACAGCCGCTCCCCGACGGGGTCGAAACGCACGCCGAACGCGGCCCGCGCCGACGCCACGATCTCGCCCAGCCGCACCAGCCCCGACCGCCGCGTCTCGGCCGACTCGGTGGGCCTGGACTCGTCGAGACCGGGATTGATCGTCAGCGAGTCCACCCCCAGCTTGCCGAGCAGGCTGGGCAGCACCAGACCGGCACTACCGTTGGACGCGTCCACGACGACCTTGAGCCCGGACTCCGCGATGCCCGTCGTGTCGACGTTCCGCAGCAGTGACCCGGTGTAGGAGTCGAAGACACTGGCCGGGAAGTGCAGGTCGCCGATCTCGCCCGGGAACGCGCGCCGGTACTCCTGCCGTGCGAAGACCCGGTCCAGCTTGCGCTGACTGGCCTGCGACAGGTCGGCCCCCTGTCCGTCGAAGAACATGATGTCCACCGAGTCCGGCACCCCGGGCGTCGTACGGATCATGATCCCGCCGGCACTGCCCCGCGCGGTCTGCTGCCGCGCGACCGGCAGCGGCACGTTCTCCAGGTCCCGTACGTCGATGGCGCTGGCCTGCAGCGCGGAGATCACCGCCCGCTTCAGCGCCCGCGCACCACGGGAGTGGTCACGGGCCGTCGTGACGGTGGCCCCCTTCTTCAGAGTGGTGGCGTACGCACCCGCAAGCCGCACCGCCAGCTCGGGCGTGATCTCGACGTTCAGGATGCCGGAGACGCCGCGGGCGCCGAAGAGATGCGCCTGGCCTCTGGACTCCCAGATCACCGAGGTGTTGACGAAGGCGCCGGCCTCGATGGTCTTGAACGGGTACACCCGCACATTGCCCTGAACGATCGATTCTTCACCGATCAGGCACTCGTCACCGATGACCGCGCCGTCCTCGATCCGCGCGGCGCGCATGATGTCGGTGTTCTTGCCGACGACGCAGCCTCGCAGATTGCTGTGCTGCCCGACGTACACGTTGTCGTGCACGACGGCCCGGTGCATGAAGGCACCGCTCTTCACGACGACGTTGGAGCCGATGACCGTGTGCTCACGGATCTCGGCGCCGGCCTCCACCTTGGCGTAGTCGCCGATGTAGGCCGGCCCCCGGAGCACTGCGTCGGGGTGTACCTCGGCGCCCTCGGCCACCCACACACCGGGAGAGATCTCGAAGCCGTCGAGTTCGACGTCGACCTTGCCCTCCAGGACGTCGGCCTGGGCCTTCACATAGCTCTCGAGCGTACCGACGTCCTCCCAGTAGCCCTCCGCGACATAGCCGTAGATGGGCTTGCCCTCCTTCATCAGCTGAGGGAAGACGTCACCCGACCAGTCCACGGGCACATCGGCTTCGACGTAGTCGAATACCTCGGGCTCCATGACGTAGATGCCGGTGTTCACGGTGTCCGAGAAGACCTGGCCCCAGGTCGGCTTCTCCAGGAAGCGCTCGACGCGGCCCTCCTCGTCGACGATCGTGATACCGAATTCCAGGGGATTCGGCACACGCGTCAGACAGACGGTGACCATCGAGCCCTTTTCCTTGTGGAAGTTGATGAGCTCGGTGAGGTCGAAGTCCGTCAGGGCATCGCCGGAGATGACGAGGAAGGCATCGTCCTTCAGTGCTTCCTCTGCGTTCTTGACGCTTCCGGCGGTACCGAGTGGCTTCTCCTCATTGGCATACGTGAGCTCCATACCGAGCTCTTCGCCATCACCGAAGTAGTTCTTGACGAGAGAAGCCAAGAACTGAACGGTGACGACGGTCTCATTCAGCCCATGCCTTTTGAGCAGCCGCAGCACGTGCTCCATGATCGGCCGGTTGACCACCGGCAGGAGCGGCTTGGGCATGCTCGAGGTCATGGGGCGAAGGCGAGTGCCTTCACCCCCGGCCATCACGACGGCCTTCATGTCGGAAGCGTCCTCCTCCAGAGACGACGGTCTAGCCGACTTCACCCGTCCTGATTGTCCCGCACTTTTCCCGTGCGGGCCATCGAGCCGCTACGCCCTCTGCAATCGGCGAGTTCAATCGGCCATGGCGGCGTCCGCGCGAACGACACGGCGGACTTGTACCACGTAGAGGACTCCTGCCCACCAATAGAGTGTTGTACCCCATCCAGCGAACGCCCATCCGAAAATAGCAGCGAGTGACGAGATCCAACCACTGCCGTCACTGAGCAGCAGCAAGGGGAAGGCGTACATCAGGTTGAAGGTGGCCGCCTTCCCCAGGAAGTTCACCTGCGGCGGCGGATACCCGTGGCGCCTGAGGATCCCGACCATGACCAGCAGAACCAGCTCACGTGCCAGCAGCACCGCGGTCAACCAGAGCGGCAGAATCTCCCGCCACGTGAGGCCGACCAAAGTCGAAAGAATGTAGAGCCGGTCGGCCGCCGGGTCCAGAAGCCGGCCGAGGCTGCTGACCTGGTTCCAGCGCCTGGCGAGCTTGCCGTCCAGGTAGTCACTGACACCGCTCAGGGCCAGCACCAGAAGCGCCCAGCCGTCACTCTTGGGCCCACCGAACTCGGGCCTCAGAATCAGCCACAGGAACAGCGGTACACCAACGAGCCGCGCCATGCTGAGGACGTTGGGGATGGTGAGGACCCGGTCTGTCTGGACACGGGTCTCCTGGACCTCCACCCGGGGGCCTCCTGTGGTGAACGAATCGACGATGCTACCCGACCCTACCTCAACACAAAAAAGCTCTGGCTCTCGGGCAGTTGTGCCCAAGAGCCAGAGCTCTAAAAGGAGTTCGGCGGCGTCCTACTCTCCCACAGGGTCCCCCCTGCAGTACCATCGGCGCTGTAAGGCTTAGCTTCCGGGTTCGGAATGTAACCGGGCGTTTCCCTCACGCTATGACCACCGAAACACTATGAAACTCTCAACCGCACCACACCGTGACCAGGCATGGGGTTGTTCGTGGTTTCAGAACCAACACAGTGGACGCGAGCAACTGAGGACAAGCCCTCGGCCTATTAGTACCGGTCACCTCCACACGTTACCGTGCTTCCAGATCCGGCCTATCAAC